>DASVWB010000221.1:0-6441 GCA_036389815.1 Pyrinomonadaceae bacterium | reverse complement strand
TCGGCGGTGACGACCGTGCCGCCCTTGAAGTCGATGCCGAGGTTGAAGGCGTCGGTGCCGCCGGGCGCGGCCTGGCGCACGAGCGCGGAGCCGAGTCCGGCCAGCATGATCGCCGTCGAGACGATGATGAAGACCCTTCGGTACTTCAGCCAGTCGAGGTTTACTTTGTGGAGTATCTGAAACATATCAATTCCCGTGAGCCGCGGGCCGCAGGCCGCGACGAGAGAAGACCGTTCTTTCTTGTCACGGCTCGCGGCCCGCGGCTTACGCCTTTAGATGCTGAGCGTCTCGACGCGCCCGTGCTTGGCCTGCTTGCGCGAGAGCTCCCAGATGAAGATGGTGCGCGAGACGTAGACGGCCGTGAACAGGTTCGCGAGCAGTCCGAGCACGAGCGTGACGGCGAAGCCGCGGATGGGGCCCGTGCCGAAGACGAAGAGGAAGAGCGACGAGATGATCGTCGTCACGTGCGTGTCGATGATGGTGACGAAGGCGCGCGCGAAGCCGAGGTCGATGGCCGAGGGCACGGTCTTGCCCGAGAGCAGCTCCTCGCGGATGCGCTCGAAGATGAGCACGTTCGAGTCCACGGCCATGCCGATGCCGAGGATGATGCCGGCGATGCCGGGCAGCGTCAGCGTCGCGCCGAAGATGATGAGCGCCGCCAGCGTCAGGATGGTGTTCAGGAGCAGCGCGACGACGGCGTTGACGCCCGACAGACGGTAGTAGACGACCATCGTCAGGACGACGAGCGCGAGGCCGACGAGCGAGGCCGTGACGCCCGCGCGGATCGAGTCGGCCCCGAGGCTCGGGCCCACGGTGCGCTCCTGGAGGTAGACGATCTTGGCCGGGAGCGCGCCCGACCGCAGCGTGAGCGCCAGCCCGTTGGCCGACTCCTTCGTGAAGTTGCCCGAAATCTGCCCGGAGTCGGTGATCTGCGACTTGATGTAGGGCGCCGACTGCGCGCGGTCGTTGAGGACGACGGCCATGTAGGCGCCGACGTTGGCGGCCGTCCAGGCGCCGAACTTCTGCGCGCCCGTCGGCTTGAGCGTGAAGCTGATCTGGTAGGCGTCGTCGCCTCCGGCCGGGTTGCCGGAGGTGGCCTCGGCCGTGCGCAGCTCGCTGCCGTCAACTATCGCGGGCGACTCGACGACGATCCAGGAGGTCGGCTCGCCCGGCTTCGGCGGGGTCGAGCCCGCGGCGGTCGGCTCGTTGCGCTCGTCGTAGGGGAGGATGCGCCGGTTCGCGGGCACCGTGCCGCCGAGCGACTGGCGCGCGGCCTCCTCGGTCGGGTAGGTCGCCATAGGTGAGGGGTTGTTCGGGCCGACGACCTTCATCAGCTCCAGCCGCGACTCGCTCTTCAGAAGCTCCTTGACGCGCTCCGGGTCGGAGATGCCGGGCATCTGGAGCAGAATTTGGTGCGAACTCTGCGAGCCGTGCGTCTGGAGCGTCGGCTCGGTGACGCCGAGGGAGTTGATGCGCGTGTCGATGATCTTGAGCGCGTCCTCGGTGGCGCGGTTGCCCAGCTCGGTCTTGGCGCGGTCGGTCATCGTCCACGTGACGGTGTTGCCGGAGACGGCGGCCGACCAGACGTTCGGGTCGAAGTCGTTGACGCGGCGCGGGAGCTGGTCGCGCATCTCGGAGACCTTCGCGGGGTCGTTGGCGACGACGACGACGCGGTAGTCGTTGCTGCCCACCTCCGGGCGCACCTCCTTGAGGTCGTAGCCCAGCTCGCGGGCGGCGTTCTGGACGCCGACCGACGTGCCCTCGGTCAGGCGCTTGAGGTAGTCCTGCACCTGCACCTGCATGACGAGTTCCGAGCCGCCGCGGAGGTCGAGCCCGAGGCGGATATTGTCGCGCAGCGTCCGGTTGAAGCCCGCCGGCGTGAAGTCGGCGAGCGTCGGGCGGTGGCGCGGGCCGACGACGACCCACAGCGCGGCGACCGTCACGAGGGCGATGATGATGACGCGGTTGAGAAGATTCTTTTTCATGGCTAAGGCTTAGTAGGCAGTAGACAGTAGTCAGTAGTCAGTAGAAGAACTTTTTTGCGGTTCGTCCCGGTGCCGGCGTCAGCACTCGTAAGGCGGAGCCCTACTGGCTACTGACTACTGTCTACTGTCTACTTCCTCCTTACTGCTTCACCTCCTCCTCCCCCTGCATGGCGGCGACGGCCGTGCGGGAGACTTCGAGGATCGACTTGTCGGCGCTCATGACGAGCAGCGACTTCTCCTTGACCTGCTTGACGGTGGCGAGTATGCCGCCCGTCGTGATGATCTTGTCGCCGGCCTTCAGCGTCGCGATCATGTCCTGGAGCGCCTTCTGGCGCCTGCGCTGCGGGACGATGATCAGGAAGTAGAAGACGCCGAAGATGAGCACGAAGGGCATCAGCGCGCCGAGGAGCCCGCCGCCGGCCTGGAAGATGAGTGCGAGATTGGTCATCGGAAGTGTAAAAGGGTTCAGAGCGACCTCAAGAGTTCCGGAATCCGCCGGCCGGCGGGGCTTCGGCCGGTGCGCGGCACGAAAGCGGCGCGCGAGGGGCGGCGGCGCGCCCCCGTGCCTCCAACCGTAAGCGGATTTTTCAGGAGAAAGTGCGGCACCGACCCCGCAACTCACCCGACGCCGGAGTTCATTCCCTCAAGAAACTCCCGCCGAAATCGCGTGAATTCGCCAGACCGGATAGCTTGCCTGACGCGCCGCATGGTGTCAAGGAAGAACGCAAGGTTGTGGTGCGAGAGCAGCGCGGCCGCGAGCATCTCGCCCGTCATATATAGATGACGCACGTAGGCGCGCGAGTGCCGGCGGCAGACGGCGCAGCCGCAGGCCTCGTCGAGCGGGCGCGTGTCCGAAGTCCAGCGGGCGTTCTTGATGTTGAGCCGGCCGCGCGAGGTGAAAGCCTGCCCGTTGCGGCCGTTGCGCGTCGGGATGACGCAGTCGAACATGTCCACGCCGCGCGCGACGCACTCGACCAGGTCTTCGGGCGTGCCGACGCCCATCAGGTAGCGCGGGCGGTCGGCGGGCATCAGCGGCGCGACCCGCTCGACGACGCCGTACATGGCCGGCTTCTCCTCGCCGACGCTCAGGCCGCCGACGGCGTAGCCGTCGAAGCCGACCTCGACCGTCCGCTCAAGGCTCTCGCGCCGCAGGTCGAGGTGCGTCGCGCCCTGCACGATGCCGAAGATGGCCTGACGGCCGCTCAACCCTTCCCCGCTCTCCGCCCGGCCCGCGTCCGCGCCCGCGCGCTGCAACTCGTCGAAGCGCGCGCGCGAGCGGCGGGCCCAGCGCGCCGTCAGCTCAAGCGAGACGCGCGCCGTCTCGTGCTCGGCGCGCCCCGGCGGGCACTCGTCGAAGGCCATCACGATGTCCGAGCCGAGCGCGGCCTGCACCTCCATCGAGACCTCGGGCGAGAGGAAGCAGAGCTGCCCGTCCGTGTGCGAGCGGAACTCGACGCCCCCCTCCGAGAGCTTCCGCATGTGGCTCAGGCTGAAGACCTGGAAGCCGCCCGAGTCGGTGAGGAGCGCGCGCCGCCAGCCCGCGAAGCGGTGCAGCCCGCCGCACGCGCGCACGACCTCCGCGCCGGGGCGCAGCCAGAGGTGGTAGGTGTTGCCGAGGATGATGCGCGCGTCCAGGTCCTCGGCCTCAAGCTCCTCGAAGCGCACGCCCTTCACAGACCCGAGCGTGCCGACGGGCATGAAGACCGGCGTCTCAATCGTCCCGCGCCGCGTACGCAAAAGCCCCGCGCGCGCCTCGCCCTCCCGGGCGACGACTTCCCAGCCGAGAGCTTCCTCAGACACGCGGCCGCGCGCCCCCCCGAACGATGTTGAAAAGGTTCATGCGAAGATTCTAGCGCGGCCGTACGGGTCAGAACCACCCGCGGTAGCGGGTGGACGTGGCGAACGCCGGGCGGCTGATGACAGCAGTGTCTTCGTCAATCGTCAGGCCGCCCTCGTAAAGTCAGCCCGCCACCGCGGGCGGTTCCGACCCGGTCGCGGCGAAACCTATTTTTTAAGGGGTGACGGGCGTCAGGCGGTCTTCGCCGAGTTCGAGGACGAACTTCTCCCAGCGCTTCTGGAAAGCGTCCATGTCCGGCTCGGCGAGGAGGCGCTTGAGAGTGTCGAAGCCGGTCGGGTCGGCGGCGCGGGCGGCGCGGAAGTCGCGGTAGAAGCGCGTGAGCAGGCCGCGCTCCTGCAGGTAGTAGCAGAGGTAGCGCGCCTGCGCGTAGTGTGTGCCGTGGTCGTCGTCGTAGAAGGCCGCGCCGTCCATGGCGAGGAGTTTTTGGAAGGGGTCGAGGCCGCCGCGCCGTATCGCGCGCTGGAGCCCGGGCAGCCGCCAGTTCGGGTAGCCGACGATGTGGCCGTCGCGCTCGCCGCACTGCTCGAAGAGCGAGCCGAGCCCCTCGTTGAGCCAGGGAGGGCAGCCGGGGAAGTCGGCCTCGACGAAGGGGTGGACTATCTCGTGGACGAGCGTGCCGCCGCCCGTCTCGATGTTCATCACGAGCGCCTTGTGCGCCGGCGAGTAGTAGCCGTAGGGCGTCGAGGGCTCGCCGCCGAACAGCGCGCGCGCGTGGCGGCGGTAGGAGTCGGAGTCCTTGAAGAGCCAGATGTCGAGAATCTCCGCAGGGTCTTTCGCGAAGAAGTCGCGCCTGAGCAGTTCGACCGCCCAGCGCACGGTGTCGCGCGCGTGCCCCTCGACGGCGCGGCGGCCGCCGTCGCCCACGACGACGAAGGGCCTTTCGACGACGACCTCGAACTCTTTCGACGGGAGCCTCTTTTTCAACGCGGCGACGTGGCGCGCGAAGTCCGCGTCGGCGAGAGCGCGCGGCGGGGTCGCGGCGGCGTTCGCGTTGGCGGCGGCGGCGCGCGCGTTGGCGTTGCGCGTGCGCTGCTCGGGCTCTCCCGCGCCGCCCTCGCGCGGCGCGCAAGCGGCGGCGGCGAGCGCGGGCAGGAGGAGCGCGAGCGGCGCGAGGCGCAGCCTTCCCTTCACCCTTCGTCCCCCCGCAACTCTTCGAGCCTGATGACGGGCAGGCCGACGGTGAAGCGCGAGCCGCGCCCCTCCTCGCTCGCGGCGTCTATGCGGCCGCCGTGCGCCTCGACCAGCTCCTTGACGAGCGCGAGCCCGATACCGAGGCCGCCGTGCCGCCGCGTGGCCGTCGAGTCGGCCTGCCGGAACCGCTCCCACATGTGCGGCATGAACTCTTCGGGGATGCCCTCGCCCGTGTCCTCGACCTCGACCTCTATCCAGCGCGCGCCGGCGCCGTCGCCTTCGGCCGCGCGCGTGCGGACGGTGACGCGGCCGCCCTTCGGCGTGAACTTGATGGCGTTCGAGAGCAGGTTCCAGAGTATCTGCCGGACGCGCTGCGCGTCGGCGACGGTCGGCGGCAGCCGCTCGGCAAGCTCAAGCCGCAGCTCCTGCTTCCGCGCGCGCGCCGCCTGGCGTGCGGCGCGCTCCGCGTCGCGCACGAGTTCGTTGATGTCGAGCAGGTCGCGGTGCAGGCGCAGCACGCCGCGCTGTATGCGCGAGAGGTCGAGCATGTCCGTGATGAGCTGCGTGAGCGAGTTGGCCGACGAGCCGATGGCGCGGATGCCGTCGGCGAGGTCTTCGTCGCGCGCCAGCGCCCCGCTCTCCGAGAGCATCTCGACCCAGCCGTTGATGGCGGTCAGGGGCGTGCGCAGCTCGTGCGAGAGCGTGGCGAGGAACTGGTCTTTGAGCCGGTTCGCCTCGCGCAGCTCCGAGATGAGCCGCGCGTTCTCGAGTGTCGCGCCGAGGTGCGTGGCGACGGCGAGGAGGAGGTCTACGTCGTCCTCGCTCCACTCCCTGCGCCCGCGCGTCTGGTGCCCGCTGATGGAGCCGACGACGCGCCCGAGGTGCGTGACGGGCACGACGACGAGGCTCCGGAGCCCCGTCCTCTGAATCAGGTCTTCGAGCCCGGCGGCGAGCGTGTGCGCGCGCACGTCCGGCAGGACGACGGGGCGGCGCGAGGTGCGCAGCGCGTAGCGCACGGGCGAGCGCTCGCGCACCTCTGGGAGCCCGGTCACCGGCTCGACGCCTTCGGCGCACCACTCGCCGTAGTAGTCTTCGTGCTCGCCGTCGGCGAAGAGGACGGCGACGCAGCGGTCGAGCCCGAGGACTTCGCCGACGCGCTCGATGACCTCGCGCACCTTCTCGCGCGGCTCCGAGCCGCGCTGGAGCGAAAGCAGCAGGCGGTTGACGACGGCCTCGCGCTCGGCCTGCGCCTGGATGGTTGCGAACAGCCGCGCGTTGACGATGGTCTCGGCGGCCTGCGCGGCGAGTATTTCGAGCAGGCGCAGCTCGCGCCCCGTGAAGCCGCCCGGCCGGTTGGCGACGTAGATGAAGCCGATCAGCTCGCGCTTTATCTTCAGGGGCACGCTCAGCACGGAGCGCACGCCCCAGCGCTCGGCGAAGGCGGGGTACAGGCGCTCGTCCCGCGCC
>DASVWB010000220.1:0-26035 GCA_036389815.1 Pyrinomonadaceae bacterium | reverse complement strand
GGACGAAGGCTGTCTCGTCTCAAGGATGTCCGAGCGCATCAACGAGCAGCTCTGCCGCTCGACGGACGCCGACCGCTTCGCCACCCTCTTCCTCGCGCTCTACGACGACCGCACGCGCGCGCTGCGCTACACGAACGCGGGGCACAACGCGCCGCTGCTCGTGCGCGGCGACGGGACGGTGGAGCGTCTGTGGACGGGCGGCACCGTGCTCGGCGCCTTCGACGGCGTGCCGTTCGAGGAGGGGCAGGCTGAGTTGAATGAAGGAGACCTGCTCGTCGTCTTCTCCGACGGCATCACGGAGGCGCAGGACGCGACGGGCGAGGAGTACGGCGAGCAGCGCCTCGCCGACCTCGCCGCCGCGCGCCGCGCCGAGACCGTCGAGAACATCCGCCGGGACATCTTCGACGAGATCGACCGCTGGACGGGCCAGGCCGACCGCGGCGACGACCAGACGCTCGTGATACTGAAAGTGAAGTCCGGAGTCTGAAGTCCGGAGTCTGGAGTCAATGCAAAAGCCCGGTCGTCGCGAGCCGGGCTTTTGCTTTTCTGACTCCGGACTCCGGGCTTCTCCTTATGCCGTGACGATGACGGCGCGGGCGCCGGTCAGCTCGGTGAAGTCCTTGGTGTAGACGGTGCCGACGCGGCGGAGTCGGCCGATTGCTTCGACCAGCTCTTCGGTCGGGAGGAAGCCGTCGTCAACGTAGGCGACGGCCCAGGTCTGGAAGGGCGAGGCCGCGTCGAGCAGGTCTTCGACGTGGCGCAGGTACTGGCGGCGCGCCTCGGCGCGCGCGCCGAGGCGCCCCTCGCGCGTGCTCTCGAACTCGTCCCAGAAGTCGCCGCCGCCGCGCACCCACTCCTCGCGCCAGGCCCAGGCCGTGTCGCGCGCCGCGCGGCGCGAGGGGCGCGGCAGGCGCAGGAAGAGCAGGTCGGCCTGCTCGCGCGAGACGAAGTCGCGGGCGTCGCGGTTAGAGACCGTGTTGCGCTGGCCGTTGTCGAAGGGCGCGGGCGCGGCGTCCCACAGCCGCTTGAAGGCGCGCGAGAGGGGCTGGCGCAGCTCGCGCGTCTCGTCGTCGAAGGAGAGCGCGTAGTCGCCGACGGCCATGCCGAGGTCGAGCGCCAGCTCGCGCCTCGCGGGCGCCAGCTTCTCGACGTTGTCCCGCACGTTGTCGAACCACCACGCGTCCGTCTCGCCGAACCAGCGGCGGAGCGCCGGGTTGTAGAGCCTGTGGCGCGGCACGTAGGCGTCTTCGAGCACCACCTCGACCTCTTCCTCCGTCAGCACGTTCCCGTTGTTCTCGACGCGCGCCTGCGCGCGCGCGTAGGCCCAGCGCGCCGTGTCGTTGGCCGCGACGCGCGCGCCCCAGCGCTTGAGGTAGGCGAGCGTCGTCGCCTCGCCCGCGAAGGGGTCTGCGACCGAGCGGAACTGTAGGCGGCGCAGCACGCTCAGCTCGAACGCGAGCCAGCCTTCGGGGAGTGAGTCGGAGAAGTTGCGCAAAGTCGTCGGCCTCGGTGTGTCGGGGTTCGCCCGCGGAAGTCAGCGGGCTATTTCGGAGTCGGGCCGCGAGCCCGCTTCCCACGGGTAACGCGCGGGCGGCTCGCCCGCGTGGACGACCTCTTCCGGCTCGGCGTCGGCCGCGGGCTCTGCGCTCGCGCTCTCGACGGCCGCGCCTTCGTCCGCAGGCTTCGGCTCTTCGTCCGCCGCCCGCTCGCGCGCGTAGGAGCGCAGCTCGGCAAAGCCTTCGAGCGCGAGGAAGGCGCGGACGACCGACGGGTCGAACTCGATGCCGGCCCAGAGGCCGAGGTGTTTGCGCGCCTCGGCCTCCGTGCCCGCGGGGCGCCAGGGGCGCGCGTCGGTGAGCGCGGCGTAGGTGTCGGCGACGCGGAGTATGCGCGCGCCTAAGGGTATCTGCTCGCCGCGCAGCGCGTCCGGGTAGCCGCCGCCGCCGAACCACTCGTGGTGCCAGCGCACGAGCAACTGCACGGCGCGGTCGGCGCCCGAGCGCGCGGCCTCCTGCTCGCCGATGACGGGGTGGCGCGCGAGGTCGAGCCGCTCCTCCTCGTTGAGCGGCCCCGGGCGGCGGACGTAGTCGCGTCGCATCGTCATCTCGCCGATGTCGTGAAGCAGCGCGGCGAAGACGATGGACGAGCGGTCGGCGCGCGACAGGCGGAAGCGCTCGGCGAGCGCGTCGGCGAGCCGCGCCACGCGCGCCGCGTGCGGGTGCGCGTAAGCCTCGAACTCGTCCACGGCGGCCGACAGGCGCAGGAACGCCTCGCCCGCGGCGCGCTCGCTCTCTGCAAACTCGATGCTCATAGGGGTCTGAGTTTAAGGTTCAAAGCCCCGGGGGGGCAAGCGGATAAGTAGGCGGTAGGAAGTAGACAGTAGACAGTAGACAGTAGACAGTAGGGCTCCGCCTTGCGGGGGGTTGAAGATGACGGCCGCGGTGTCCGCACGGCAAAGGGTTTCTACTGTCTACTGTCTACTGTCTACTCCCTTCCAACTGCCAACTGCCTACTTACCCTGCTTCGAGAGCTTGAGGTCGTAGGCGGCGCGCAGGGAGGCGTCCTTGAGCGTCTCGTAGGCTTGCGCGACCTTGGCGAAGGCGGCGTCGATGCGCTGGCGCTGCGTCTCGTCGGCGTCGCGGCGGAAGCGGTCGGGGTGGAGGCGGCGCGCGTGAGAGTAGTAGGCACGCTTGACCTCGTCGGGCGAGGCCGTGCGCGCCACGCCGAGCACCTCGTAGTGCGTCGCGCCGCGCGCGAGCTTGAACAGCTCCTCGACCGTGCCGTGCCTGTCGGGCGCGGGCTCGCCCGCCCGCTCGCCCGTCTGTCGCGCCGCGTCCTGCTTCTGCGCCTCGGGCGCGGCCTGCTCGGCCGTGGTGCGCCGCGCCTCGGCGGCCGCGGCCTCGCGGAGCGCGCCGGCCGGCAGAGCGCGCTCCCTCTCGGGGCGTTCGAGCAGACCCGCGAGCGCGAGCACGTAGACGGCTTTGCGCGTCTCCTCTTCGGGGAGCCCGCTGACGGCGACGACCTCGCGCAGACGCAGCGGCGCGTAGACGCGCGTGAGGACGAACCCCTCGGCGGGCAGCAGCCGGAGGCCGGAGGCCGCGCGCTCCTGCGCGCCCTCGACCGGGGCGACCGTCTCGTCGTCGCGCGTCTTCGCGGCGACGAACGACGCCGGGAGCGAGCGCGCCGCTTCGAGCAGCAGCGCGGAGACTTCGACCTGCGCGCCCTTCTGCGTCCCCGCGAGCCGCACGCGCGCGTCGAAGCTCCACTCGCCCTCCGTCCACCGCAGCAGCTCGGAGAGAACCTCCTTCGACTGCCGCTCCTGAAGTCTCTTCAGCCCGGCCTCGTCGAGCAGACCCGCGCGCAGGAGCCCGACGCCGGTCTGCTCGTCCGACGCGCCCTCGCCGACGGCCGCGAACAGGCGCGCCGCGTCCACGACGCCGCTGCGGCGCAGCACCTCGACGAGCCGCAGCGGGCGCAGGTTCGCGAGCGCGGCCGCGACCCGGCCGCCGTCGAAGTAGACTACGCCCTTCGCGCGCTCGCGCGCGAGGCGCAGCGCGCCGGAGACGCGCGCCTCCGAGATTTCGTGTACGAGTTCGGCTAGAGGGTGGTCGCTCAGTCGGCCGTTCATCTGGCGTGCGGGGCCGCCCCTTCGGAAGCCCGCGTCAATCATAGCTTAGGCAGGGGCTAGAGACTAGGGGCTGGAGACTTGTTAGACTGAGCGTAATGCGGACACACTTTGTCAATGAGCTTTAACTTGCCCCTCGGCCCCCGGTCTCCAGCCCCTCGTCTCTAACCTCTCCGACGAATTTCGCGATAAAAAACGGAAGATTTACTGTCATCATTCGTACACTCTGCACAGCCCGTCGGGGCCCCCTTTGTGTGAAAAGGTTTTCACGCCGGTGGTGATGGTACAAAGGTCTAAAACAGCTTCGGGCACGCGGACAGGTTCGGCGGCCGGCCGTGCGTCGGCGGCCGCGGACGACGCCCGGAAGGCCGGCGGCGCGGACGTGCCGCCGGGGCTGACCACGGAGGTCGTCAGCCTCCTCAGCGAGCAGGCTTTCGCGCAGGGCGACGCCTACACCGAGCGCGAGGTCTGCGAGTCGTTCTCGCGGATACTACTGCGACACTGGGACCTCTGCTGCATCTCGACCTTCCTGCGCGGCGAGGACGGCGCGCTCGCCCCCTGCACGAGCCACACGCACGAACACATTGACGGCGAGGCCGCGGGCGCGCTCTGCGAGGCGCTGGCCGCCGAGGTCTTGCGCGCGGGCGAAGAGGCGCTCGTCGGGCTTGGGGCGGATGCGCCGGGCGGCGGCGAGCCTCCGGGTCTGCGCGAGCGGCTGCGACGGGCGGGGCTCGCGGCCGCGGCGGCCGTGCCCATCCGCGCGAGCGGCGGGCTGGCGGGCGTGCTCGTGGTCGCGTCCGACGAGGCGGGCCGGCTGCGCGAGGCAGCGGCCGGGGTGCGCTGTGTCGGGCAGGCCGTCGTCATCGCGCTCGGCAACGCGCGCCGCGGCGCCGCGATGAGCGAGCAGCGCCGGCGCATCGAGTCGCTCGTCGCGGAGCTTCGCAGCCGCACGGCGGAGCTTGAGAGCGCGAACCTCGAACTGCACAGGGTCGGCCGCTACCGCTCGCTCTTCCTCGCGCGCATGTCGCACGAGCTGCGGACGCCGCTCACGTCCATCCTCGGCTTCGCCGAGATACTGCTCGACCACGAAGACCTCTCCGAGAAGCAGCGCCGCTTCTGCGGGAAGATTCAGTCCTCCGGCTTCCAGCTCCAGTCGAGCCTTAACCAGCTCGTAGACCTCTCGCGGCTTGAGGCCGGGCAGACGGAATTGTTCCTGCACGAGTTCTCGCTGCGCGAGACACTGCGCGAGTCGTGCGCGGCCGTCTTGCGCCTGGCGCAGAAGCAGGACGTGACGCTGGAGTG
The DNA here is from genome assembly GCA_036389815.1 of Pyrinomonadaceae bacterium. Lineage (GTDB taxonomy): Bacteria > Acidobacteriota > Blastocatellia > Pyrinomonadales > Pyrinomonadaceae > QHXN01. Next base: position 21,108 of record DASVWB010000220.1, on the reverse strand, counting down.
TGAGACTGCGCCGGAGGCCGGCGGCATCGTCTCGGACGAGGGCAAGCTCCGGCAGGTGCTCTACAACTTCCTCGCCTTCGCCATCGGCCGCAGCCCGGCGGGCACGCCCGTCACGGTGCGCGCCGTCCCCGCCGGCGGCGGGAGCATCCGCATCGAGATCACCGACGGCGGCGAGCCGCTCGAAGACCCCGCGCGGCTCTTCGAGCCGGTGGACGTTGACGCGCCGAACGAGCGCGGCACGAACATGAACGAGCTCGGCCTCGTCATCGCGCACCGCCTGCTCGACGTGCTCGGCGGCTCCGTCGCGCTCCACGACCTACGGCCGACCGGCCTCTCAGTCCACCTCAACCTCCCCGCCTGCCCGACGGAGAAGAAGCTCGGAACCTGACGGGGCGCGCGCGGGGCGGGCGCGGTCGCCCGGCCGCGGCGGGCGTGCAAACGAAAGCCGGCGCGCACGCGTGCGCGCCGGCTTTAACAGTCTGGGCCTTCCGCGCCGGCCGCGGCGCCTCACTGCCCCATCTTCTGCATCGTGATGATGGTGAGCGGCTCGTCGCCGGCGGTGCAGCTGTAGGCGACCCAGTAGCCGGCCTTCGGGTAGTGGACTATCTTGTAAAGCGAGCCGTCCGGCTTCGGCTCCACGTCGGAGCCGAGAAGCGCCTTCGGCGTCGGGATGTCGCCGGACTTCCCGACGTAGGCGACGATGACGGCCGTGGCCGCGCCCTTGTCGTCGTAGTAGACGCGCGCTCTCTCCCTGTCGGAGAAGACGAAGAAGTCCTGCGTCTTGTCGTTCTCCTGCGGCCGGCCGAGTCGCTTGCGCACCTCGTCCCGGCCCGTGCCTATTTTGACGCCCTTGAACTCGCTGTAGAGCGGCTCGTCGGCGGGCGCCGCGTCCGCGGCCTTCTCCCCCTGCGGGGGCGTCGGGCGTGCTTCCTCCTCCTGCTGCCGCGGGGCGGGCGCCGCGGAGCCGGCCTGCTCTTGCGTGCGCGTCGGCTCCTGCGCCGACCCCCGGGCGCGGGCGCACGGGGCGCACAAGGCGAGCGCGGCCGCGCAGAGGAGTGACGCCGCGAGCGAGTCGAAGGCGCCTCGGTGGATAGTGGGCTTCATAACGAACACCTCCTTGCTTAAGGTATGAAGCTGCTCGGGTTGAAAGGGACTATGTATGTATGATGGTCGTGACGGCGCGGGGGTTCGCCGGACGGGCGACCGCGTACCGCCGCCCTGATGCGGCCCGGCGGCGGGCTCAGTCCTGCTCCGACCGGCTCAGCTCTTCCAGGTATCCGTCGTAGCGCGCGCGGTCTTCGTCAGACATCGAGGTGATGCGCAGGCCGATGAGGTAGGCGGCGTCGCCGCCGCGCCCCTTGTCGAGGCGGATGTAGTGCGCGGCCGTGGCCTTGACCTCTATCTCGCCCGCGGGGAGCACGAGCCGCAGGCGTAGAGCGCGCCCCTCGTCCACGACGCAGATGTAGCCGACGTAGATGGAGCCGGCGACGACGCCGACGCCCGTCTCGCTCAGGTCGCGCGTGCGGCATTCGAGGCGCTCGCCCGGGAAGACGAGGTCCGAGTCGGCGGGCGCGAGGTCGCACGGCAGGTCGGCGTTGAACCGCGGCTTTAGTCGGCGTTCCTTCCCTGACTGCTCCATGCAGACAAATCCCCCGGCCGCGCGCGTGTCGGGGGCGCGCGCGCGGAAGCTTGTTCTTGAGGGCTGTTGAGGAGGAGGGGCTTCCCCTTTCAGGAGTTTGGCCCACGGCGCGCGCCCGCGTCAATGGGGGCCTCGCGCGGGGCCGCTCAGGCGGCCTCGTAGAAGCTCAGCGCCGAGTCGCCCTGCTTGAGCACGCGCCAGCGGCGCAGGTCCCCCGGCGACTCGGGCAGCGCGTTCTTGTGGTGGTGCTCGACGACGAGGACGCCGCCCCCGCGCAGGAGTTGCGCGGCGTGCGCGGCGAACTCGCGCAGGACGGGCGAGTAGTCGGAGGCGTAGGGCGGATCGAAGTAGACCACGTCCCACGGCTCGGAGCCGGCGCGCCACTCCTGCCCCTCGTTGCGGCTCGTGCGGCGGAGGAACTCGGCCGCGTCGCTCTTGACGACCTCGGTCATCTCCTCGGGGACGCCGAGCAGGTCGAGGTTCTCCTCGACGAGCCCGCACATCTTGTGGACGCGGTCGACGAAGGTGACGAACGACGCCCCGCGCGAGAGCGCCTCGATGCCGACGGCGCCCGTGCCGGCGCAGAGGTCGAGGAAGCGTGAGCCCGCGAGCCGCGGGGCGAGCACGTTGAAGAGCGTCTCGCGCAGGCGGTCGGAGGTCGGGCGCGTCTGCATCCCCTGCGGGTTCTTCAGCACACGCCCGCGGTACTGTCCGGCGATCACGCGCATACCTTGGATGCTCGCGGCGCAGGGTCAGCGCTCGCCCCGCGGGAACTTGTAGACGGCCGTGCGCGCGACGACGAACAGCTCGTCGCGGTCGTTGAAGACGAGCCCCGAGGCCGCGCCCTTGACCTTGATGAGTTCGAGGTAGCGGCCGTTCGGGTCGAAGACCTGGACGCCCTTGATGTCGGCGACGTAGACGCGCCCCTTGTTGTCGACGGCGATGGCCGAGGGCGCGCGCAACTGCCCCGGCTCGTCGCCGTCGCCGCCGAAGCGCGTCATGAAGCGGCCTTCGGGAGAGAACTTGAAGACCGCGTCGTTGAACTCGCCGAGCCCGTAGACGTTGCCCGCGCCGTCGGCGGCGACGCGGATGCTCAGCTCGCTGCGGTCGGTCTGGCCGCTGACGGCCGCCTTGATGACGCTCGTCACCTGCCCCGAAGAATTGAGCCTCACGATGTCGTCGCGCGACTGCCGCGCGAAGGCGACGAGCCCGCCGTCGGGCGTCGCCGTCACGTCGTCGTAGCTGCCGGCGCCCGCGCCCACCGTGCCGAGGGGCTTCCCCGTAGCGCCCTCGTAGCGTGTGATGTCGCCCCTCTGCACGACGTAGACGTTGCCGCGGCGGTCGGCCGTCATCCCGCGCAGGGGCATCTTCGGGTCCACGCTCCACTGCGTGACGAACTTGCCGGAAGAGTCGAAGACCTGTATGCGCCCCCCCGAATATTCGCCGACGTAGATGCGCCCCTCTGCGTCGAGCGCGATGCTGCGCGCGTCCTGAAAGCGGCCCGGCCCGATGCCTTCGCCCCCGAAGAAGGGCTGCGGCTCGGCCGGGCGCGTCGGCGGCGCAGGGGGAGACGCCAGCGTAGACCGCGGGGGCGTGCTGACCGACCGCGTCACGTCGGAGGCGGCGCGGCCGACGAGGCGGACGACGGTGAAGACGATGCCGCCCGCGACGAGCAGTACGACGGCGACGACGACGAGCACGGCCGCGGGCGAGCCCTTCGAGCGCCCGTGCCCGCCGAAGGAGATGTGTATCTGCTGCGGGCCGGCCGGGCGCACGCGCTCGGGCAGCACGACCGTGCTGCTACAGAAGTGGCAGGGCATCGTGCCCGAAACGCGCTCCGGGTCGTATTCGAGCGGCGCGCCGCACGAGGGGCATTGCAAGGTGTCTGTCATCGGATTGGGAAGCCTCGGGTTAAATGGCCCGCCCGGCCGCGGCGCGGGTCGGCCGGCGGGTCGGGCGTCGCATTATACAAAGATAGGGCTTTGAAGTTGAACCCCGTGCGTCGATAATAAGCGAACTCCCGCCAGGGTGAAGCGTGAAGGCCACTGTCCCGGAACTCTCGGTCAAGTAAGGATTCCGCAGATGAACACTCCCGCAAGACTTCTCGCGCCCGCGCTGTGCGCCGCGGCGCTCCTCTCGGCGAGCGCGTCCGCGCAATCCCTCGGCGCGGCGAAGCCGCAGACGCCGAACGGCGAGCCGGCGGTCGTCTACGCCGACCCGGTCGCGAACGAGATATCGCTCCTGCGCAAGTCGCTCCAGACCCTGAACACGCGCCTGCGCGAGATCAGCGACAGGCTCCTCGCCCCCGACGCGGGCGGCGCGGCGAAGCCCGCCGACCCCAAAGACCCCAAGCAGCACCCGCTCGCCGTCCAGCTCGACCTCCTCGCGCGCACCGAGCAGCGCGCGGAGGCCATGCGCCGCCAGCTCATCGAGCTGACCGAGAAGGAGACTGGCTACAGGGTCCGCGTCGCGCAGCTCGAAGAGGAGATGCGCCCCGAGAACATAGACCGCTCCCTGGTGGGCGTCGGCACGACACGCACCTCCGACCTGCGCGAGTACCGGCGGCGCCAGCTCGACACCGAGCGCAAGGGCGCCGAGGCGCTCCTCAACCAGACCTCGCAGAGCCGCGCCCGTCTCGACGAGGACGTGCGCCAGGCCGACGCCCTCGTCCAGCGCCTCCGCATGAAACTCTACCCGCTCATCGAAAAAGAGATAGACAAGATCGGCCCCGACTAGGAGGGGTGCTTCCCGCGGCCGGCCATGAGTCGGGAGATTGAGCCGGCGGCGGCACGGCTTCAGAGATAGATAATCTGACCTTCCATTTCGTCGGCTGTGGTCTGGTTGAGGATTGCTAACAGCCGCCGCGCCATCTCGTGCGGGGGGCGGCGCACCGCGATGAAGAGTCCGCAGTGCCGGCGGCCGCCGGCAAAATACTCCCCCGCCAGCCGGGCGAAGTCGTCACGGTTATGCGTCAGGAGCGCGCGCCGCTGACTGGCCGCGTAAGCTAACTGCCCCTCGTCGCTCGCGCCCACCCGGCCGGCTTCCTGCGTCGTCTGTACGCCGAAGCCGCGCGCCCGCAGCAGCCCCGCCACCAGCACGCTCACATCTTCGTCGAGATAGAGCTCGATAAAAAGGCGGCTCACAAATCCTTAGCGCGCGGGTCGATGAGGTCGTCGGGCACGCGGTTGCGCTCGACGTACCGGTTGATTTCGTCCTGGTGGTCGCTGTAGTAGGAGAGGGCGTCGAAGACCTGCGCCTGCGTCAGGTGGGGCAGGTGGTGCGGTATCTCCTCGGGCGCGGTGCCCATGCGCCATAGCTCGACGACGGCGCGGACGGGCGTCCGCGTCCCCCTGATGACGGGCTCGCCGCCGAGGATGCGCTCGTCTTTGACGACGTACAGGTGTTCGGTTGACGTTGACATAAGAAACTCGCTCTCCCCGGAGGCAATGTTAACCCCGAACGCCCCTTTTGTAATCAGAAATCAGGGGGCCGCCGGCGAAGCGCCGGGCTCAGCCGATGACGGCGAGGCCGAAGCGCGCGTCGGCGCGGACGCGCGCGACGAGGCGGGAGGTCTCGCGCGTGTGGCGGCGTGTGGTGAGGTAGTGTTCGGCCTCGCGGCGCGCCTCTTCGAGAATCTGTATGTCGCGGACGAGGTTGCCGACGCGGAAGGTGGGGACGCCGGACTGGCGCGTGCCCATGACCTCGCCGGGGCCGCGTATCTCCAAATCCTTCTCGGCGATGCGGAAGCCGTCGGACGTTTCTTCCATTATGCCGAGCCGCTGCTGCGCGACCGAGGTCTGGCGGTCGGAGGCCATCAGCACGCAGTAGCTCTGCTCAGCCCCGCGGCCGACGCGCCCGCGCAACTGGTGGAGCTGCGAGAGGCCGAAGCGCTCGGCGTGCTCGACCACCATGACCGAGGCGTTCGGCACGTCCACGCCGACCTCGACCACGGTGGTGGCGACGAGCACCTGCGTCTCGCCCGAGACGAAGAGCCGCATCACCTCGTCCTTCTCCGCCGGCTTCATCTTCCCGTGCAGCAGCCCGACGGCGAAGTGCGGGAAGACGCGGTCGCGCAGGTGCTCGAACATGCGCGTCGCGTCCTTCAGGTCCATCTTCTCCGACTCCTCGACCAGCGGGTAGACGACGTAAGCCTGCCGCCCCGCCCTCACCTCGCGCTCTATCCCGCGGTAAACGCCGGCGCGCTTGTCCTCGCCGACGACGACCGTCTTGACGGGCGTGCGCCCCGGCGGCAGCTCGTCTATCACCGAAACGTCGAGGTCGCCGTAGACGGTCATGGCGAGCGAGCGCGGGATGGGCGTGGCCGTCATCACGAGCACGTCCGGGTTGAAGCCGCGCTCGCGCAGGGCCGCCCGCTGGAGGACGCCGAAGCGGTGCTGCTCGTCGATGACGACGAGGCCGAGTTTCGAGAAGGCGACCGCCTCCTGTATCAGCGCGTGCGTGCCGACGGCGGCGTGAATCTCGCCGCCGGCGAGGTCTTTCTGGAGGCGGCGTTTCTCGGCCGCCTTCAGCGACCCGGTGAGCAGCTCGACGCGGTAGGCCGTCGGCGCCAGCATGCGCCTGATGTTGCGCGCGTGCTGCTCGGAGAGGATTTCGGTCGGCGCCATGAGCGCCGCCTGGTAGCCGTTCTCCATCGCGGCGAGCATGGCGAGCAGGGCGACGGCCGTCTTGCCGCTGCCCACGTCGCCTTGCAGCAGGCGGTTCATCGGCACGTCCGACTGCATGTCTTCGAGTATGCGCGTGACGGCGCGCTCCTGCGCCCCGGTGAGCGAGAAGGGGAGCACGCCCTCGATGCGCTCGCGCACGCGCGGCGTGACCTCGATGAGCGCGCCCTTCGGCTCCTTGACGCGCTCGCCGCGGCGCAGCCCGATGGCGAGCGCGACCCAGAAGAACTCCTCGAAGATGAGGCGCAGGTGCGCGGGGCTGCGCGCGCGCTCGTACTCGGCGAGCGGCGCGTCGTCGGAGGGGAAGTGTATGCGGCGCGTGGCGTCGGCGCGCGAGGCGAGGCGCTGGCGCTCGATGAGTTCGGCCGGGAGAGTCTCCTCGAACGCCGCGTCGTCGAGGCGCGCGAGCACGGCGTGGACTATCTCGCGCAGGCGCTTGGTGCGGAACTCGCCGAGCTTGCGGTAAACGGGCACGCGGCGGCCGACGTGTATCGCCGCGAGCGCCGGGTCGGTCACCTCGTCAACGGCGTCCTCGTCGGCGCCGCCTTCGTCCTCGCCCTCGGCCCCCACGTCATCGGCGAGGGTGCCGCCGTCGGAATCCCCCCCGGCCTGCTCGGCGAGGCGGATGAGCGCATTCTCGGGCGGGACGAAAGTGCCGGGGAGCATCTCAAGCTCGTCCGGCTTCGAGAGCATGAGCGAGAAGGTGTTGACGCGCGCGTCCCACTCCCACTTGCCGAAGGCGATGAAGCGCGCGCCGCGCTGGAAGCGCTGGCGGTGGTAGGCGACGATGCGCCCGGCCTGCCGCCCCGAGACGAACCACTTGACGACGACCGGCTTGCCCGTCCGCTCGGGGTCGCTCGCCGTCACCTCGAAGATGTAGAGCGGCGGCGCCTTCGGCCCGCGGTTCCGCCCGACCTGGAAGCCGCCGGCCACGCGCACGTACAGGTCCAGGGATGCCTCGACGCCGTCCGCGAGGTCGCTGATGCGCGCGAGGTTCGACCGATCCTCGTAGCGCATCGGCAGGTAGTTGAGCAGGTCCTCGACCGTCACCTCGGCCGCGTCGCGCTTGCCCGCGACGTTCGCCAGCGCCAGCGCCAGCCGCCGCGCCGTCTGCGCGCCCAGCCGCGCGATGCCCTGCTCCGCTAATCCGAGGACGGGCGTGTCGAGCGAGAGAGACATGTGGGGGAAGTGAGTGAAGGACGAAGGATGAGGGATGAGGGATGAAAGCGATGCTGTCTGGCAGTCAGCCTTTCATCCCTCATCCCCCGTCCTTTCGCTTACGCCGTCGCCGCGCCGGCCGGAGCGCAGTAGCGGTCGAAGGCCTGGGTCAGCTCCTGCGCTATCTCCTCGGCGTGGCGGTTCTCGATCTGGTGGCGTTCGAGCATGAAGACGAGGCGGCCGTCTTTGAAGAGGCCGATCTGCGGCGAGGAGGGCGGGTAGGGCGCGAAGTAATCTCGGGCCTTGGCCGTCGCCTCGATGTCGGCGCCCGCGAAGACGGTGATGGCGCGGTCGGGTTTGGCCTCGTTCCGGAGCGCCATGCCGACGCCGGGGCGCGCCTTGCCCGCGGCGCAGCCGCAGACCGAGTTGACGACGACGAGCAGCGTGCCCTTCGCAGAGCTTATCGCTTCCTCGACCTGCTCGGGCGTCCGCGTCTCTTCGACGCCTAGCCGCGTCAGGTCTTCGCGCATCGGCTTGATCAGAATTTCAGAGTAAGGCATGTTCGGTTTTCTCCTTGCTGTATGACTGGCCTGTGCGTGTCCTTAAACTTGAGTGACTTCGTGCGCTTAATTTAACACAGAGCGCGCGGAGTCTTCAGGCCGCCGGGTCTTCCGCGCGGCCGACGGCGATGCGGCGCGGGTCTTCGCCGTCCCCTTCAATCTGTACCCGCCAGGTCGTCGGGGGCAGCCGGTAGCGCCCCATGCGCTCGGCCCACTCGATGACGATGACGGCGCGCTCGTCCGCGAGCAGCTCTTCCAGCTCGACGGCGTGCGCCGCCGCCGGGCCTTCCGCGAGCCGGTAGAGGTCGAGGTGGTAGAGCACGAGGCGGCCTTCGCCGTGGCGGTTGACGAGCGTGAAGGAGGGGCTTGAGACCTCGGTCGGGTCGAGGCCGAGCCCCGCGGCGAGCCCCTTCGTGAAGACGGTCTTGCCCGCGCCGAGCGTGCCGCTCAGGAGCAGAATCTCGCCGCCGCGCAGACTCCCGCCCACGCGGCGGCCGGCCTCGAAGGTCTCCTCCGGCGAGCGCGAAGTCAGGACGCCCGTCGGCACGGACTCTTCGGCGTCGGCGGCGCGGTTGTCGTCCGGCGTGGCGGCGTTCAAGGCGTCTCTCCTTCCGGGTCGAGCGCGCGCACCGCCGCGCTCAGATGTCTCCTGACGTCGGAGGCGACCATCGTCCTCATCCCCAACTCGCGCGCCGCGAGGTCGCCCGCGAGCCCCGCGACGTAGACGGCCGCCAGCACGGCCGCGAGCGCGTCCGGCTCCACGCCTCCGGCGGCGAACTCCTGCGCGAGGAAGCCCGCGATGACTCCCGTCAGCGTGTCGCCCGAGCCGGCCGTGCCGAGGCCGGCGTTGCCGGTGGGGTTGACGAAGACGCGGCCGTCCGGCGCGGCGACCATCGTCCGAGTCCCCTTGAGGACGACGAAGAGTTGGTGCGCCGCCGCGAATTCCGCGACGACGCGCGCGCGGTCGGCGAGAGCCGCCGGGTCGGACGCGCCGAGCAGGCGCAGCATCTCGCCCTCGTGCGGCGTCAGGACGACGGGCGCCTCGCGCGTGCCGCGCAACTCCACCGGCCAGGGGGCGAGGGCGTTCAGCCCGTCGGCGTCGAGCACCACGGGCGTGCGGCGCCGCCCGACCGCCTCGCGCACGAAGCGGCGCGTGGACTCGTGTCCGGTGAGCCCGGGGCCGACGGCGAGGACGTTGGCGCGGCCGAGCAGTTCGCCCAGACGCCCCGCGGCCTCGAAGCTCACGCCGCCCGCCTCGGTCTCCGCGAGCGCGGCCGTCATCACCTCGGGCATCAGGCGCGCCGCGATTGCCGGCACGGCCGACTCCGGCGCGGCCAGCGTGACGAGCCCCGCGCCCGCAGACATCGCCGCGCCCGCCGCGAGCACGGCCGCGCCCGTCATCCCGCGCGAGCCCGCGACGACGAGCGCGTGCCCGTGCGTGTTCTTGTAAGACTCCGGCGTGTAGCGGGTTTTCTTAAGCCAGCCGCGGGCGTCCTCGGCCTCGACGAGGAAGAGTTGCGACCGCGCCTCGTCAAACAGGGCCCGCGGCGAGCCGATGTCCGCGACGACGAGCCGGCCGTTGAAGTGCGAGGCGGGCGGGAGCACGTTGGCGACCTTCGGTGCGGTGAAGGTGACGGTCACGTCCGCGCGGACCGCCGGGCCGTTGGGCGCGTTCGAGTCCGCGTCGAGTCCCGAAGGCAGGTCTAGTGAGACTAAGAGCGGCCGCCGGCAGGGGGCTGACTGTTCCCGCCCGGCGCGCACGCGCTCAAGGTGCTCCACGACCGAACGGAAGACGCCTTCGAGCGGCCGCGTGAGTCCCGTGCCGAAGAGCGCGTCCACGATGACGTCGCAGTCGTGCGTCCAGGCCCACCTGCAATCGACCCAGACCCGCTCGTCCACACACTCGATGAACTGCAAGGGGTAGGTGAGCGTGGGCGAGTCGTCCACGAAGCCGTTGAGGCTGCGCGCGGCCTCGAAGTTCGTGCGCGCGTCGCCCTTCGTGTCCTCCGCCCGGCCGAACAGGACGAGCGTTACGCTCGCGCCCGCGTTACAGAGGCTGCGCGCGAGCGCCGCGCCGTCGCCGCCGTTGTTGCCGCGCCCGCAGAGGATGAGAATTGACTTGCGCCGGAGGTCGTTCGAGAGGAGCGAGGCTATTTCGCGCGCCGAGGCGTTGGCCGCGGCCTGCATCAGGAGCAGGGAAGGGAGGGTGTACCGCTCCGCCGTCAGGCGGTCTACCTCGCGCATCTCGGCTGCCGTCAGGATTCTCCTCACGGGCCGGGATGATAGCACGGACTCTGTTTCGGGGTGAGAAGGGTGGCCCCGGGGCGTGTGAAAATAAAAAAAGGCGCCGTCAGCGCCTCGCCGCCATCCCCTCCGCCTTGCCGCTACGCCTGCCGCCTCGCCGAGCTTCCCGTTTCGTTGTATCTCACATAAATGTTGAATAAAGTTTGTCCTCCAGAAAAACTTTGGCGGGCCGGAAATTATTTTCCGACCCGCGCCCGGAGGGCTTTATGGAGAGAGAAGCCGGGTCGAACGACTCGCTCGACCCGGCTTTCCAGGAACTGGGTTTTGGCCCGAAGGCGTTACTAGCGCGCTTTGTTGCGGCGTCGGCGCACGCCCGCGGCGATGCCGGTCAGGCCGGTGCCGAGCAGAATCATCGTCGCCGGCTCGGGGACGGTGCTCTGCTGCCCCGTGATGCCAGCCTGTAGGGCGGCCGAGCGCCCCGACTGGACGAACACGTCGTTCACGGTCAGCGTGAACGTGCCGGTGGTCGTCCCGTCGCTGAAGGTGAAAGTCTGCGTCGGGTTATCGAAGTGGATGGTCGCGCCGCCCTGGTTGACGTTGGGCGAGACGCTCCCCGTTATGGTCGCAGTGTAGGTGGTGCCCTGGCCGCCCGCGATCCCGGCCGGAGCCGTGAACGTGACGTTCAGGGTGAAAGAGCCGGCGAGCGGCTGCAAGGTGTCCGTGCTCAGAGTGAACGTCCCGAGCCGGTTGACGTCGCTGAGCGAGCCGGTGCCGAGCGCCGTCGTCCCCGTAAAAGTATTGCCCTCGAACGTCAACTGAGGGACGCCTATCACCGTCCCCGTGGTCGTGCCGGAGATGGTCACCTCGTCAGCACGCGCCTGGCCCTGGCCGAGCGCGAAGAAGGCGATGGCGAATAGGCCGAGTGCGAGCGGTTTGACCATCGCGAGAATTCTGTTAGTCATAAGCTTTGGGTTCCTCCGTCGTTCCTTCCCGAGACCTTGATGTTGTGCACTCTCTTTCCGTTCCGGACGGCCCGGGCGCGGGGGTTGGGAGACTCGCCGCGCGTCCGAAGGCGACAGGAAACCGCACTTTCCGGCGCCGTTCGCGTAAAAGACCGTGGAGTGGGCCAGAATCATTCCCGGTGCCGGCCAGGGCATTTGGCTGAGGCGTCGGGTGAATTCAAGCTCGCAAAAGTCCGATGTAGCCACTAAAGGCTTAATTCTTTTGCGCTTTCAGAAAAGTGGAAGTGAATGTACCGAGTTCCAGAAAAAATGTAAAGCGAAAATTTAATAAGGCAGGCAGGCCGAAGGATTTACGCCCTTTCGTCCGTCACCGGGGGTAGCGTCTGAAGACAGTACGGCCCCCTCATCCTCGCCGCCCGAACCGGATTGGTGCCGGGGGGCGGCCGGGAGGCTTCACGCGCGCAAAACACGACGAGGAGGGGGGCGAACGCTTCGCCCCCCTCCTCGGTTTGCTTTGCGGGCGCCGCGCGTCGGCGCCGCACCGTGCAGCCTGAAGCCAGTGCCGTCGCGGCTAAGCCTTGGCGTTGCGGCGGCGGCGTGCGCGCGCCGCGATGCCGGCCAGCCCCGTCCCGAAGAGGATCATCGTCATCGGCTCGGGGACGGTGTTCATGTTGCCGGGGGCGGCCACGTCGCTGCCGTCGCCGTTGACGGCCTGGAAGCGCGCGAAGATGGAGCGCGCAATCGCGTCGGCCGACAGGTTGCCGAAGTCGCCCGAGATGGTGAAGGTGGCGCTGGTGCCGCCCGCGATGCCGGCCTTAACGTCGCCGCCGCCGAAGGTGTTGCAGGGGCCCTTCGTCTTGTCGCACAGCACGAGGTCGAAGCTGGAGACGAGGTTCTGCGCGCCGGACGTGGCGTTCTTGTCGAGGACGAGCGAGTAGTTCGAGTTGGTCGAGCTGACGAGCGCGAAGCTCCCGTGGTCGCCGGGGAGCGCGAAGCCGATGTTCGTAATCGTCCCCGTCGAGCCCGGCGCGACCGAGGTGTTGGTGATGGTGAAGGTGAACTGCTGGACGCCGTTGACCGTCGTCAGCGAGTAGTTCGAGACCGTGGCCGTCACCCCCGTGCCGTTGATGCCGGTGAGCGCGATGGTGTCGGCGCGCGCGACCGAACTGAGGGCGAGCATGGCGATGGCTGCGGCGGTGGTGAGCAAAGCTTTTTTGAACATTTTTACCTCTATTCCCCCGTCAAAAGAGTTGTTGTCGAGTTCCCGCGCGCTTCGTTGAGCGCGGCGGGCTGGAGCAAAAGAGCGAATACGAGTCCCTGACGCTCGCGGGCGGCCTATCCTTAACGCAGGTCTGTTGGCCCTTTGTCCTGTCAGGGAAAGATGAGCAATACAGAGTTCTTTCCAGAAAAACCGGGAGGCCGGTGATTAAACAGTAAACCCGCCCCGGCGCCAACAAAAAACTTTTAAACCGCGGGCGGGTTGCGACTTATCCCCTCGGCCGCCTGAGCAGGCGCGTGAACCGGCCGACGATCGCGCGCGACTCCTCCAGCCCCCACAGCGACGTGAGCGCGAAATAGAGGAGCCCGTAAGGCGTCAGCACGAGCACCGCCAGGATGATGGGGTGGAGGGGGCCGAGCAGGAGCCGCAAGCCCCAGGCCGCGGCCGCGCTCGCCCCGGCCGCGACCCAGAGCTTCCAGACGTACGCGAGCGGGAGCCCCGTCCGCCCTATCCGCCGGTTGAGGCCGCGCCGGAGCAGCGCGAACTCGACCCAGCCGGCCAGCCCCGCCGAGGTCGTCAGCCCCACGGCCCCCCACTGGAGCGGCACGCCGAGCGCCCGGGGCAGCGGCAGCGAGAAGAGGTAGCCGAGCGCGGTCGTCAGGAAGACGCGGACGACGGCGAACCGCAGCGGAGTGCGCGTGTCGTGCAGCGCGTAGAAGGTCGAGGCGTAGAGCCGGCCCAGCGTCGAGGCCAGCAGGCCGACGGCCGCGCCCGCGAGGATGGCCCAGACGTAGACGGTCGAGTCGCGCCCGAACTTCCCCGTCTGGTAGAGCGCCCCGGCCATCACGTCGCCTAAGGCGATGAAGCCCATCGAGGAGGGCACGATGAAGACGGCGATGCGCCGGAGGCCGGCGTCGAGCCGCGCGCGCAGGCGCTCGGCCACCTCGGCCTGCTCGCCGGAGGCGCTCGACGACATCTCGGGCAGCTCGGCCGCCGAGACCGAGATGCCGAAGAGGCTGACGGGCAGCGTGTAGAGGCTCTGCGCGTAGCCGAGCGCGGCCACCGCGCCGTCGCCGAGCCAGCTCGCCAGCCACGCGTCCACGAACGCGGAGATCTGCACGACGCCGCGGCTGACGAAGACGGGCACGAAGTTCGTGAGCACCGTCCACACGTGCGCGTTGCCGATGCCGAGCGCGAGGCGCGCGCGGCCGAGGAGCGTCAGCACCGTCGGCAACTGCACGGCGAACTGGAGCGCGCTCCCCGCGACCGAGCCCCACGCCGTGATGACGGCGACCCTCCCCCACACGCCGAGGTCTGTGAGCGCGACGCCGCGCGAGGGCCAGCCCGCCCAGGCGAGCGCCGCGATGAGCGTCAGGTTCCAGATGACGGGCGCCACGTAGGAGAGGAAGAAGCGCCGGTGGCTGTTGAGCACGCCGAGGCACCACGCGTAGAGCACGAGCAGCCCCGCGCCGGGGAAGAAGATGCGCACGAGCCGCTCCGTGAGCGCGGCCTTCTCGCCCTCGAAGCCCGGCGCGATGGCGTGGATGAGCAGGGGCGTCGAGAGCACGCCCGCCACCACCAGCACCGAGACGACGAGCGCGAGCAGCGTGAAGACGGCCCACGCCACGCGGTCGGCCTCCTCCGCGTCCGACTGGTCGATCAGACGCGCGTAGACGGGGATGAACGAGGCCGAGAGCGCGCCCTCGCCGAAGACGTTCTGGAGGAAGTTCGGGATGCGGAACGCCGCGTTGAAGGCGTCCATCGCGGCCGAGGTGCCGAGGAAGTAGCCGAAGACCCTCTGGCGGACGACGCCGACGATGCGGCTCAGGAGTATCCCCGCGCCGACGAGGAAGGCCCCCCTGCTCGAAGTCTGCCTGCGGGGCGCGGCGCGCGGCGCGGGGTCGGGTCGCGACCCGGCGGCCTCCACGCGCTCGTGGCCGGCGGCCTCGCCGAAGGGCGCGACCGTCTCGCCCGCGATGACGCCGGCCTCGCCGCTCTTGTCAGAAAGTTTCGGCGCGCCCGCCCCGCGCTCCGGGCGCCCCGCCTCCCCGCCGTCTGCGTCTCTGTTCATCAGTCGCCCTGGAGCCCGTACTCCTTAATCTTCGTCAGGAGCGTCTTGTAGCTGACGCCGAGTTCTTCGGCCGCGCGCGTCTTGTTGCCTTCGTGCGAACGCAGCGCCGCCGATATCTTGCGGCGCTCGACGAGGCGTGCGGCGCGCTCGGCCGCCTCGGCGAGCGTGCCCGAGAGGTCCAGGCCGGCGGCGCGCTCTTCGTCCGCGCGCTCGCGCGAGCCGGCGGCGAGGCCGAGGTCGGCCGGCGTGAGCACGGAAGAGTCCGCGAGGATGCAGGCGCGCTCGATGGCGTTCTCCAGCTCGCGGACGTTGCCGGGCCACGCGTGCGCGCGCAGCGCCGCGAGCGCGTCGTCCGAGAGCGTCGCCTCGCGCTTGCGCAGCTCGCGCCCGAGCTGCGCGGCGAAGTGGCGCGCGAGCAGCAGCACGTCTTCGCCGCGCTCGCGCAGCGGCGGCACGCGCAGGGGGAAGACGGCGAGCCGGAAGTAGAGGTCGCGGCGGAACTCGCCCGCCTCGGCGGCCGTTTGCAGGTCGCGGTTAGTCGCGGCCACGACGCGCACGTCCACGGGGACGGGCGCGCGGCCGCCGATGCGGTCGACGACCTTCTCCTCGATGGCGCGCAGCAGTTTCCCCTGCGCGGCGAGGGGCAGCTCGCCTATCTCGTCGAGGAAGATGGTGCCGCCCGCCGCCAGCTCGAACTTGCCCGCGCGGCGCTCGGTCGCGCCCGTGAACGACCCGCGCTCGTGGCCGAACAGCTCCGACTCGATGAGCGTCTCGGGGATGGCGGCGCAGTTGACGGCGACGAAGGCGCGGTCGCGCCGCGGCGAGAGGTGGTGGACGGCGCGGGCGAACAGCTCCTTGCCGGTGCCCGACTCGCCGAGCAGCAGGACGGTCGTGTCGGTCGCGGCGACGCGCTGCGTCTCGGCGACGGCGCGGCGGATGGCTTCGGATTCGCCGACGATGCGCGGGAAGCCGTAGCGGCGCGACCACTCCGCGCGCAGCAGGATGTTCTCCGTGCGCAGGCGCGTGTGTTCGAGCGCGCGCTCGATGAGGAGCAGGAGGTGGTTCGAGTCCACGGGCTTCTGGAGGAAGTCGTGCGCGCCCTCCTTCATCGCCTGCACGGCCTCGTCCACGGAGCCGTAGGCGGTCATCAGGACGACGGGCACCTCGGGGTCGGCCGCCTTCGAGGCGCGCAGCACGTCTATCCCCGACCCGTGCGGCATCCGCAGGTCGGTGAGCACCAGCCGGAAGGGCTCGCGCGCGACCGTTTGCGCGGCGGCGCGCGCGTCCTCGGCCTCCGCCACCGAGTAGCCGGCGCTCTCCAGCGTCAGGCGCAGCACGCGCCGCAGGCTCTCCTTGTCTTCGACGAGCAGGACGTCAGGCATCGGCTCAAATGATGAACGAGGAACGCCGAACGGTGAACCGAAAGACAAGCCGCCTTCAGTTCATCGTTCATCGTTCCTCGTTCATCGTTTCCTTGCGGCGGATGGTAACGACGCGCGGGAAGGGGTGTCAAGGCCGTCGCCCGGAGGCGCGCGCGAAAAAGGCGCCGCCCCGCTGTGGGGGCGGCGCCTTCGTCTGTCGGCGCGGGGGCGCGCGGGCCGGCTACCTCTCGACGATGCCGAGCGGGCGCGGGCCGAATTCGGCCAGCGCGTTCTCGATGGCGAGCGAGTTGTAATTGATTTGGGAGTTGCCGCCGCCGCTCGTGTCGAAGACGACGCGGCCGAAGCCGCCCGAGCCGTTGCCGGCGAAGTTGGCGGCGAGGATGCCGCCCTGGACGGTGCCGCCGCCGCCGCCGCTGCGCACGACCCGGCCCGCGCCGAGCGCGAAGATGAGGCCGCTGAAGTTGAAGTTGCCGCTCATCGTCAGCGTGCCGGTGATGACGAGGAAGCCGCTCCCGGAGTTGTTCGGGCCGAGCGTGCAGTTGCCCTCGATGAAGGTCAGCCCGCTCAGCGCCTGGTTGTTGGCCGGGCAGGCCGTGGACGTGGCGAACTCCCTCAGCCCCTGGACGGTCGCGGCCGCCGTCGGCGCGTCGGCGACGACCGAGGGCCACGGCATGGCGGCGTTGCCGACCACGCCGACGCCGCCCGTGAGCGTCTCGGCGGCCGTGGCGGTGGAGGCGAGGGTGAAGTCCGTCGTGCCGAGGAAGGTTGTGCCGCCGACGCCCACCGCGGGCAGCGTGACCGCCGGGTTGGAGACGTCCGTGCCCGAGTAGACGTTGGGCTGGCCGGGGCCGGGGATGAGGGTGACGTGGCTGAGGCCGTCCTCCGACTCGCGCAGCACGAGCGGGGCCGGCGCGCTGTAGTCGAACTTGAAGCGGCTCACCATCATCTCCAGCACCTTCGTCGCGCCCTTCGGCCCGCGCCCGACCGAGCGCACGAGCAGGTAGCGCGGCTGGTAGGCGGCCGTGAGCGTGAAGGCGGCGGCCCGGCCCGCGTCCGTGACCGTGACGTTGTAGGTCATCCTGGGCGAGTCGGAGAGCTTAACCGCGCCGAGGGCGGCGTCGTAGGGGAGCCACGCCGCGAGGCTGCCGCCCGTGTTCGTGCAGGTCGCGGCGACGCCGCAGACGAGGTGGTGGAAGTCGGCCGGGGTGCCCGCGGGGCTCGAAGGCTTGTTGCGGCGGATGACGCTCAGCGCCGCCTGGATGCCGGCGTCGGCCGCGTAGTAAGCCTGCGCCTCGGCCGTCGCGTCGACGGCGTTCGTCGCGCTCATGCCGGTCGTGATGACGAGCGCGCCGCCGGCGGCCAGCAGCAGCATCGAGACCAGCAGGGCCGTGATGAGCGCGGCGCCGCGCTCGCCGCCGCGCCGTGCCGAGAGTTCGCTGGGCTTAGTCTTCATCTTCCTTCACCTGACGGGTGTGCCGGCCGGGCGCGCCGGGGTCACTGGTTGAGCACGCTGTTGCGCAGGACGACGTCGGAGGTGAGGCTCATCCGCGAGGGTGGCTGGTAGCCGGGCGCTCCCGGCGTGCCGATGCGCGGGAGGTTGACGCTGACGACGAGCCTGACCCTTGAGGCGGCCGAGGGCGCGGCCGCGGGCGTCCCGTCGGCGTTGAGGTACGCGATGTTGAGGTCGTCCACGCGGTTGGCGAGCGGCGAGATGGCGTCGGTCGTCACGTCCTGCCGCGTGATGAGCTTCTGCGTCTCACCGCCCGAGTTGTTGCTGATGATGGAGAAGACGATGTCCTCGTCCGGGTCGGTCGTCGTGTTGTTGCAGGCGGCGCCGCCCGGGCCGCAGAAGGCGTTGAGGTTCGAGCGGACGCGGATTGAGATGTTGTCCGAGTCTTCGTCTACGAGCCCGTTGTTCGGGGCGCCGCCGACGGGGCGGAGCCCGAGGCCGGCGTTCGAGATTTCGCGGCTCATGGTCTGGAGCGCGCGCTGCACGTCGGCGATGGCCTCGGCGCGCTGGTTCTCGCGGGCGCGGACGGCCATCGTCATGGCGAGCATCCGGCTGGCGACGACCATGATGACGAGGGTCACGCCGAGCGCGACCATCAGCTCGATGAGCGAGAAGCCGGCCTCGGCGCCAGCGCGTCTGTCGTTCCGTTTCCGCATGGTGTCACTTCTCCGGGTCACGTCCGCTCCTCAGTTGGTGCCCGTCTTGTCCGAGGCGCGCACCATCACCAGCCTGACCGCGCCGGCCGTCCAGCGCCCCGCGGCCTGCGGGGTCACGGTGACGGTGACGAGCCACGGGCGGTGGTCGGCGGCGACGCTCGTGTCGTAGTAGGCGACCTTCGTGTTGACGAAGAAGGTGTGCTTGTCGGACTTGCCGGCGTCGGCGCTGCCGACCTCGACCGGCACGGTGGCGTCCTGCGCCGCGATGGTGGCGTAGGGCCTGACGCGGAACTCCTCAAGCCTCTGCTGCGCGAGCGCCAGCGCGCGTGCGCGGTCGCTCGCCCCGGCGTTGTAGTTCGCCGCGAAGAGGAAGAGCGAGATGGCGCCGAAGCCGATGACCAGCGCGATGCAGAGCGCGATGACCGTCTCAAGGATGGTGAAGCCGGCCGCGCCGCGCGTGCGCGTCCTGTGGGTGTCAGTGCGTTTCGTCCCCGACAGCATCATGCGTGCCCTCCCGCGCGTCACTTGGCGACGCTGACGAAGATGTCCTGCGCGGCGCCGCAGCCGGTGGCCGGCGTCACGCGGACGATGAAGTTGCCGCGGTTATCGGAGCCCGCGATGGCCGTGATGGTGACGGTGTTGCCCGACACGGAGACTGTCAGGTGCTTGGGCGTGCCCACCTCCGCGGCGCTGAAGGAGGCGCCGGAGGGGGCGTTCGAGAGCGTGACGGTCACGGTGCCGGTGTTGCTCGCGCCGCTGCCGTTGTGCAGGTTAAGCGCCTTCTTCGAGGTGGTGACCGGCGACAGGCTCATCGAGCACTGCGGCGTCGGCGTCGGCGTGGGCGTCGGCGTGGCTGTCGCGCCGTTGCCGTTGCCGTTGCCGACCCCGTTGCCGTTGCCGACCCCGTTGCCGTTGTTAGCCGGGGTCGGCGTGGGAGTAGGCACCGGCGTGGGCGTGGGCGTCGGCGTCGGCGTCGGCGTCGGGGTCGGCAACGGCGTGGGTGTGGGCGTCGGCGTCGGCGTCGGCGTGGGCGTGGGCGTCGGGGTCGGGGTCGAACCCGGGCCGCCGCCCGGGCCGGCGCCGCCGGGCGCGCCGCCGGGCGGGAGAGGCCCGAGCGGGATCGTGTCACCCAAGACGGGGGCGTAGGCGCCGCCGAGCAGCGTGATGGGCTTGCGGTCGAGCGAGACTTCGCCGGAGCGCGTGATGCCGACGAGCGACTCGTGGCCGCGCTTGTTATGGAAGTAGATGCGGTAGCCGTTGACGCTGCGGCCGTGCCAGTCGAAGGAGATGACGAGGGGGAGGGGCTGGTTCTCCAGCAACGTGTTGTCCGGGTTGACTACGTCGACCTTGTCGATGGACACGCCCTCCGGGAGCATGAAGGTGCGCCATGTGGGCGTCCCGTCGTAGTTGTGGTCGGCGAAGACGCGGTAGGTCGTCGGCGAGTCGATGGAGACGACGGAGGCGCCGATGGTGCCGTCGCCGCCGTGGCGGCGAATCGAGTCGAGGCGCGTCTTCTCGGAGAAGCTGGCGAAGTCGCGCGCCGTGTTGGTCAGCCTCATGTGGTCGCGCGCCACCGCGATCTGGACGACGGCGAAGGTCGTCACGACGGCGATGACGGCCATCGTGACCACCATCTGCGTCATCGAGAACCCCGCCTCGCCGCGCGCGCCGCGCGCCGCACCCGCTCTCAACCTCAAGGCCATCTCTCGCCTCCTCGAAACTGTTCCGCCCCGCGCCGCCCGGAAGAACTCCGGGCGAGGGGACTCCGGCGGGCTCACGTTGGGCAAGGGCGGTGCCACGCGCGTTTCACAAGGAAATGCGGCGTCCGTCACGCGGGCGTGGACGCGGGACGCCGCCGCGCCCGTCACCATTCGTGACAAGTTGAGAAGGCCGCTTCACAGTCTGCCCCGCCCCGGCACTCGCGCGCGCGGCTTCCGGAAAACGTCCCGCGCGCGTTGCGCGGCCGCCGCGGAGTACGAACCTCGGTTACACACCTTGTTACCGACCGAAACAGGCGCGGGCTCTTTCGCGCGGGCGTGCGGCGCGGGGCCGGGCGGCGGCGTGCGCGGCGCAAGTCTAGAAGGACAAAGAGGGTTAGGGTTGGAAGGCGGGCGCGGCGGCCGCGGCGGCTTGTGAATTGCACTTCGAGCGCGCGGCCACGCGCGTCCGGGTGGCGCGCGGGAAAGCCTTTCGAGGCTCCTTCCCGCGGGTCTTCGAGCGCGTGACCTTCGCGGCGGCGGAAGGGGAGGTGCGGTGCGGCGCGCGCCCTCGGAGGCACTCCCTCCCGCCCGTCAAACATCCGCGAGAATCGTCCGCCGCGCGCGGTCCGCACATCGCGCGCGCGGGCGAGGAGCGCCCCGGCGGTCGCCGAGCCGCCGGGGCGCGTTTTTCTTTTGAGTAGGCAGTAGGCAGTAGGCAGTAGGCAGTAGGCAGTAGGCAGTAGAAAAACTAAAGGCGGCGCGCCGGCCTGTTACCGAATCGCGCCGCCCGTTCTTTCCTACTGTCTACTGTCTACTGCCTACTGCCTACTGCCTACTCCCCTCCTACTGATTCGGCGCCGTCGGCTCGTACTCGTCCAGCGCCGAGGCGCGCGCGCTGTCGAACTCGGAGGAGGAGAGGCGGATGGCCATCGTCTGCGGCGCGTAGGTGAAGGGCGCGGGGCCGCCGCGCTCGCTCTGGAGCTGGGCGACGAGTGCGTCCTGCCACTGGCGGAAGCGGACGACGCTGCCGCGCTGGTCGAGGATGACGAAGAGCAGCGTGTCGTTGTTGCGGGTGCGGAGTTGGCCGACGAGGGCGCTCGCGCCGCCGTCGGTGCGCGGCAGCGTGCCGGTCTTGGCGATGACGCTGCCGCGGCCGGGGCTGTCGGCGTAGCGCTTCTGGAGCGTGCCCGGGTCTACGCCCGCGACCGGCAGGATGTCCGCGGCCTTCAGGTTGTACTTGTGCAGCTCGTCGAGGAGCGCGCGGTAGACCTTCATCATCTGCCGCGGCGTCATGCGGTTCGAGCCGAGGCCGCTCGCCGTGGCGA
>DASVWB010000219.1:0-8489 GCA_036389815.1 Pyrinomonadaceae bacterium | reverse complement strand
ACGTCCGTCACCTTGTTGAAGGTGAGCTTGCCGTCGAAGCGGAGCTTGCCGTAGCGCTGCTGGATGTCGTCGCCGCGGTAGCCGTACTCCTTCAACTGCTTGAGCGCCGTGTGCCCCGGCTCAAGGCTCGCGCGGTCGAAGAGCCCCCACGCGCGCCCGCCCGTGAGGAACTGCAAGCCCGCGTTGGCGAGCCCCAGCCAGCGGCCGTGCTTGAAGGCGGCGTGGAAGTTGCGCACGCGCCGCAGCTCCTGCGTGATCCAGCTCTCGCGTATCAACTGCCGGTAGCGCTTGAGCTGCTGGCGGGAGTAGTCCTCCTTGAGCAGCGCCTCGAAGATGGTTTGCGCGGCGAGCATGCCGCTCTTGATGGCGGTGTGGATGCCCTTCAGGCGCTGCGCGTTGAGGAAGCCGGCCGAGTCGCCGACGAGCAGGAAGCCGTCGCCGTGGAACCGAGGGATGGCGTAGAAGCCGCCGGCCGCGATGGTCTTCGCGCCGTAGCGGATCATCCTGCCGCCCTCCAAAAGTTTCGCCAGGAAAGGGTGCTCCTTGAACCGCTGGAACTCCGCGTGCGGGTCGAGCAGGGGGTCTTGATAGTCGAGCCCCGTCACGTACCCGAGGTTGACGATGCGGTTCTGCATCCCGTAAATCCAGCCGCCGCCGTACGTGTTCGCGTCCGAGGGGAAGCCGAGCGTGTGCGTGACGCGGCCGGCGGGGTAGCGGTCGTCGGGCAGCTCCCAAAGCTCCTTGACCCCGATGCTGTAGACCTGCGGCTCGCGCCCATCGTTGAGGCCGAGCCGCTGGGTCAACTGCTTCGTGAGCGAGCCGCGCGGCCCCTCGCCGAGCACCGTGACTTTGGCGAGGATGTCCACGCCCGGCTCGAAGTTGGCCTTGCGCCTCCCCTCCCTGTCGATGCCCTTGTCGCCGGTGCGGACGCCGACGACGCGATCCTGCTCGTCGTAGAGCACCTCGGCGCCGGGGAACTCGGGGAAGATGTTGACGCCCGCCTCCTCGCACTTCTCGCCGAGCCAGGCCGTGAGCTTGTTGAGCGAGACGATGTAGTAGCCGTGGTTCTTGAGCGGCGGCGGCGTGACGGGCGACTTGATGGCGCGCGTCTTCGTCAGGTAGAGGAAGTAGTCCTCCTTCACCTCCGACTCGACCGGCGCGCCCTGCTCCAGAAAGTCGGGGATGAGTTCCCTGAGCGCCTTCGGGTCCATCACCGCGCCCGAGAGGATGTGGGAGCCGACGGCCGAGCCCTTCTCGATGACCGCGATCTGAATCTCGCCGAGCGGCTTGCCCTTCCGCGCGCCCCTCTCGACCGCCTCGTTGTGCTCCGCGACGAGCCGCGCGAGGTGCAGCGCCCCGCCCAGAGACGCGGGCCCCGCGCCCACGAACAGCACGTCCATCTCGATGCTTTCACGTTCCATCACACGCGCTCCTGAGTTAATGCCTGTGTAAAAAATGAATCGCCATTCAGTTTATCGGGGCGGGCTGAAAATAGCAAAACGCGGTTCGCGGGGCTCGGGAGGGGCGCGGGCCGGGCGCAAAAAAAGGCGGCGCCGCGCTGTGGGTGGCGCGGCGCCGCTGCTCCGAATGTCGCCGGGGAGGGATTACCAGCAGCCGGCGTATGAGGCATCAACAACTTCCCAGGTCTTCCCGCCGTCCCATGACTCGTAGTAGACCCAGTAGTACGGCGTGCAGGGGTAGTCGTAGTAGCCGCCGCCGCCGCCGCCGCCGGTGTCACCGCCGCCGCCGCCGCCGTAGTCGGGCGTGAGGGGGGTGCCCATGGTCGTGTTCGCGGTCATGGCGTCGCACGAGCCGGGGCCCTCCCGCCCCGAAGTCGTGTCGTTGTAGTCGCCGCTGTAGCCGGTCATGACCGAGACGCCCGCGCAGCAGGTGTCGCAGTCGTCAATGCCCATCGTGTGGCCTATCTCGTGCGCGACCGCCTGGGTCATGGCGGTGAGATTGGTCACGCGCGGGTCGATGTTCATCACCGCCCGGTCGAGGCTGCTGCCGTCGGAGGTCGGGAACCTGAAGGTCTCCGCCTGCGCGGTGCCGCCGTTCGGCGTCTGTAAGTTCACCTGCACGCCGCCGGAGCCGACCGGCGTGCTGTTGTAGGTGTAGACGAAGGTCACGCCCGTGGTGTTGCTCGGGCTGAACTGCCAGTTGTCGAAGGCCGCCTGGACGGCGCTCCGCTGCTCCTGCGTGAAGTAAGGGTTGATGTTGACCGTCACCTGCGTGTTCGCGCGCCACGAGTTCTGCTGCGTGTCGGCGGGGGGGCAGGTGTCGCAGGACTGCTGCGCGAGCGCCTGCGACTGTGCGGCGACGATGACCAGCAGGCAGGCGCAGAGCGCCCAGCCCGCCCGGAGGGGGCGAGGTAAAGAGTGAGGGGTTCTCATCGGCTTTACCTCCTACTTCCGTGAAGTCTGCGGGGCCTGCGCGATGGCCGCGCGCACTTCGTTGAGGAAGGCGGCCTCGTCAGTCCCGTCGAAGGCGCCGAAGCGCGACTTCTTGTTGCCGTCGAGCGCGAACACGCGCCCGCCGCGCAGCTCGTACCCGGTGAGGATGGTGTAGTCCTGCCCGTCCGGGTTCCGCTGGAGGAAGAGCACGTAGCGCCCGCCCACGCGCGGGAAGCCCATCGCGTTGAGCCGGAAGGCGCGCGTGCGGCCGTTGGCGAATTTGACCGCGCCGCCCACGCGCTCGCCCGTCACGACGCCGGCCAGCGGGCTCGCCGCGTCGTCCTTGAGTGTCTGGACGACTTTGATGGCGAACTCGGAGTAGACGCCCGTGTTGTCGTCGTTGAGGAACGCACGCGCGTCGCCGACTTCGCCGACGACGACGGCGTCGCTCTTGTCCGCCGGCAGCGGCGAGAGGCCGACCCACCAGTGGGCGGTCGAGCTCGCGGGCATGTCGTTGCCTTCGGGGTCAATGGCCATCGGCAGGCGGTTCTTGTAGCGCGCGCCCTTGGCCTTGCGCCCGGCATTGGTGGCTTTCGGGGCGTTGAAGTCGGTGACGGGGAGCGTCGCCTCGTCGGGGGCCGCCTGCGCGACCTGCCCTTCGGGCCTCAGGGCGACGACCCGCGTCTTCTTACGGGCGTTCTGCCCGTGGCCGTTGAGCGTCGCGAGCGTGCTCACGGCAGCCAACGCAACCGCGGCGAGGAGCGCCAGTTGCACCTTCTTGCGTGTTCGCATCACACAGTTCCTTTCATTCAGCCAGTAAGGTTGGTCCGAGCCGCCGCGCGGCGGCGCACTTCACTCGAATGAGTGCGGATGATTCTCGGGCAGGCCCCGACGGCGTACGCGTTCGCCCCGTCGGACGGTCGGGCGCGGCCCGTGATTGTAGGTAACGCTTAAAAAAAACCGGCGTACCGTGGCACCTTGTTGTTTGGTTGAACGTGAGTCCGGCGACCCTGAGAAGGCCGCCGCGATGGCTGCGAACCCCTTCGATGGAAGCGCCGCGGCTCAAGTTGTCTCGCCCTAAAATTTTTTTGCCCGGCGCCCCCGCGCCCGGGCGTGGCGCCCGCGGGCGCCCCGCGTTTGCCGATTGCGCGCGCGGGGCACATAATTCTCAGCAGAACAGACCCGAACAATCGAGAACGCGGTGGCAGCCCGATGGCCGAACACAAGCACACAAACCGCCTGTTGAACGAGACCAGCCCTTACCTCTTGCAGCATGCGCACAACCCCGTGGACTGGCACCCGTGGGGCGAGGAGGCGCTGGAGAGGGCGCGGCGCGAGGACAAGCCGATACTACTCAGCATCGGGTACTCGGCCTGCCACTGGTGCCACGTCATGGAGCGCGAGTCGTTCGAGGACGAGGGGATCGCGCGCCAGATGAACGACCTCTTCGTCAACGTCAAGGTCGACCGCGAGGAGCGCCCCGACCTCGACCAGATATACATGAGCGCCGTGCAGATGATGACGCGCCACGGCGGCTGGCCGCTGACGGTCTTCCTCACGCCCGACCTCGTCCCCTTCTACGGCGGCACCTACTTCCCGCCCGAAGACCGCCACCAGATGCCCGGCTTCCCGCGCGTCCTCGCGGCCGTCGCCGAGGCGTACCGCACGCGCCCCGAGGAGGTGAGGCAGTCGGCGCGGGAGATACTTTCCGAGCTGCGGCGGATGGGCGCGGCGCAGGAGTCGTCCGCGACCATCAACACGCGGCTGCTCGACGACGCCTACGGCGGGCTCGCGCGCTCCTACGACCCGCGGCACGGCGGCTTCGGCGGCGCGCCGAAGTTCCCCTCGTCGATGAGCCTCGACTTCATGCTGCGCGTCCACCACAGAACCGGCGACGCGCGCGCCCTTGAGATGGTGACGCACACGTGCCGGATGATGGCGCGGGGCGGCCTCTACGACCAGCTCGGCGGCGGCTTCCACCGCTACTCGACCGACGAGCGCTGGCTCGTCCCGCACTTCGAGAAGATGCTCTACGACAACGCGCTGCTCGCGCGCCTCTACCTGCACGCCTACCAGGCGACCGGGGACGGCCTCTTCCGCCGCGTCGTTGGGGAGACGCTCGCCTACGTCCTGCGCGAGATGACGGACGAGTCCGGCGCGTTCTACTCGACGCAGGACGCGGACTCCGAGGGCGTCGAGGGCAAGTTCTTCGTCTGGGACAGGGGGGAGGTCGAAAGCATTCTCGGGGCCGAGGAGGCGCGACTCTTCTGCGCCTACTACGACGTGACGGAGGGCGGGAACTTCGAGGAGAGCAACATCCTCAACGTGCCGCGGGGCGCGGCCGAGGTCGCGCGCGAACTGGGCGTGAGCGAGGAGCGTCTGGCCGAGGCGGTCGAGCGCGGGCGCGGGCGGCTCTTCACGGAGCGCGAGCGGCGCGTCAAGCCGGGGCGCGACGAGAAGGTCATCGCGGGCTGGAACGGGCTGATGCTCGAAGCCTTCGCCGAGGCGGCGGCCGTGCTCGAACGCGCGGACTACCGCGACGCGGCCGAGCGCAACGCCGAATTCCTGCTCGGCACGCTCGGCAGGGACGGCCTGCTCCTGCACGTCTACAAGGACGGGCGCGCGAAGCACGCAGGGTTCCTGGACGACTACTCGTACGTCGTCTCCGCGCTCGTCACGCTCTACGAGACGACGGGGCGCGCGCGCTGGCTGCGGGAGGCCGTGCGGCTCGCGGGGCGGATGGTCGAAGAGTTCTGGGATGAGGAGGGCGGCGGCTTCTTCTACAACGGGCGGAGCGGCGAGCAGTTGATTGTGCGCAACAAGGACTACTTCGACAACGCGACGCCCTCGGGCAACTCGGTCGC
Source organism: Pyrinomonadaceae bacterium (assembly GCA_036389815.1). Lineage (GTDB taxonomy): Bacteria > Acidobacteriota > Blastocatellia > Pyrinomonadales > Pyrinomonadaceae > QHXN01. Next base: position 3,232 of record DASVWB010000219.1, on the reverse strand, counting down.
GGCCGAGGCGCTGCTCCGGCTCTCCGTCCTCACGGGCAACGAGGACTTCCGCCGCAAGGCCGTGAGCGTGCTGCGCCTCATACGCGACGCGGTCGAGCGCTACCCCTCGGCCTTCGGCTACGCGCTCGGCGCGCTCGACTTCTACCTCTCGACGCCGAAGGAGGTCGCCATCGTCGCGGGCGGCGACGAGGAGGGCGCGCGCACGCTCCGCCGCGAAGTCTGGTCGCGCTACCTGCCCAACAAGGTCGTCGCGGAGGCGTCGGGCGACGACCCGGCCCCGGCCGACCTCGTCCCGCTGCTCGGCGAGCGCACGGCGGTCGGCGGGCGCGCGACCGCGTACGTCTGCGAGAGCTACGCCTGCCTACAGCCCACGGGCGACCCCGCGGCGCTCGCGTCACAGCTCTCGCAACGCGCGGAGTAGGTCTTCGCCGAAGTTCCTGATCTTCGACTCGCCGAGGCCGTAGATTTTGGCCAGCGCTTCGAGCGTCTCGGGCCGCTCGCGCGCGAGGTGTTCGAGCGTGCGGTCGGGGCAGACCATGTAGGCCGGCACGCGCTGCGTGTTGGCCCGCTCCAGCCTCCACTTCTTCAGCGAGGCCACGAGCCGCTTCTCCTCCGGCGTGAGCACTATCTCGGGCCCGGCCGGCTTCCTCTTCCTGCGCGGCTCCTTGCCCGGCTCGGCCGGCGCGGCGGGCGCAAGCTCCGACGCGCGCAGCGCCGTCTCAAGCCGCCCCTCGGCCGCCAGCAACCGGCTCAGCTCGTCATAGACCAGCAGCGCCATCCGCGCGTCGAGCGCCGCGTACTCCATCTGCGCGCGCGTGAGCGGGCGCCTGCGCCAGTTCGACTTCTGGAGCGCCTTGTCTATGGGCAGCCCGAACAGGTGCTCGGTGACCGAGGCGAGGCTGTGCGACGGGAGCGTGAGCGCGAAGCGGGACATCGTCAGCGTGTCGATGAACCCCGCCGAGAGTAGGCCCGCGCCGCGCAGCACGCCCTGGTCGAAGCGCGCGTTGTGGGCGACCATCTTGACCTCGGGCGACTCGACGAGTTCCCTGAGCGGCTCGACGCCGGCCGCGAGCACGTCGGCCACGAGCACGTCGCCCTCGCGCGCCGCCACCTGCACGAGAGCGAGCCGCATGCCGTTCGTCTTCACGTCCCAGTAGGTCTCCGTGTCGAGACCCACGATCTTCTCGCCGCGGAGCGCACCGGCGGCCTCGCGCAGTTCCGCCTCGTCCGAGACGAAGCGCCACGTGACGCGGCCCGACTGCTCCAACCAGCCCGAAGCTTTACCCTCTTGTCCTGACATATTTTGCGGCGCGAAATTAACACAAAACCGGCCCGGAGCACACGGCTATTTCTAAAGATGATTCGCCCAACTCTCGGCCCGAGGAATGACGGAAGTCAAACTTAACAAACGAGATAGTCCAAACGGCCGTCCAACATTTTGCTTGACTTCGCGCCGCCGAAAGAGATACTTTTAGTTGTGCCAACAATGTTGGCCGCCGCTCCCGTCTCTCTCGCAAGCCGTTCTTCGTTCCCCGCGAATATTTCAGGCGTCAACAATGTCCCTCCGAAAATCGAGCGCCTTGCTCCCGCCCCTCCTGTGCCTTGTCGCGGCCGGCCTCGCGGCCTCCCTGCTGGGCCTGATTCTGCGCGAGCCGGGGCCGCCGGACGCGCTCGGGGCGGCCGCGCTCGTCTCGGGCGGCCTCGCGCTCCTGCTCCTCTTCATCCTGCCGTACCGGCAAAGAAAGATTCTCGACGCGGCGCGGCGCGAGTCGGACGAGCGTGTGCGGCGCGCCGAGTCTGCGGCCGCGCTGCACCTGCGCGCCGTCGAGTCGCTGGCCGTCGCCATCGACGCCAAAGACCAGACGACGCACGGACACGTGCGCCGCACGCAGACCTATGCGCTCGAACTGGGCCGGCTCCTCAACGTGAGCGCCGCCGAGCTTGAGGCTTTGAAGGCCGGCGCGCTCCTGCACGACGTGGGGAACCTGGCCGTCCCCGAGTACATCCTCAACAAGCCGGGACGGCTGACGCCCGCCGAGTTCGAGAAGATGAAGGTGCACACCTCGGTCGGCGGCGACATCGTGAAGGGCGTCGGCTTCCCTTACCCGGTCGAGGACGTGGTGCGCTTCCACCACGAGCGCTGGGACGGCACGGGCTACCCGCGCGGGCTCGCGGGCGGGCGCATCCCGCTCGTCGCGCGCATCATCTCGGCCGTGGACTTCTACGACTCGACGCGCTGCGACCGCCCGTACCGCGCCGGCATGTCGCGCGACGAGTCGCTCGCGCTGCTGCGCCGCATGGCCGGCAAGGCGTTCGACCCCGTCGTCGTCGAGATGTTCGTCAAACACGTGGACGACTTCGACGCGCTCATCCCGGCCGAAGACCTCCGCGAGCAGGTTCAGGCCGCACACGAGGCTGAGCATGTGGGCCGGGACGTTCCGGCGGCGCACGCGCCCTCCGCACCGCGCGACGGCTCGGAGGGCTTCCGCTCCATCGCGCGCGCGCAGCGCGAGGTGGCGGCGCTGCACGAGATCGCGCAGGTCATCGGCTCCTCGCTCAACCTACAGGACACGGCCGCGCTCGTCGCCGCGAAACTCCGCGCCATCGTCCCCTTCGACTCGTGCGCCATCTACGCCGTCGAGGAGCAGACCGGGAGGGCCGAGCCGGTCTTCGCGGCGGGCGACTGGGCCGAGTTCTTCGGCTCGCGCGGCGTCGCGCTCGGCGAAGGCATCACGGGCTGGGTCGTCGCCAACGCGCGCGCGATGTGCCACACGCCGCCGGAGCTTGAACTCGCGTGCGCGCCCGCGGAGGTCGCCGCGCAGTTGCGCGACGTCGTGTCCGCGCCGCTGCTCTCCGAGGAGGGCGCTTACGGCGCCATCACGCTCTTCAGCAGGGCGGAGGGCGCGTACACCGCGGAGCACCTGCGGCTGCTCGAATCCGTCTGCCTCCACACGGCCGGCGCGCTCAACAACGCGCTCACGCACGAGCGCACGCGCGAGAGCGCGCTGACCGACCGCCTGACGGGACTCCCGAACGCGCGCGCGCTCCGCCTCATGCTGGAGCACCGGCTGGCCGAGTGCCGCCGCTACGAGGGCGAGGTCGTCTCCGTCCTCTGCGTCGACGTGGACGACTTCAAGTCCGTCAACGAGCAGTTCGGGCACGGCGTCGGCGACCGCGTGCTCGCCTCGCTGGCGGCGGCCGTCAAGGGACAGTTGCGGCAGATGGACATGCT
>DASVWB010000218.1:0-29201 GCA_036389815.1 Pyrinomonadaceae bacterium | reverse complement strand
GGTGTCGACGACCGCGATGATGGGGATGCCGAGGCGGTTCGCCTCCTTGACCGCGATGTCCTCCTTGCGCACGTCGATGATGAAGAGCGCGTCGGGGATGCGGTTCATGTTCTTGATGCCGGAGAGGTTCTTGTCGAGGATTTCGCGCTCGCGGTCGAGCTTGATGCGCTCCTTCTTCGTCATCTTCTCGTAGCGGCCGTCGGTCTGCATCGCTTCGAGGTCGCGCAGGCGCTTGATGGACTTCTGCACGGTCTGGAAGTTGGTCAGCAGGCCGCCGAGCCAGCGCTGGTTGATGTAGAACTGGCCCGCCCTTTCGGCCTCCTCGCGGATGGCGTCCTGCGCCTGGCGCTTGGTGCCGACGAAGAGGATGTTGCGGCCGCGCTCCTCGCCCATCATCGAGGTGACGAACGAGATGGCGTCGCGGAACATCTTCTGCGTCTTCTGGAGGTCGATGATGTTGATGCCGTTGCGCTCGCCGAAGATGTACTCCTTCATCTTCGGGTTCCAGCGCCTGACCTGGTGGCCGAAGTGGACGCCGGCCTCCAGGAGTTCCTTCATCGTGACGGTGACTGCCAAACTGCCCCTCCTTCAGTTGATTGGTTTAGTGTACTCGCCGCGCCCCCAGCGACCTTTAAGAAGGCCAACCAACCGGGCCGCGACAATGGGTTTCAGTCTCCAGTCTTCGGTTTTCGGTTTTCAGTAAAGGCTGTAGCTTTTTCTGAAAACCGAAAACCGAAAACCGAAAACTGCCTTAGCGTTTCGAGAACTGGAAGCGCTTGCGCGCGCCCTTCTGGCCGTACTTCTTGCGCTCCTTGGCGCGCGGGTCGCGCGTGACGAGGCCCGCGTCCTTGAGGGCGGGGCGGAGGTCGGCGTTGAACTCCATGAGCGCGCGCGTGATGCCGTGGCGCAGAGCGCCTGCCTGCCCCGCCGGGCCGCCGCCCGCGACGTTGACGACGATGTCGAACTTGTTGGCGGTGTCGGTGAGCGTCAGGGGCTGGCGGATGACCATGCGGAGCGCCTGGTTGGGGAAGTACTCGTCGAAGGTCTTGCGGTTGACGCGGATTTCGCCCGTGCCGGGCCGGAGGTAGACGCGCGCGGTCGCAGTCTTGCGCCGCCCGGTGCCGTAATACTGGATGTCTGCCACAGTTCCTCTTCCTTACTTAAAACTACCGTTTAAGCCTTCTGCGCCGCGGCGCGCGGGCTGAGGGCCAGCGGCTCCGGCTTCTGCGCCGCGTGCCGCGTGAGCCCCTCGTCGTCGGCGTAGACCTTCAGCTTCTTCGCCATCGCGCGGCCGAGCTTCGACTTCGGGAGCATGCCCTTGACGGCCAGCTCGATGACGCGCTCGGGGTGGCGCTCGAACTGGTCCTTGACCGAGATGGAGCGCAGGCCGCCCGGGTAGAGCGTGTGGTGGTGGTACATCTTCTGGTCGTTCTTCGACCCCTTGAAGACCGCCTGCCGGGCGTTGATGACGATGACGTGGTCGCCCGTGTCGAGGAAGGGCGTGTACTGCGGCTTGTTCTTCCCCGTCAGCACGCGCGCCACCTCGGTCGCCAGCCGGCCCACGGTCTGCCCCGCCGCGTCCACGACGTACCACTTGCGGTTGTCGGCGAGTCCGTCCCCGCTCGGAAAATAGGTTGACATAAGGATAACTCTCTCTATCTTAAGCGTCTAAAACGCGAACGGGTAGAATACGAAACGGCCTTTTTGTTGTCAAGCCGCGGCGGGCAGACCGTCTCAGTCACCCGCCTTCAGCGTCTTCATCCTGAAGATGACGACGCTCCAGCCGAGCCCCATCAGCACGAGCAGGGCTTCGAGCCAGGGGAGGTCGAGCCGGTAGACCGAGTAGAGGAGCGGCAGCCAGATGAGCGCGACGGTCGTGAACTTCGCGCGGACGGGGATGCCGCGGCGCTGCTGGAAGTTCCTGATGTAGGGGCCGAGCACACGGTGCCCCATCAGCCAGCCGTGCAGGCGCTCGGAGCTTCGCACGTAGCAGGCGGAGGCGAGGAGCAGGAAGGGCGTCGTCGGCAAAAGCGGCAGGAAGACGCCGAGCACCGCGAGCGCCAGGCAGACGCTCCCAGCCGCGACCAGCACCGCTTTTTTCGCCGAAATCAACCCTCACCCCTCAAACCGAAGGCTCTCAGTTCCCGCGGGAACTGAGAGCCTTCCATGGCCTTCGCGCGCCGCTTCAGAATCCCTTTACTTGGGCGGCGTCTGTTGCTGCCGCATCTTCTCCTTCTTCTCATGGAAAGAACGGTCTACGGGCAGGTCAACGGGCTTGAATACGGAGGGGGCGGGGTCGCCCATTACAATCGAGACGGGCTCCACGGTATAGAGTATGTTGCCGTTCTCGCCGCGCTCGACCCTCTTGACCCAGTCGTAGTTCAGCTCCGGCGCGCGGTGGAACTCGTCACGCCCCCCCGGCCCGGACTTTATCACATAGGTTTTCAGGCCGTGAAGTTCTTCGGAGCGCAGGAAGAGGGGCGACCTGCGCACCTCTTCCTCTGAGACGACGGCCTGCGGCTCTTTACTCGCTTCTGAAAGGAAAAAGAGCCGGTCTTTCCCGCGTGCGAAGACGCCTTCGCCCGGCACGGAGAAAGTCTCCTGCCTCCGCCCGTCGGGGAAACGGCGGACGCTGTACCAGCGCCCGTCACGCGCTTTGTACCTCGTCTCGGTGTACTGGCCGACGACGGCGCCGTTCTCGTCGTATTCCGTCCCCTGCCAGACGATAGTGTAGGGCTTGAACTCGGCCCCGCGCCTATTCAACTGAGTGCGCGCCAGCACCCCTGCCGTGGCAGCCGCAGAGGCGACTAAGAGGGTCAGTAAAAGATTCCTTACTCTCATAGTTCCTCCCCTACTCCTGAAGCATCATCTGCGGGTTACAGATACCGCCACAGATTTGCGCAGTACCGTTTTCCCAGAAATTCCCTCCTGATACGCACGCCCCCCATTCTCTATAACAACACGTCGAGCTGCCCCTGTATTCGCCTGAAGCGTCACAGCTACAGGCTATTGAGCATCGGTACTCCTCAACGTTGTACGTACACCAGCCCCACATGCGCGGGCAGTCCGCCCGTCCCGTGGCCGGCGAGACGAAGCCCGCGACAAAGGAGACGAGTGCTAACGCGAGCAGAAGTTTCGGTTTCGTGAGTTTCACAGGCTTGCCCTTTCCAGTCAGTTAGTGAGCGTTCTTTTGGGCAAAGGGGGTGAGGGGAACGGCCGCGAGTATACGGGGGAAATGGCCCGCTTGCAATAAAATCTCGGCGGGGCTGTGTGTTTCCAGCGCCACGCCCGGCGGAGTCTCGCGTGCCTGCTGCACTCTTTCGATCACGAAAAGACCCCACAAAGCAGAAGGCTCTCAGGTCAATACAGATCTGAGAGCCTTCTACGGGCGTCCGCAGTTGCCAGCGCGCTTTACTCGGGCGGGGTCTGCTGCTGGTCGTCGGTGCGCTTCTTGAGCTGCGGCTTGTCGTCCTTCTTCTCGGGGGTCGTGCCCTCGGTGGTCGGCGAGCCGTTGTTGTCCGGCGTGGGCGAGCGGCGCTTGAGCGTCGGGCGGCCCGGCGCCCCGTCCTCGCCCGGGCCGATGTCGCCGGCCGAGGAGGCGCGCGCGTTCGAGAGCCGGAGCAGGCGCCCCTTCACCCGCTGGAATTCCGAGGTCGAGAGGACGTACTCCTCCTTGTCGGGGAAGCGCGCGACGAGCTGGCGCGTCGCCTCCATGCGGTCGACCGACTGCGGGTGCGTCTCGAAGAGCTTCGAGAAGGTGCCCGGCTTCTTCTTGTTCTTGGCCGCCAGCTTCTCGAACATCGTGGACATCGCGTTCGGGTCGTAGCCGGCCGCCCAGAGGTACTGGACGCCGAGCTGGTCGGCCTCCGACTCGGCGCTGCGGCTGAACTTCATGAAGCCGAGCAGCGCGCCGAACTGCGCGGCCTGGTTGATGAGCATGCCGCCGAGGCCGCCGAGGAAGATGGAGCCGGCGAGGAGCCCGACCTGGGCGAGCATGCCCTTGGCCTGGTTCTCCATCGCGTGGCGGGCGGTGACGTGCGCGATCTCGTGCGCCATCACGCCGGCCACCTCGGCCTCGTTGTCGGCGGCGAGGATCAGCCCCTTGTTGACGTAGAAGAAGCCGCCCGGCAGCGCGAAGGCGTTGACCTCGTCGGAGTCTATGACCTTGATGGTGAAGGGAATCTTCGCGTCCGAGTGGAGCACGACGTTCTGGCCGACGCGGTTGATGTACTCGGTGATGACGGGGTCGTCGATGAACTTGGCCTGGCGGTCAACCTCGGCGGCGAGCTGGCGCCCCTGCGAGACCTCCTTGTCGAGGCCGCCCGAGATGCTGGCGATGAAGCCGCCGTTGATCTTGCGCTTGCCGATGAGGCGCGGGTCTTCCTTTTCGGAGAGGGGCTTGCCGGAGTTCGACGGCGCCGCCTGCTGCGGCTGCGGCTGCGGCTGCTCGGCCGTCTGCCCGTCCTTGTCGCCGCCCTTCTTCTTGTCCTTGGCGGCGGTCTGCTGCTTCTGCGCGTCCTGTCTCGGGAGCGGCGCGGCCACGGCCGCGAGCGAGCCAGCCCAGAGGCTGGAGATGAGCCCGAGCGCGGTGAGCGTGCGGGAGAATCTGTAGTGCATCACGTGTGCCTCCAAAAATCTTTTCAACGCCGGTGGCCGGAAGGTCTCTTGCCTGAAAACCCGTGGACGCTTCCCGGGAGCCCTCGCCCGCGTGGCCCCGCGGGGCCGCTCCCTTTAAAGGGGAGCGCCGCCGCGGGTGAGCCGGGACGGTTTTGCGACTGAAGGAACCCGGAAAGGCGCGAAGCTTTGATGCCACGGGGCGCGCCGTTGGTTGTGTCCGCGCGCGCCGCGCCCCTCGCTGTGCGCCGGCAGCCCTTTGGTGGAGGAGACTTCGGCCGGATTATAGCAGGCGGCGGCGCCCCGGCGGGAGTAAAAAACTTATTCGTTGCAAGGGCCGCGCGCCGCGTGCTAGATTCGAAATTGCCCCTCCTTCCTCTTCGCAGCCGCGGGGGCCGGCCGCAGCCTTTCTCCAGCTTTTTTCCCGCCGGGAACGCATGAAACGGATACAGGACAAGATCAAAGACCTGGTCGAGCCGCAGACGTTCGAGCAGGTCGGGAACTACGCGGAAGACCCGACGCAGGCGCTCGCGGCCTACCGCTTCACCGACGTGACCTCCGACCTGCTGGCGCGCTGGCTCGACGGGCTGGCGGAGCTGCCGCCGGGCAAGGGCGCGGCGCGCGCGCTGGCCGGGGCGCGCGGCGTCGGCAAGAGCCACACGCTGACGGTCTTCGGCGCGCTGGCCGGGGCGGAGCGTCTGCGGCAGACGGTCGAGGACTCGCACGTGCTCGCCAGCGCCCAGCGCCTCACGGGGCGGCGCTACCTCGTGACGAGGGTCGAGCGCGGGACGCGCCCCACGCTCGGCGACGAGCTGGCGGCGACCTTCTCGGCCTTCTTCGGCGGGAGCGAGGCGCAGTGGGCCGTGCGCGAGCCGGCCGAGCTTCTGGCCATCGCCGCGTCGCGCGCGGGCGGCGAGACGCTGGTCGTCATCATCGACACGGCCTTCAACCGGCCGGCGCGCGTCTCGCGCGACGACGGCCCCGTGCTCGGCTCGCTGGCCGAGGCCGCGCGCGAGCTGAACGTCTTCCTCTCGCTCGCGCTCGACGACGACATCGCAGACGCCGACGGCGCGAACGTCGCCGTCGCCGGCACCTACCGGATAGACTACCTCGACCCCGAGAACCTCTACCGCGTGGCCGACCAGTTCGTGCTGCGCAAGAAGCCGCAGGTCGGCGACACGCTGCGCGAGATTTATCAGGCGCTGCGCGCCACCGTCCACGAGTTCAACTGGAGCCAGCAGCGCTTCTCGTCGGTCTACCCCGTCCACCCGCTCGTGGCCGAGGTGGCGTCGGGCGTGCGGCTCTTCCTGCCGAAGTTCGCCTTCCTGCCGTTCGCCGCCGCGGCGGCCGCGCGCGCCACCTCGCGCTCGGCGCTCTCGCTCGTGCTGCTCGACGAGGTCTTCGACGCGACCGAGGAGGACTTGCGCCAGTCGCACGAACTCGCGGAAGCCTTCCGGATTTACGACGCGCTGACCGAGGGCTGCATCAACCAGATGCCCATCATGCAGCGCTACCAGGCGCGGCTGATCTTGAAGAGCCTCTTCGTGCTCTCGCTCGACGGGCGCGACGCGACGCCGGGCGAGATGTGCGCGGCGCTGCTTCTGACGGACGAGGACGCGGGCGGCGACGCCCCGCGGCGCGTGGCCGAGACGCTGGCGCGCTTCGCGGCCGAGACGCAGGCCGGCGGCTTCGTCCTCGCGGACGGCCCCGGCGGCGAGACGCGCTACCGCTTCCACATCGCGGCGCACGAGTCGGCCGCACGCCACGCGCACCCGGCCGCACCGCCCGCACCGCCCGCGCAGCCCGAGCCCGCCCCGCCGAAGTCAGAGCCGGCCGCGCCCCCCGCGCAGCCCGCCGCGCCCCCCGCGCAGCCCGCCGCGACCGCGGCCGAGCCGCCCGCACAGGCCGCGCAGACGCCGCCCGCCGCAGCGCCGGCGGAAGCGACGCCCGCGGCCGAGCCGAAGTTTGAAGCGGCGCGGCCCCAGCCGGCGCCCCCCGCCGCGCCGCCGCCGCCGGCCGCCGCCGACGCGCCGCGCGAGAGTCCCGAGCCCCTGCCCGCAATGGGGCCGCGGACGGAAGCGCCGGCCGAACCTCAGGCCGAGGCCGAGCCGCTCGCGCCCGAGGCGCTCGAATGGGCGCGGCTGCTGACGGCGCGCCCGTCGCTCGGGGGCGGCGCGGACGTGCGCGGCGAGGTGCACGCGGCGCTCGGGCTCTGGCTGAAGGAGTGGCGGCTGCTGGGGCTGCCTGAGAAGTTCGACGCGCTGCCGGACTCGTGCCTGACGACGCGCGTCTGGAAGGCGGAGGCCGAGGTGCGCAAGAGCTTCGGCCGCGCGGCCTCGGCGGTCGAGGCCGAGGCCGCGGGCAAGCTCACGCTCGAAGAGGCGCTCTCGCGCGTCGCCGAAGCCTTCCGCAACTCGGCCGACACGCTGGCGCAACGCACGCGCACGCTCGAAGACCTCTGCGGCTTCGTCGAGACGGTCGCTGCGCGCGAGCGCGTGCGCGCATACCTCGCGGGCGCCGAGCCCACGGGCGTCGAAGAGCTGGAGACGGCGCGGCGCGAGCTTCTGGGCATCGCGCACGACTCGAACAACTTCCTCGACGCCGGCCGGCGCGAGCGCTTCGAGCGCCTGTGGCGCGAGTGGCGCGCGCGCTACGGCGAGCATTACGCCGCGCTCCATGATAAAACTGTCGGCGCCGAAGTCCCGCGCGAGTCGCTGCGCGCGCTCAGGCGCGGCGAGCGCTGGCGCGAGTTCGAGTCGCTGGCGCGGCTGCCCGTCGTCAGCTCACAGGTCTGGCGGCAGGCCGATTCGCTCCTGCGCGTCTCGGACGCGACGCGCTGCCGACTGGACGTGCGGCGGCTGCTCGCGGGTCAGCCCGCGTGCGCGTGCCGCTTCCGCCTCTCGCGCGCGGCCGAGCTGGCCGAGCTGCCGCAGGAGCTTGAGACTTTGATGGAGCGGGGGCTGTCGGTCTACCGCCGGACGCTCCTGATGCTGGGCACGACGCTCGCCATCTCGCTCGACGCGCTGGCGCGGCGCGAGCAGGACGAGGAGGAGGCGCGGCGCGCGCGCAACCTCTCGGCGGCCTTCGCGCAGGGGCGTCTGCCGGCGCGCTTCGGGCGGCAGGACGTGCGGCTCGTCGAGCGCGCGCTGAAGAGGATGCCCGCGCCGCCGCCGGTCAGGGTCGTCGCGCCGAACGGCGACACGGGGCTTTTGACGCGCGAGGAGCTGCGCGCGCGCTTCGAGCAGTGGCTCGACGAGCTGCCCGAACAGCCCGTGCTCATCGAGGTCGTCACGAAGGCCGAAATGAACGCACCGTAAAGTGAAGGCACAAGGCAAAAGGCGGAAGGCAAAAGCGGGAAGGGGAGAGGGGAGTGCGAGTGCTCCCGTCTCCCCTTCGTCGCATCGGGGGGGCGGCAAGGGCGTGGTCGTCGTGGGCGCGGGGCGTCTGGGGACGGCGCTGGCGCGCGCTCTGGCGGCGCGCGGCTACGAGGTGCGCGCTCTCGTCGCGCGCAGGCCGGCGCGCGCCCGCCGCGCGGCCGAAGTCGCGGGCGTTGACGCGCTCGCGCTCGGCGCCGGACAGTTGGACAGGCTGCCGGCGGCCGGGCTGCTCTTCATCACCACGCCCGACGGCCTCATCGCGGAGACGGCCGCGCGTCTCGCCGAACTGCCCGCGCGCGGGGGCGGCGTCGCGCTGCACGCGAGCGGGGCGCTCTCTTCCGAAGTCCTCGCGCCCTTGCGCGCGCGCGGCTTCGGCGTCGGCTCGATGCACCCGCTGGCGGCCGTGAGCGAGGCGGGGGCGGGCGCCGAGAGCCTGTCGCGCGCCTTCTACTGCGTCGAGGGCGACGCGCGCGCCGTGCGCGCCGCACGCCGCGTCGTGCGCGACCTCGGCGGCCGCGCCTTCCAGATCGACCCCGCGGCGAAGGCGCTCTACCACGCCTCGGCCGTGCTGGCGGCAGGCCACGTCGTCGCGCTCTTCGACCTCGCGGCTGAGACGCTCGCGCGCTGCGGGCTCCCAGAGCGGCGCGCGCGCGAAGTCCTGCTGCCGCTCGTGCGAAGCGCCGTCGAGAACCTTGCGAAGACGGCGCCCGCGCGCGCGCTGACGGGCAGCTTCGCGCGCGGCGACGCCGAGACGATACGCCGGCACCTCGCGGCGCTCGCCGAACTCGCCGACCCGGACGCCCTCGCCGCCTACAAACTGCTCGGCGCGCAATCGCTCAAGCTGGCCGAGCGCGCGGGCGCAGACCCCGCCGTCGCGGACGTGATTCGGCGGGTGTTGAAACGAGACGGCGGCGAGGTTGCGCGCCCGCACGACTTAGAGCTAGAGTAAAAACAAAGCCCCCCGAAGTCGCATTCAAGACCGGACGCGAAAGGACACTGCCGCCTTGCCCTCGACGCCGAACACTCCCAGCGCGAGTTACAGTCTGACGCTGCGCGTGAAGCTCTCCTCGCGCGCGGGCACGCTCGGCGAACTGACGACCGCCATCGGGCACGCGGGCGGCGACATCGGCGCCATCGACATCGTCAGCGTCGGCCGCGACGCCATCATCCGCGACCTGACCGTCAACGCCGGCTCGGCCGAGCACGGCAAGGCCATCGTCGACGCCGTGCGCGCCGTGGACGGCGTCGAGGTCGTCAACGTCAGCGACCGCGTCTTCCTGATGCACCTCGGCGGCAAGATCGAGGTCGTCTCGAAGACGCCGCTCAAGACGCGCGCAGACCTCTCGATGGCCTACACGCCCGGCGTCGCGCGCGTCTGCGAGGCCATCGCGCGCGACCCCGAGAAGGCTTTCACGCTGACCATCAAGCGCAACACGGTCGCCGTCGTCACCGACGGGACGGCCGTCCTCGGCTTAGGCGACATCGGCCCGGCGGCGGCGCTGCCCGTGATGGAGGGGAAGGCGATGCTCTTCAAAGAGTTCGCGGGCGTGGACGCCTTCCCCATCTGCCTCTCGACGAAAGACCCGAACGAGATAGTCGACACCGTCAAGCACATCGCGGTCGCCTTCGGCGGCATCAACCTCGAAGACATCTCCGCCCCGCGCTGCTTCGAGATAGAGGAGAGGTTGAAGGAGGAGTTAGACATCCCCGTCTTCCACGACGACCAGCACGGCACGGCCGTCGTCGTGCTCGCCGCGCTCATCAACGCGGTGAAGCTCACGGGGAAGCGGATGGAGGACTTGAAGGTCGTCGTCAACGGCGTCGGCGCGGCCGGCGTGGCCTGCTCGAAGATCGTGATGAGCGCGGGCGTGCGCAACCTCATCGGCTGCGACCAGCACGGCGCCATCTACGAGGGGCGCGCCGAGCACATGAACTGGGTCAAAGACCACTTCTCGCGCGTCTCGAACCCGGCGGGCGAGCGCGGCAACATCCACGACATCATCAGGGGCGCGGACGTCTTCCTCGGCCTCTCGGTGCCCGGCGTGATAGGCGTGGAGGACGTGAGGAGGATGGCGAAAGACCCCATCGTCTTCGCCATGGCGAACCCGACGCCCGAGATCATGCCGGAGGAGGTGGCGGGCGTCGCCGCCGTGATGGCAACGGGGCGGAGCGACTACCCGAATCAGATCAACAACGTGCTCTGCTTCCCCGGCATCTTCCGCGGCGCACTGCAGTGCCGCGCTTCGCGCATCAACGAGGAGATGAAGCTCGCCGCCGCGCAGGCCATCGCCGAGATCATCGCGCCCGAAGAGCTGCACCCCGAGTACATCGTCCCCTCCGTCTTCGACAAGCGCGTGGCCGAGGCCGTCGCGCGCGAGGTCGAGGAGGCCGCCTACCGCACCGGCGTCGCACGCCGCGAGCGCGCCCACGCCGAATCCCTGATGTGATCGGGGTGAATGGGGGGCCGCGTGCGTGCCCTTCGACACGCGGCCCCCGCCCCGCGCGGTGAGGCCGGGGCCGCGGCACCGCCTGCTGCCCGCAGACGTGCTGGCACTAATCGCAGACCAAAATACTCATGTGGTATTCTTCCGCACGTTCTTGTCTTTGAAAATAAGGCAACGGGTCGGATGCGTAGCTCACCATCAGCCTCAAGCTAAATGATGGGCGTCGCCGTTGAGCACGAGAGGTCTCTACTCACGGCGAATCAGTTACGCAACGACATTCTATCCGGAACACCGGATAGAGTCAAGCTGTTCTGTGCGGTGGGCGGCCCGACAGGGGGGGACTCCTGATGGGCCACGCCCGCCGCAGGCCGCTCCGGCTCGCCGAAAAGCTCCTACAGATTCGGACTGCTCTCGGCCTTTCTCAAACCGAGATGCACAGACGGCTGGATGTCGGGGAAGAAATCCCGTATACGAGGATATCGGACTACGAACTCGACAAGAGCGAGCCGACGCTGATGATTCTCCTGAGCTATGCCCGCCTCGCGGGCGTCCCGACTGAAGTCCTCATCGACGACGGGCTAGACCTCCCCGACAAACTCCCCGGCCCCGCCGACCACGAAGCGATCAAACGCAAATTCTCCGCGCGCCGAAAGAGACCCTAATCGAAAAGCCCCGATTCCTTCATCGCCTTTTCGTGAATGGCGCGGGCTTGGTCGAAGTCTGCCGAGGTCTTGAAAAGCCTGCGGACTTCTTCGAAGTATTTGAACTGGAAGCGGCTGGCGTAGGGCTTGAACGTCCTATCGTTCAGGTAATTGTCGTAACGCTTCTTCTGCCTGTCGTCCTCGCCGACGATGATGAGGCGGGTAGGGAACCAGCGCGGGATTGAGTTGAGGCGGTTCAACCCCCCGAGGACTTTGGTGGAGTGCTCGACCTCGAAGGCGAAGCTGGGTATTAAGTCCCCATCCGTTTCGCGCAGCCAAAGAACGTCTATGCGCTCAATGGCCTTTATCTCCTCCTCTGCGAACCGCCGGTGCGAACTCAGGTCGCGGACGGTCACGAGGCGTTCGAGCTTTTCGCCGCCGAACTGCCGCTTCGACCGGTCTTCGGCAGGCGCGAATGTTTCGTAGTTGTTGACCCGGCCGATGTAAAGAAGCTTACCCTGAATCTCGTTGGTGATGCGCTTGGTCGCGGCCTGCTGGCCAATGGCTGCCGTCGCCTCCTCAGAGACGAGCCGGTATCTGCCGCTGCGCTCTTCAGCGGTCTCGAAGATGCTGTAAGCCCTGACGACCTGCCTGACCTTTTCCCTGACCGTGGTGTTGGTCTTCGCCTTCGGGTCTTTCAGCGCGAACTCAGTAATCTCTTTAAGTGTTGCCTCACCGCCGTAGTGTCGCAGGGCTTCGACGACTACGTCCTTCCAAGTCCTCTCCGGTTTCATACGCGTAAGGTTCCTTTCGCGGGGACGACGACCGCGCCGGGCGGGCGCGAAGTGACGCGATTGTCTCACGACGTGCCTGCGCTTGGAAGGCAAGGGTCGCACGCATTCCGCCCGCGTATGTTGCCAATCCTCGGGGTATAAGATAAGCGCCCTGCCCCGAGCGTGCCGTTTCTTACCTCAAAACGTATCGCTCAAACACGCCGGGATAGTCGTTTTTGGACTATTTACAGAACGGCTCTACCCTTCGCGCTGTCCGTTGTGGGCATATGGAGAAATCGGTCAGCTCACGTGACTATTCCCTCTTCCTCGCTTACCTGAAAGACGCAAGAAAGAAGGCGGGCCTGACGCAGGAACAACTCGCCGGGCGTTTAGGTGAGACACAGTCATTTGTGAGCAAGTGCGAGCGGGGCGAAAGACGCCTCGACATCGTGGAGGTCAGGACCTTCTGCCTCGCGCTCAGCGTCCCGTTCCCCTCCTTCGCCGCGCAACTGGACACGCTCCTCACGCAGGAGGAAGTGAAGGGAAGGGCGCGGGGGATTGAGCAGGAGAAGGGCCGGCAGGCGTGCACCTCAACTACCTTTACCATTCGAGAGGAGTGATCTAGCCCGGCCCTTCCTGAAGTGGGCCGGCGGCAAGCGGCAACTCCTACCCGAGATTCGGAGTCTCCGCCCCGCGACGTTCGGGACGTACTTCGAGCCGTTCGTAGGCGCGGGCGCCGTCCTCTTCGACCTCCAGCCGCCGCGCGCCGTCATCAACGACGCCAACGGGGAGCTGATTAACTGCTACCGGGTCGTCAAGGCGCAGCCGGAGGAGTTAATCAGGCTCGCCGGCGAGCACGAGCGGCGCGACTCGAAGGAGTATTTCGAGAGGCTGCGCGCCCTCGACCGCGACCCCGGCCTCCGCGCCCTGACGCCCGTAGAGCGCGCCGCGCGCGTCATCTACCTGAACAAGACGGGATTCAACGGGCTCTACCGCGTTAACCGGCGGGGGCACTTCAACGTCCCCTACCGCAACCACGTCAAGACCCCACAGATCGTCAACCCGGAGGTCATCCGCGCCGTCAGCCGCTACCTGAACGACGCGCGCGTGCGGATCAGAAGTTGGGACTTCGAGCGGGCGGTGGCCGGCGCGGGCGCGGGCGACTTCGTCTACTTCGACCCGCCCTACGACCCCGTCTCGCAGACCTCGTCGTTCACCGCCTACGACCGCGGCGGCTTCGGCGAGCGTGAGCAGGAGCGGCTCAGGGGCGTCTGTGACGACCTCACGGGGCGCGGCTGCCGCGTCCTGCTCAGCAACTCGGACACCGAACTCGTCCGCGGACTGTTCGGCGACCGCGGGCGCTACCGAATCCGCGAGGTGAAAGCGCGGCGCAACATCAACTCCGTCGGCGCGCGCCGCGGCGCGGTCGGCGAACTCCTCATCTACAACAACTACGATGTCCCCCAGGCCGAGCAGGAATGACGCGTGGGCCGACCTCTTCAGGAGGCACCACATCCTCGAAGAGGTGGAGCGCCGCGGCGTCTGCCAAATCTCCTCGCGCGATATCAACGAGGTGCACGAGGCGCGGCTGATGACGAAGTTCGACCACTACGTTCAGTTGCCTGACCTCTTCAAGCGCAACGGCCTCACCATCCAGCCGAACACGCGCGGCACCTACCTCATCGGCCGCTTCGACAGCTACGAGCAGGTGCCGGACGGCCGCGCGCTCCCGGTCGAGGGCGTGCCGTTCCCGCCGCGCATCGAGACGATAGACCCGTCGAACCTCTACTCGGAGTCGGCGGTGCTCATGTGCGCGCACCACACGGGCATCATCTCCGCCGTGCTCGACCGCGAGGCGGAGCCGACGGTCTTCGGCCGCCACTCCGCCGGCAGTTTCAGTTACCGCATCAGGAACAGACAGACCGGCGGGCTGCACGAGATCAACGTCGAGGGCGCGCAGCTTGAGATTGACGCGGGGTTCGAGACGGAGGACGCGTTCGCCATCGTCGAGGCCAAGAACGAGGCCGTCAAAGACTTCCACGTCAGGCAGCTCTACTACCCTTACCGCGCCTGGCTCGCGCGGACGGAGAAGCGCATCGTCCCCATCTTCCTCTCCTACTCGAACGCCGACTCGGTCTTCTCGCTCTACGTCTACGACTTCCGCGAGCCGCTGCTCTACAACTCCATCGAGCTGGTGGCGCAGCGCAGGTTCCGCGTGGTGCCGAGCGACATCGGCGGGGGCGACATCCGCGCTGCCCTCGCCCGCGCGAAGGTCGCCCCCGAGCCGGCGGGCGTGCCCTTCCCGCAGGCCGACAGCTTCGCGCGCGTCGTAGACCTGCTGGCGCAGCTCCGCGGCGCGAGCGGCACGCTGACGCAGGACTACATCACCACCAACTACGCCTTCGACGCGCGGCAGACGCGGTACTACACGGACGCGGCGAGCTACCTCGGCCTCGTCGAGCGGCGCGGGCGCGGGCAGGCGACGACCTACGCGCTCACGCCGCTGGGTGAAGATGTCATGTCCAGGCCGCCGCGCGAGAGGAACCTCGCGCTGGTCGAGCGCATGCTCGCGCGCGGCGTGTTCCGCCGGACGCTCGGGCTTTACGTCGGGCGGGGCGAGAGGCCGGCGGCCGAGGCGGTCGCGGGATTCATCAGGGAGGCGAGGCCCGAGCTGACCGACGACACCATCAGGCGGCGCGCAAGCACCGTGCTCTCCTGGGCGGATTGGGTCTTCGGCCTCCTCCGGCCGGCGCCGCCGAAATCCTAGTCCCCCTCGTCGGCATCCGCTCTGTGAGCGGGTAGGGCCATCACCCTGAGAGCGCGGGCATCCCCGCCCGCAGCGCTCAACAGGTCAGTACCACCCGCGGTAGCGTGTAGGCCGTGCGCGATGCGGCGGCTGGCCTCTCACAACACTCCGCCCGCTACCGCGGGTGGTACTGACCGCCATCCCGGTCGCATCCGTTTGCACGCCGCTGTAAAACCCACGACCGGCGACCCTTTCAGTCGGACGTGTACCACGCCGCGACGAGCAGACCCACTATCGCCCCGAGGATGGCGTAGACGGGGGCGTTGAGGAACGTGAACGCGTTGTAAGGGTGCGGGGCCGTGAGCTGCTCATACAGGTATTGCACGCACGTGGCGACGACGCCGCCGAGCGCGCCAAAGCCCGCGCCCCGGGAGGCCGGCCGCCAACGATTCCAACGCTCGCCCATGACCCCGGCCCTCCGCGTCAAAGCTCTTTCACGTTGACGTGCGCGTCCGCGTACTCCCAGCGGCCGCCGACCTTCCTCCCCACCTGCGGCTGCGGCGACCCGTGCTCGGAGGCGCGGAAGTCCACCGCGCGGTCGTAAACGTCCCTGTGGGGTATGTCGCGCCGGTCGCCCTTGCGGAAGTCCCGCCGTTCGAGGTTGTAGATGAGGTAGGAGTGCCGCGCCGCCGAGTAGAAGTGCACCTCGCCGTCCTTGAAGGCGTAGAAGCCCCCGGACGACGGCGGCACCTCCGAGACGCGTTCGTACTCGCCCGTGTGCCTCCGCAGCCAAATCTCCTCGGCCGCCGACGGCTTGCGGATGTCGGCCAGCGCCTTGTTCACGAAGACGAGCGTCCCCCTCTCGTCCGCGAGGTAGACGGCGCCCACCTCGCGCCCCCTCGCGGCCAACTCCTCCCTGAGCCGAAGCGCGGTCAGCGCGCCCGACTCCGTGTCGAGCCAGTAGTGCCCGCCCTCGTCCGCGACCAGGGCCCGCGAACCCCTTATCTCGACGACGCGGAAGTCCAGACTCTCGTTGACGTACTTGCCGCCGTTGTCCCGCCGGTAGAGCACGCGCGTCTCGCCGGTGGCGAGGTCGTAAGCGCCGATGACGCTCCGGTTCACCACGTAGCGGTTCGGCCGGCCCGGGCCGAGGAGCCCGATGCTCCCGGGGTAGTAAAGCTCGCGCTTGTAGACGAAGACGCCCGTCCTCCCGTCCGGCGCGAGCCCCGCGCTGACGAAGCGGCTGTCGTCCCTCGGCGGCTCGCAGCCCGCGAGCGCCAGCACAGACACGATTGCTATCAGGTGTCGCCTCAAGGCCGTCCAGACCGCGGAGAGCGCCCGGGGAGTCGGGCGCGTGTGGGTAAGTGGCGCATCCCGCGCCGGTGGCCCGGCGCGCGCCGGCGTTAGAGGGCGGGCGTCTTCAGAGGAGCCTCTTGAACTCCTCGGCCGTTAGCCCCGCGTCACGCACGATGCCGCCCATCGTGAAGGCGTTCACCGGATTGTGGCGCGGAATCGTGAGGATGCGTGCGCCGTCGGACATGACGATGTGTTTGCCCTGCCGAACGATGCGAAACCCTGCCTTCTCCAAAGCCCTGACCGCGTCGAGATGGTTGACGCCGGGAATCTTCGGCACGACTAGACTATCACCTCGACTTCGCGGACGTCCGCGTCCTTCACCAACTCGTCCACGGCGGAAAGGTACTCTTCGATGGCGACGCGGATGTTCTCAAGCGCCTCCTCTTCGGTCGCGCCCTGAGACCAGCACCCGGGCAGGCCCGGGCAGGAGACGCTGTAGCCCTCTTCCGACTCGCGTATGCGCACCTTGTAATTCATCCCGCCACCTCCGGGCCCGAGATTATACCCGCGGAAAAAGCCGACGACCATCCGACGCCGCGCGTCAACCGCCCGCCCGCATCCGTCGCTAGTTGACGATCTCGAAGTCTACCCACTGCGTCGCCGTGCGGTGTTCGCGGTCGGCGAGCGGGTCGGTGACGGTGACCTGGAGGACGTACTCGCCGGGGGCGAGGTCGTCGCCGAGCAGGAGGCGGCCGGAGGCGAGGGCGCGCGCGGGGTCGAGCTGCCGCGCGAGCTGGAGGGGCGCCTCCCGGTCGAAGACGGGCCGGCCGTCGCGGAAGAGCTGCGTGCGCACGCTGAGCCGCGGCCGCGCCGTCGCCTTGTCGGCGCGCGCGTTGAAGACGAGGTAGTCGTAGTCGAGCGACATCTTCCGCCGGAAGCGGCGCAGCGCCGGCGTCGCCTCGGAGTCGGCTGGCGCGGGCGAGCCCTCCGCCGACTCGGCGACGCCGGGGGCGGGCGTCGCGCCCGCCGCGCCGCTCACGACCAGACCCGAGAGCGCGAGCCGGTTCTTCTTCAGGTCGGGCACCTCGACGAACTGCCCGGCGGAGCCGACGCGCTCCGAGCCGCGGTCGAGCACGGCCACGCGGAACTGGTAGGCGCCGGGCCTTTTGACGGGCATGTTGAAGACGTACTCCAGCCCGCGCTCACGCACGCGTTCGAGCGTCGCGCCGCGCAGACGCACGGTGAAGGCGCGCCGGTGCTCGTCTTCGACGCGCCCGTTGTCGCCGAAGAGCACGCCGCGCAGGACGATGTCCACGCTCCGCCACCCGTCGGCCTCCGGCCTGAACGTCAGCCCGCGCCCCTCGACGTGGAGCATCGTGCGCAGGAACGAGCCCGACGGGGCGAGGTTCGTGAAGACGGGCGTGAGCCGCACGTCTATGTCGCCGGCCGTGAAGGGCGAGGCCAGCGCGAGGTTGAAGCGGTCGGCGGCGTCGGGGCGCGGGGGGCGCTCGTCCTCCTCGCGCACGCCGTAGAAGCCGGAGCGCGAGCGCACGGTCAGGTCGGGGCGGCCGGGGACGCGCGCCCTGACCCTGTGGAAGCGGCGGTTGAAGGTCTCGGCCGTCGGCCGGTAGCCCGCGAGGTAGTAGCCGCGCAGGTCGTTCATCACGCGCCCGAGGCCGAGCGCCACGTCGTTGCTGTTCTTGACGACGAAGCCGCCGGTGCGCTGCGCCAGCGACTCCGAGCCCTCGCGCCCCGCGACCATGTCGTAGCCGCGCGCGCTCAGGATTTCGCCGACGGCGTCCGCCCGCAGCCCCGTCACGTCGTCCTGCGCGCTGACGCCGAGCGCGGGCAGCCCGCGCGTGTCGACGCCGTAGATGACGACCGACGAGCGCACGGCCAGCTCGGAGATGGCGCGGAGCGGGTCGCGGTACTCGCGGCGCGAGCTGGGCGCGCCGGGGCGCGCGTCGCCGTTGCCGCTCGCCGTGGGCAGCCCCGCGCCGGCCGAGAGCCCACCGCGGCCGCCGGCGACGGACGGGAGCTGCGGCAGCCGCCCCGCGGAGGGCTGGGAGAGCTCTCCCGACGCCGTCTCCTCCTCTTCGAGCGGGACGCTGTCGGAGAGCAGGACGACCGACTTGCGGCCGGGCAGCTCGCGCATCCCCGCGACGATGAAGCGCAGGGCTTCGAGCGTCTGAAGCACGCTCTGCTGCGCGCATGCGGGCGTGACGGAGCCGAGGGCGTAGATGCCGCCGCCGGGGTTCAGCCCCGACGCGGCGTCCTGCCGGACGGGCGCCGTCAGGTAGATTCCGCGCCGGCTGCAAGGGTTCCAGCGCAGGCGCTCGACCGAGGCGAGTAGCTGGCGCTTGTCGCCCG
The DNA here is from genome assembly GCA_036389815.1 of Pyrinomonadaceae bacterium. GTDB lineage: Bacteria > Acidobacteriota > Blastocatellia > Pyrinomonadales > Pyrinomonadaceae > QHXN01. The sequence goes on along the minus strand of DASVWB010000218.1, from coordinate 10,940 downwards.
TGAACTGCTGGAGCGCGCCGACCTCGCCGCCCGTGCGGATGACGGCGACGAGGTCGCCGGGGCGCACCTGCTGCTCGACGAACTTGCGCAGCGCCGCCCGCGCGGGCACGAGCGACTGGAAGGACATGCCGAGGTCGTCGACGACGACGGCGATGGTGCGCCGCACGTTCTCGCGTCGCGCCGCGCGCGCGGGGCCGGGGCCGCCGACGGCCGCCGCGGCGCCCTCGCCCGAGGGCGCGGCCGCCGCGGGCGGCTCGGTCGAGACGTATGTGAAGTGCGTGAGCTTCTGCGGGCGTCCGTCTTCGAGGATTTCGACCTCCTCGGCCTTGAGGTCTGTCACCTGGTTGCCGCGCCTGTCGGTCACGACGAAGTCGAGCTGCACGAGGTTCGACGTGATGCGCACGGCCTCGTCCTCGTCGGCGGGGTCGGGCGGGCCGGACTGCTGCTGCTGGGCGCTGGCGGCGGGGGGCGTCGGCTGCTGTGCGAAAGCCCCGGCGCAGAGTACGGCGGAGAGCAGGAGCGCGACGCTGGGGTACGTCTTCATGACCCGTTCCTCCTTTGAATTTTGACCGGACGGCGCGGCCCGCGGGGCACGGACTCACCTCTTTGGAGCTATGTTGACGCGGCGTGCGGAAAAGATGTCCTTAATTTTGTAGCGCTCACGCGGACTCGGGGCGCGCGCGCCTTTCGTAGACCCTTCTGAGCAGCAGCACGGCGAGAAGCAGGGGTGCGAAGAGCGCCAGCTCCAGACAGAGCGCCTTGAGGACGTCGGCGGGCGGGAGCCGGGAAGGTATCTCGGAGAGCCCCCACCGGCGCAGCCCGAGTCTGTCCGCGCTGAAGGGCCAGAACAGCTCAAGGCCGCCGCCCCGCAAAGTCGTCGAGAAGTCGAGCGCGGCGTGCGAGGCGTAGGCGAGTCCGTAGGCCGCGGCCTTCCGCGCCCGCGCCGGCCCGAGGCCGAAGAGCAGCGCGAGGAAGACGAGGAGCGCGAAGGCGACCGAGTGCGTGAAGCCGCGGTGCCACCCGCGCGAGCCGAGCGCGAAGGCGAGCGCGAAGTCGAGGTCGGCCGCGTTGGCGAGAAACGCCGCGGCGGCGAGCCCCGCGTAATACCCGCGCGAGCCCGCGCGCGGCAGCACCGCGGCCGCGAGGCTCGCGCCGACCAGGCTGTGCGCGACGGGCAGGGGCATGGCGTTCGTTCGGGACGCGGGGCGAGAACCCTTAGGCCGTCCGCGCGGCGCGCAGGGAGCGCGCGATTGCGGGGACGACGCGGCGGGGGACGGCGATGGCCTCTTTGATGTGGCGCGCGTGCGTGAAGTGGCCGGCGACGTAGAGGCCGGGGACGTTGGTCTCGAAGGTCTCGGGGTCGTAGGCCGGGACTTCCGCCGGCCCCGCGCGCTCGATGCGGACGCCCGCCTCCCTGAGCAGCGTCAGGTCCGCGTCCGAGCCGACGAGGACGAAGACGGCGTCGTTCGGGAGCGCGTGCGCCTCGCCGCGCGCGTCGCGGATGAGCACGTCGCGCTCGCGTATCTCCGAGACCTCGGAGAAGGGGAAGAGGCGCAGCCGCCCCTCCGCCATCTCGCGCTCCAGCGGCCCGCGCACCCAGTGCTTGATGCAGCCCTTCTTCGGGTCGCGGTTCTCCCAGTCGGCGGGCCAGATGGCGAAGGTGGTGCGCGCGCCGCCCTCGGAGAGGAAGAGCGCGGCCTCGGCCGCCGAGTTCCCGCCGCCGACGACGAGCGCCTCCTTGCGCACGTAGGGGAAGGGCTCGACGAAGCGGTGCATGACCTTCGGGAGGTCTTCGCCGGGGACGCCCAGCCGGCGGGGGCGCGCCATCCCGCCGACGCAGGCCAGCACGCGCGCGGCCTCGTAAGTGGCGCGCGAGGTCTCGACGCGGAAGCCGCCGCGTTCGAGCGGCGCGACCCTCGTGACCTCCTCCTCGGTGTTGATACGTAAGGAGTGTTCGAGCGCGAAGCGGACGTAGTAGGAGAGCAGTTCCTCGCGCGTCGGCTTCTCGCGGCAGGGGCGCAAGGCGCCCTCGCGCAGCTCCAGCTCGTCGGTCGTGGAGAAGACCGTGAGGCCGACGGGGTAGTGGTAGACGGTGTGGGCGATGAGCCCCTTCTCGACGACGAGGTAGCCGAGCCCCTCGCGCGCGGCCGCGTCGGCCGCCGAGAGGCCGGCCGGCCCCGCGCCGATGATGAGCAGGTCGAGCCGCCCCTTTTCGTCGCCCGTCGGCATGCGCGTATCGTCGCACGCCGCCGCGCGCCATTTCAACCGCCCGGCCGCCGCCCACGGCGCTCAGTCGTCGCCGCCGCCCCCGCCGCCGCCGCCGCGCAACTCGGCCTTCCTCCTGAGCCACCCGGCCAGCTCCGCGACGGTGCCGAACTCGGCGGGCCACGGCGGGCTCAGCGTCACGTCCCGTGGGGCGCCGAGCATCGATTCGAGGACGTGGAAGCCGAGCACGCGGTGGCTCTCGAACTGCGGCTCGTCGAAGAACTGGTCGGCCGTGGACTCGTGCGGGAAGGTCTCGTCGCCCTTCGCGTAGTTGAAGACGTCGCGCGGCTCGCGGTCGTAGACGGCCGGCTTGACGTAGATGAGCGTGCCCGTCAGCGGGTGGCGCCCGCCTTCGCCGGCGCGGTCCCCCGCCGGCGATGCGGGCAGCGTGTCCACGTCCTCGTAGTGTATGTCGCCGACGACGTAGTAGTCGGCCGCCCGCGCCTTCTTCGCGTCCTCGCTCGCGGGGCGCGCGAGGATGGGGAAGGGCGAGGGGAAGTCGATGCGGATGCCGAAGTCGATGCGTATCTTGCGCACCGCGCCGGCGAGGTCGTCGTAAGCGCCCGACGGGTCGGCCGACCCGTCCACGACGACGACGTACCGGCAGCGGCGCAGGACCATCTCGTAGAGGCCGAGGTTCTCGAAGTGGCCGCCGTCGGAGAGCAGGACGTAAGGGTTCTCGTCGTCCGTGAGGCCGAACGCCTCGTCTATCACGGGGCTCAGGGCGTTCTGCGGGTGCGAGCGGAAGAAGGTCGTCGAGCCGCGGACGCCCGGGTTGCCGAGCCACCAGCCGAGCCGCGCGTTGAAGAAGGTCAGCACGAAGGTGACGAAGACCGACGGCGAGAAGTAGCCCATGTTGGAGCTGGCGGCCGCGCCCGAGACGGCCACGGCCGTGCCGAGCCGGATGCCGTTGCGGCCGCCGTACTCGCGCGTCCGGCGGTAGCCGACGAAGAGGCTGCCCGCGTGCAGCGGCGTCGCGGTGAAGGACTCGGCGCGCCGCTGCTGCCACGCCAGCTTGTCGCCGCCCACGAGGTTCAGCGCCATGTTGACGACGTGCAGCAGGCGCGACGGCCGCGGCGGGTACTCGATGTAGGGGAAGACCTGCGAGAGCAGGATGCGGTTGTGCATGATGCGCTCGCTCCCGCGCGCCGGCCGCCGCGCCCCGCACCTCGCGTCGGCGTAGTCGACGTAGGCCGAGAACGCGGGCACCTCGCGGAAGTCGTCGTCCTGGAGTATGTGCCCGAGGTCGGCGAAGAGCGCGGAGCGGAACGACGGGTTGTGCTCGATGCTCTCGGGCGGGTCTTTCAGGTAGCGACGCGACTCGCCCTCGATCCCGACGATCCTGTCGTGCAGGTACTTCGCGGCCTGCTTCCGGCGCGTGGCCTCGGCCGTGGGGTCGGGGGGCGGCAGCAGTCCAGCGTGGGGGTCGGGCGACGCGGCGGGGGTGGCGACGCCGGACGCGCCGGCCGGCAAATCGGGGCGCGAGCCCGGCCGGTTGAGGTTGGCGACGAAGTGCGTCAGGGCGTTCAGCGCCTTGAAGTCGGCCTCGCGCAGGAGGCCGGGGCGCAGCTCCTGCATGTGGAGGTCGTCGCGCGGGTCGAAGCCGGTGAAGGGGTTGGCCTGGCGGTCGCCCGCCGGGCGCGACGCGCCGAGGAAGGCGCGCACGAGGCGGTCGCGGTAGCCGGCGTGGAGCGAGAACTTGTTGAGGTTGATGACGCGCGCGAAGCCGCGCCCCGCGAGCTGGAGCGCGAGCGCGAGCGCGAGCAGGTAGAGCCAGGAGGGGAAGTGCGCCACGCGGAAGGCGCTCTCCGCGCCCTGGAACGGGTAGCGCCCGGCGAAGGCCGAGAGCTGGAAGGGCGGCATCACGAAGTAGTCGCGCAGGGGCCGGAGGCGCACGGCCAACGCCTCGACCCAGCCCCACGGCCCGTTGGACGTGACGCCCCCGGAGCCGACGCCGAAGAGGAAGTCCGGGAGGTACTGCGCCAGCCAGGCGATGAGCGTGCCCGTCAGCGCCGAGACGGCGAGGATGATGCAGGCGAAGAAGACGAAGGCGGCCAGGACGACGACGTTGACGCCCAGCGTCTTGAGCCAGCCGGCCTGCGCCTCGTCCTTCTTGTTGCCGGGCGTGAGCGCGCTCCTGCCGCCAAGCCACGAGACGAGCCCCGAGAGGCCGCCGATGCCGACGAGCCACTTGCCGAGCGCGGCGGAGAGCAGCGGCCCGAAGAGCACCAGCCCGCCGAGGAAGAGCCAGCCGCCCGCCACGATGAAGAGCCACGCGCTGGCGCGCGCCATCCACTCGCGGTCTTCGTCCTCGACGTAGGCCACGTCGAACGGGCGCAACAGCAGCTCGGGGGCGCGCGCCTTCACCCACCCCCACGCGCCCCCCGCGCGCCCGCCGCGCGGCGACTTCTCGGAGCGGCGGCTCGTGAACCCGACGAAGAGCGTGATGCCGAGGAAGAAGACGAGCAGGTAGGAGGGCACGGCCAGCCAGGTGTAAAGCTCGCTCGCGTACCACCTCTCGTAGGGGGGCACGGCCTCCGTCGTCAGCCCCCAGCAGATGGCCGTGGCCGAGGCGGGGTGGACGGGGTCGTAGAAGACCGGAATCTTGACGGCCGCGACGTAGAGCAGCACCGCCCCGATGACGCTCGCCAGCACGGTCACGACCAGCTCGCGCCCCGCGTTCTTGACAACGCCGGCGAAGAGCTTGCGCGGCGTGCTCCGCGCCATGCGCACCACCTCGTCGTACCCCCCGCTCAGCCACGGCAGCCCCGCGAGCAGCACGTAGAGCACCCAGCCGACGAGGCCGAGCGCGAGGCCGTAGAGCAGGAAGCCCCCGAACTCGCCCACCTCCCAGCCCAAGACCTTCAGCCGGGGGCCGAACTCCATCAGCTCCCAGCCGAAGAGCCCGACTCGCCCCATGTCGAAGACCTCCCAGCCGAAGAGCCTGACGTGCGGCCCCACGTCGAAGACCTCCCGGCCGAGGAGCGTCGTCCGCGTGCCGACCTGGAACAGCTCCCTGCCGTAGAGCGTGTGCGTGAGCACGGCCGCGCGCGGCGGCCTCCACCCGAAGCCGACGCCCGTGACGACCTTCTCCGACGAGAGCCCCGCCGTCCGCCGGAACCACGCCCAGAAGGTCGTGAGCAGCGAGGCGGAGGCGGCGAGCGGCAGCAGGCAGAGCCAGAGGAAGCTGCTCTGGTCGCGGTGCGTGGCCCAGAAGCCGCCCGGCCGTACGGCGCCCGCGTTGCTCGGCCGGTTCAGGCGCATGTAGGCCAGCGAGTAGGCGCCGAGCAGCGTGCCGGCGACGAGCAGCAGCCCCTCGACGTAGACCACGCGTTCCGCGCGCGAGGAGCGCCCGCCCGCGTAGCCCACGGCGAGGGCCGCGGCCGAAACCGCCCCGACGACGAGCAGCGTGGCGGCCGTCTTCCTGTCCGGCTTGAGGAGGTAGACGCCCACGCCGCTCAGGAGGAGGAGGCCGCCCAGCACGCGCAGCCCGGGCTGGGCCAGCACGACCGCGTCGGACACGCGCGGGATCATCAGCACGCTCGCCAGCAGCGGGAGGAGCACGACCCAGTTGAGCAGGAGGTTGCGGACGTAGATGACGACGAACGTCCAGGCGTCGGCCGAGAGCGCGCCCGTCTTCGGCGTGATGAAGCTGCTGTACTCGCGCAGGTGGCGCAGCGGCTCGGGCTCGGTCGCCAGCTTCGGCGCGCGCTTCGCGCCGTCGAGTGCCTCGACCACGCCTTCGAGCCCGCCCGGGTGGCGGTGCACCCAGGCCGAGAGCCAGCCGCCGATGTAGCCGCCGCCCGAGACGGTCGAGAGGTAGTCGAACTTTTCGAGCAGGCGGCGGCGCGCGAGCGACTGGAGGACGCCGAGCGCGAAGGTCCCCGAACGGATGCCGCCGCCCGAGAGGCAGATGGCCGAGCGCTCGGCCACGTGCGCCGCCTCGACGGCGCGCGAGAGCCGCACGTCGTAGGCGCGGCGCAGCGCCCACGGGCCGAAGGCGTCTTCGACGAGCAGGCGGCGGAAGCGCGCGAGGTCGCTCGCGTCGAACCCGCCGGGCCCCCCGTCGTCCGACCACTCTTCGCCGTCCCGCCACAGCTCGAAGAGAGCGCGCGTCTCCTTGCGCATCGCGCCCGCGAGCCTTTCGAAGCGCGCGGGCTCGAAGGCGCGCAGGCCGTCCGCGCGCCGGTCGCGCAGCATCTCGTTGAGCGCCCCGGCGAGGTCGACGGGCGGGCTCTCGGGGCGCCAAAGCTCCGGGCACTTGAAGGCGAGGAAGGTGTAGAAGTCCGCCTGCGCCAGCTCCTCGTCCGTCGGCTCCGGGCCGGCGTGGTTGGCGACCCACGCGTCGTGCGCGGACATGAGTTGCTCGCGTATCAGCTCCAGGCCGCCGGGCGCCACGTCGTCGCGCACGTCGCCCGGCCCGAACGTCCAACTGCCGTCGAAGGCCGGCGGGGCGTCGGCCCCCGGCGGCGGGGGCAGGTTCTCGAACTCCTCTTCGAGCACCTGGCAGAGGTGGAGCGGTATTTCGACGTACTCGGCTTCGGGCATCTGCTTCTCCGTGCGTGAGCGTGCGGCGGTGGGCGAACGTGTTGAAGGCGCTGGCAAAAATAGTCGCGCGCCCCGCGGTTGTCAACAACAATTTTCGCCGCGCCGCGGGCGTCTCCGGCGCGCCGTCGTCCCACACATGAATGGCCCGCCGCGCCTAAATGTTTCGGGCCGAGCGGCGCGCCCCGCCCGGGGCGCGCCCCCCGCGCGGGGCTCGTGTTTGCGCCCGCTCGGAGGCCGTCGGTATAATGCCCCCGCGAAGGGGACAGACAGGGAGACGCGGGGCGCGCGCGCGAGGAGCCGAGAAGCGTTTGACCACGACCGAATCCGCATGTCACGGCACGCCCGAGGGCGCGGCTCTTCGCGTGGAGCGCCTGCCGTTCGGCTCCGTCCCCGGCCAGTCGCGCCTCTTCCTCGAATACCTCTCCGACCCGACCTCGCTCCGACGCTTCTACCCCGAGGCCGTGCGCTTCCACCACGAGTTGGCCGGGCGCAGGTCGCGCGTGCTCGAACACCACGCGACCGACCGCGGCGCGCTCTGCGACGCGCTCGCCGCGGCCAACGAGCGCTGGGGCGCCTCCGCCCGGACGCAGGCCAACGTCCGCCGGCTGCGCTCTCCGGAAGCGGTCGCGGTCGTCACGGGGCAGCAGACGGGGCTCTTCACGGGGCCGCTCTACACGCTCTACAAGGCGCTCTCGGCCGTCAAGCTCGCGGCCTGCCTGACGGCGCGCGGCACGGAGGCCGTCCCCGTCTTCTGGATGGCGACCGAAGACCACGACTGGGAGGAGGTGCGCTCGGCCGAAGTCATCGCCTGCGACGGCCGCCTCGCCGAGGTGGGCGTCCCCCGCGCGCTGCACCGCGAGGGCGAGCCGGTCGGCGGAGTCCTCCTCGACGAAGGGATAGAGGAGGCGTTCAAACTCCTCGTCGCCCTCGTCCCTTCGAGCGAGTTCCTGCCCGACCTCGAACGGCTCGTGCGCGACGCGTACCGGCCGGGGCGCGCCTACGGCGAGGCGTTCGCGCGGATGCTCTCGGCGCTGACCGCCCAGTACGGCCTCGTCCTGCTCGACCCGACCGACGCGGCGCTCAAGCGGCTGGCCGCGCCGCTCTACTCCGAGGCCGCGCGGCGCGGCGCCGAGATAGCCGCCGCGACGGACGCGCGCTCGCGCGAGCTTGAGGCCGCCGGCTACCACGCGCAGGTTCACACCTCGCCCGACTCCTTCCCGCTCTTCCTCCTCGAAGGCGGCGCGCGCCGCGCGCTCACGCGCACGAAGGGCGGGCGCTACCGCGCGAAGGGCGCCGCGCGCGAGTGGACGGCGGAAGAGCTTTCCGCGCTCGCGCTCGCCGAGCCCGGGCGCCTGAGCCCCAACGTCACGCTGCGCGCCGTCGTGCAGGACTACCTGCTGCCGACGGTCGCCTACTTCGGCGGCGCGGCCGAGGTCGCATACTTCGCGCAGACGGCCGAGAGCTACCGCGTGCTGGGCCGCCCCGCCACGCCCGTCCTGCACCGCGCGAGCCTGACGGTCGTCGAGCGCCGTGCCGGGCGCACGCTCGAACGCTACGGGCTGCGCCTCGAAGACTTCTTCGGCGGGCTCGACCCCGTCATCGCGCGCGTTGTCGAGGGGCACCTCGGCCGCGAGGTGGCCGAGGCGTTCTCGCAGACGGAAGAGACGGTCGGCCGCGCGCTCGACGCGCTCGGCGAGAAGCTGGGCGGCTTCGACCCGACGCTCGCCGACGCCCTCGGGGGCGGCCGCCGCAAGATCGCGCACCAGCTCGAAGGCTTGCGCACGCGCTTCCACCGCGCACAGATGCGGCGCGACCGCGCCGTCCTGCGCCAGCTTGAGCGCGCCGCCACGGCGCTCTACCCCGGGAAGAGCCTTCAGGAGCGGCACGTCAACGTCACCTCCCTCGTCGCGCGCCACGGCCGCTACTTCGTCGAGTGGGTGTACGACGCCATCGACCTCTCGACCAACGACCACCAGATCGTTTACCTCTAAGGCCGCCGCGGCCGAACCGCGCCCCGCCGCCCCCCGTATACCTTCTCGACGCGTGCGAGAGGAGCCGCCACCTTTATGCTCTGCCCTAACTGCGGAACGAAGACGAAGACCGAGCACAAGTTCTGCCGCAACTGCGGCATGAACCTTGAGCCCGTCTCGCGCGCGCTGGCCGCGCACCTCTCGGTCGGCGGCGCGGAGGCGGCGCGCGCGGCGCGCGAGGCCGACCGGCGCAACGTGTACCGTTTGACCGGCGGACTGCTGGCGGGCGTCTTCGTCGTCGTCTTCGGCCTGCTGCTGATCGCCCTCTTCCCGGGCAAGGGCTTCAAGTTCCTCGGCATCGCCTCCGCCCTCATCGGCATCGTGACCGCGATGGCGGTGGTGCTCTCGTCGCTGCGCCGGATGAGCGACGCGCAAGTCGGGGCCGCGCCGCACGCGCTCGACCACGCCACGCCGACGGGGCGCCTCCTCAGCGAGCAGACCTTCGAACACGTCCCGGCCAGCGTCACCGACCGCACGACCGAACTCCTCCGCGTCGAGCCCGAAGACCGCGGGTCGCGCGACTGAACAGACCTCACGCCGCTTTTGCCTGAAACCACGCCCGGCCGTTACACTGCACCCGCATGTCCAAGATTCGCGTCCTCTCAGACCACGTCGCCAACCAGATCGCCGCGGGCGAGGTGGTCGAGCGCCCGGCCTCGGTCGCCAAGGAGCTGGTCGAGAACTCCGTCGACGCGGGCGCGCTCCGCGTCGAGGTTGACGTGGAGGCGGGAGGGCGCCGCCTGCTGCGCGTCTCGGACGACGGCGAGGGGATGACGCGCGACGACGCGGTGCTCGCCTTCGAGCGCCATGCCACCTCGAAGATCAGCTCGGCCGAAGACCTGGAGCGCGTCTCGACGCTCGGCTTCCGCGGCGAGGCGCTCGCCTCCATCGCCTCGGTCGCGCGCGTCGAACTCGTCACGCAGCGCGAGGGCGAGGCCGAGGGCACGCGCGTCCACATCGAGGGCGGGCGCATGCGCGACGTGTCGCCCGCCGCCCGCCCGCGGGGCACGACCATCGCGGTGCGCGACCTCTTCTTCAACGTCCCCGCGCGCCGGAAATTCCTCCGTTCGGAGGCGACCGAGAGCTTCCACCTGACGAACCTCGTCACGCACTACGCGCTCGCGCACCCCGAGATCAGCTTCGCGCTCACGAGCAACGGCCGCGAAGTCCTGAGCGCCACGCCGGCCGCGAACTTGCGCGAGCGCGCGTACCAGATTTTCGGCGGCGAGTTCATCGAGAGCCTTCTGGAAGTCGCGGGCGGCTTCGAGGGCGTGGCGCGCGTCTCGGGCTACGTCTCCGCCCCGCGCGCGCGGCGGACGACGCGCGACGCGCAGTACCTCTTCGTCAACGGCCGCTACGTGCGCGACCGCCTCGTGGCGCGCGCTCTTTCGGAGGGCTACCGCTCCGTGCTCCCGCACGGCGTCTACCCGTCGGCGCTGCTCTTCCTCGAAGTGCCGCCTGAGGAAGTGGACGTGAACGTCCACCCGGCGAAGACCGAGGTGCGCTTCCGCCGCGCCGCCGCGGTCGCCGACGCCGTGCGCGAGGCGGTGCGCGCCGCGCTCCGCACGGGCGGCTACCTGCACGCCGAAGAGGAGTTCGCGGCCGGCACGGTCGAAGAGGAGTCTGCCCCGAAAGGTTTCGGCGCGGGCGGCGGCTCGTTCGAGGTTGCCCCAGCCGACGCGGGCGAGGCGAGGCAGGAGCCGATGGAGTTCGGGTGGACGCCCGCGGCCGGAGAGTCGCCGCGGGTGAACGGCGAGGCGAGCGACGGGTGGCATCGTCCTTCGGCGTCCGCGCTCGAAGCCGTCGCGCGCGGCGCCGCTCACGACGCGCCGCCGCGCGACACGGCGGCGGCGCCGTCCGGCGCGGCGGGCGCGCGAACGCGCGCCGTCGATGAGAGCGCCGCCGTCTTACGTCGGGAGGAGGGCGGGCAGACTGATTATCGGCAGCCGGCCGCGGGCGGCGCGGCGCGGTGCCGGCCGCCGGTCGAGTCGTCGTCGCGCGGCGGCGGCGCGGCGCTCCCGCCGCTCAACTCCGCCGCGGGCATAGCGCGCGAGGCCGCGCACGGGTCTCTCACGCCGAACATCAGGCCGATGGGCC
>DASVWB010000217.1:0-4989 GCA_036389815.1 Pyrinomonadaceae bacterium | reverse complement strand
CTCGTCTGCCCGCCGGGCATCGACGGCACGGTCGTCGAGGTGCAGGTCTTCACGCGCAAGGGGCAGGAGCGCGACCAGCGCTCGCTCAACATCGAGCAGGAGGAGGAGAACCGCCTCCGCCGCGACCTCGAAGACGAGATTCGCATCCTGCGCGAGCAGCGCGACGCGCGTGTCTACGAGCTGTTCGAGGGGCGCAAGCTCTCCGCCGACCTCACGGTCGAGCGCGAGGTGCGCATCCCCAAGAACGAGACCATCACGCGCGAGATGCTCGCCGGGCTGGAGCCGAAGGCGCTCCGCAAGGCGCAGCTCGCCGGGGCGCGCGCGGCCGACGTGCTCGCAGAGTCGAAGGACTTCGAGGAGCGCACCGAGCGCCAGATTCGCATCCTGACCGACATCTACGAGGAGAAGATCGCCAAGCTGCGCCAGGGCGACGAACTCGCCCCCGGCGTCATCAAGATGGTGAAGGTCTTCATCGCCATGAAGCGCAAGCTGTCGGTCGGCGACAAGATGGCCGGCCGCCACGGCAACAAGGGCGTCATCGCGCGCATCCTCCCCGAGGAGGACATGCCGTACCTGCCCGACGGCACGCCCGTCGACATCGTCCTCAACCCCCTGGGCGTGCCCTCGCGCATGAACGTGGGGCAGATTCTGGAGACGCACTTGGGGTGGGCGGCGCGCGTGCTCGGCGTCCACTTCGCCACGCCCGTCTTCGACGGCGCGACCGAGCCCGAGATCAAGCAGAAGCTCAAGGACGCCAACGCACTGCTGCGCGACCAGGGGCTGCCCGAGATCGTCGGCGACTCGGGCAAGACCGTCCTCTATGACGGGCTTTCGGGCGACCCGTTCGAGCAGAAGGTGACCATCGGCTACATCTACATGCTCAAGCTCTCGCACCTCGTGGACGACAAGATTCACGCGCGGAGCATCGGGCCTTACTCGCTGATCACGCAGCAGCCCCTGGGCGGCAAGGCGCAGTTCGGCGGCCAGCGCTTCGGCGAGATGGAGGTCTGGGCGCTCGAAGCCTACGGCGCGGCGCACATCCTACAGGAGCTGCTCACCGCGAAGTCGGACGACGTGGCGGGACGGTCGAAGATTTACGAGGCCATCGTCAAGGGCGAGGCCGACTTCAACCCCGGCGTGCCGGAGTCCTTCAACGTCCTCGTCAGGGAGCTTCAGTCGCTCTGCCTCGACGTGGAGCTGATAGACCGCAACGCGGCCATCGAGGAGGCGGACGGCGACGGCCTCGGCCGCCCCGTCGTCCCGACCGCGGGCCCCGTGGAATAAAAGTCTGGAGTCTGGAGTCCGGAGTCAAAACGGCAGCACTTTCATTGCTAAGTCTTGACTCCGACTCCAGACTCCAGACTCCAGACTTGTTTTTGATTCGGCTTTTTCCTTACGGAGATAAAAACGGTGTTCAGATTCCAGCAAGAGAAGACGCAGCTCGCGCCCGACTTCGAGGCGATTCGCATCTCTTTGGCGTCGCCGGAGAAGATCCGCCAGTGGTCGCACGGCGAGGTGACGAAGCCGGAGACGATCAACTACCGCACGTTCAAGCCCGAGCGCGACGGCCTCTTCTGCGCGCGCATCTTCGGCCCCGTCACCGACTGGGAGTGTCTCTGCGGCAAGTACAAGCGGATGAAGCACCGCGGCGTCATCTGCGACAAGTGCGGCGTCGAGGTCACGCAGGCCAAGGTGCGCCGCGAGCGCCTCGGCCACATCGAGCTGGCCTCCCCCTGCTCGCACGTCTGGTTCTTCAAGGGGCTGCCCTCGCGCATCGGCCACCTGCTCGACATCCCCCTGCGCGAGCTTGAGAAGGTGCTCTACTTCGAGAGCTACATCGTCATCGACCCGGGCGACGCGCCCGTCAAGGAGCGCGAACTCCTGACCGACGAGCGCTTCCGCGAGCTGACGCGCGACTACCCCGGCCAGTTCGTCGCCCGCATGGGCGCCGAGGCCATCAAGGAGCTGCTCGCGGCCGTCAACGTCGAGGAGCTGTCGGTCGATCTGCGCCAGCGCATGAAGGAGGAGAACTCGCAGCAGAAGAAGCTGAAGTACTCCAAGCGGCTGAAGGTCACGACCTCGTTCCTCAAGTCGGGCAACCACCCCGACTGGATGATCCTCGACGTGATTCCCGTGATCCCGCCCGAGCTGCGGCCGCTGGTGCCGCTCGACGGCGGGCGCTTCGCCACGTCGGACTTGAACGACCTCTACCGCCGCGTCATCAACCGCAACAACCGCCTGAAGAAGCTGATGGAGCTGCGCGCGCCCGAGGTCATCGTGCGCAACGAGAAGCGCATGCTCCAGGAGGCCGTCGACGCGCTCTTCGACAACGGGCGGCGCGGCCGCGTGCTGCGCGGCGTCAACAACCGCCCGCTCAAGTCGCTCTCCGACACGCTGAAGGGCAAGCAGGGGCGCTTCCGCCAGAACCTGCTCGGCAAGCGCGTGGACTACTCGGGCCGCTCCGTCATCGTCGTCGGGCCGGAACTCAAGCTCCACCAGTGCGGCCTGCCGAAGAAGATGGCTTTGGAGCTGTTCAAGCCGTTCATCTACAACCAGCTCGAAAAGCAGGGCTACGCCGCCACCATCAAGCAGGCGCGCGAGATGGTCGACCGGCAGGAGCCGGTGGTCTGGGACATCCTCGAAGAGGTCATCCGCGAGCACCCCGTCCTCCTGAACCGCGCGCCGACCCTGCACCGCCTCGGCATCCAGGCGTTCGAGCCGGTGCTGGTCGAGGGCAAGGCCATCAAGATTCACCCGCTCGTCTGCACGGCCTTCAACGCCGACTTCGACGGCGACCAGATGGCCGTCCACATCCCTCTGAGCCCCGAGGCGCAGATCGAGGCGGCCGTGCTCATGCTCGCCTCGAACAACATCCTGTCGCCGGCCTCGGGCCAGCCCATCGCCGTCCCGTCGCAGGACATCGTGCTCGGCTGCTACTACCTGACGAAGGACAAGCCGGGCGCGAAGGGCGAGGGGCGCGTCTTCGCCTCGATCAACGAGGTACTCCTGGCGCTCGACGCCAAGGAGGTCACGACGCAGACGCCCATCAAGCTCCGCGTCGTCGGCAACCTCATCGACCTGACGCAGGAGCACGACACGCAGGACGTGATGCGCGCCGCCGTGCAGGAGAACGTGCGCCGCGTCATCAACACCACGGTCGGCCGCGTCATCTTCAACGACCAGATCCCGAAGGGGCTCAGCTACATCAACGGCACGCTCAAGAAGAAGGGGCTCCAGTCGCTCGTCAACTACTGCCACCTCCGCCTCGGCCACGAGATGACGGTGAAGATGCTGGACGACCTGAAGCAGCTCGGCTTCCTCTACGCCACGCGCGCCGGCATCTCCATCTCCATCGACGACCTCGTCACGCCCGACGCGAAGAAGACGCTCGTCGGCCAGGCCGACCGCGACGTGATCGAGGTCGAGCGGCAGTACCGCGACGGCGTCATCACCAACGGCGAGCGCTACAACAAGGTCATCGCCATCTGGTCGGAGGTGACGGACAAGGTCGCCAAGGAGATGTTCCTCGCGATGGACGAGCGCGAGAAGACCGCCAAGGAGTCGAACCCGATTCTCATCATGTCTGACTCCGGCGCGCGCGGCACCGCGCAGCAGATCCGGCAGCTCGCCGGCATGCGCGGCCTGATGGCCAAGCCCTCGGGCGAGATCATCGAGACGCCCATCCGCTCGAACTTCCGCGAGGGCCTGAACGTCCTCCAGTACTTCATCTCGACGCACGGCGCGCGCAAGGGCCTCGCCGACACGGCGCTGAAGACGGCCGACTCGGGCTACCTGACCCGCCGCCTCGTGGACGTGGCGCAGGACGTGATCGTCTCCGAGCCCGACTGCGGCACGCTGAAGGGCATCTCGGCCTCGGCCATCGTCGAGGGCGGCGAGGAGATCGAATCCCTGCGCGACCGCATCATCGGCCGCACGGCGCTCGAAGACGTGATCGACCCCGTGGAGGGCGCGGTCATCGTCGCCTCGAACGAGGAGATCAACGAAGACCTCGCGCAGGAGATTCAGCGCTCGGGCGTGCAGCGCGTCCGCATCCGCTCGGTGCTCACCTGCGAGTCGCGCCGCGGCGTCTGCATCAAGTGCTACGGCCGCAACCTCGCCACGGGCAAGCCCGTGGACATCGGCGAGGCCGTCGGCGTCATCGCCGCCCAGAGCATCGGCGAGCCCGGCACGCAGCTCACGATGCGCACGTTCCACATCGGCGGCACCGCCCGCCTCGAAGAGTCGTCCAAGCACGAGGCGCGCATGGACGGCACCATCAAGTACGTTGACCTCAACGTCGTCAAGAACCGCCGCGGCGAGATCACGGCGATGAACCGCAACGGCGCGCTCATCATCATCGACGAGCGCGGCCGCGAGGTGGCGCGCCACCAGATCGTCTACGGCGCGCACATCCACGTCGAGAACGGCGCGCGCGTCAAGGAGGACCAGCTCCTCGCGACGTGGGACCCGTTCACCTTCGCCATCCTGACCGAGGTCGCCGGCACCATCAAGTACCAGGACCTCAAGGAGGGCGTCACGGTCGAGGAGGAGGTCGACGAGGTCACGGGGCAGTCGCGCGTCGTCGTCAAGGACTCGCCCGACGAGAAGCGCCAGCCGCGACTCGAAGTCCGCTCGGGCAACAAGGTCCTCAAGACCTACCAGATGCCCGTGCGCGCCAACCTGATGGTGCACGACGGCGACGAGGTCGCGCCCGGCGACGTGATCGCCAAGATTCCGCGCGAGACGACGAAGACGAAGGACATCACGGGCGGCCTGCCGCGCGTCGTCGAACTCTTCGAGGCGCGCAAGCCGCGCGAGACGGCCGTCATGAGTGAGATCGACGGCACCGTCAAGCTCGGCGCCATCTCGAAGGGCAAGCGCCGCCTCATCGTCGTCGGCGACGACGGCGAGGAGCGCGAGTACGACATCCCGCGCGGCACGCACATCAACGTGCAGGAGGGCGACCGCGTCCGCGCCGGCGAGGCGCTG
>DASVWB010000216.1:0-4744 GCA_036389815.1 Pyrinomonadaceae bacterium | reverse complement strand
GCCGTAGGGCACCTGCTTCTTCTCCTCCGAGACCTCGTCGAAGCGCCGCCCCATGAAGCGCTTGATCGAGTAGACGGTGTTCTCGGGGTTGGTGACGGCCTGGCGCTTGGCGACCTGGCCGACCAGGCGGTTGCCGTCCTTGGCGAAGGCCACGACCGAGGGGGTCGTCCGGCCGCCCTCGGAGTTGGTGATGACAGTCGGCTCGCCGCCTTCCATCACGGCCACGACGGAGTTGGTCGTGCCGAGGTCAATGCCTATAATCTTGCTCATTTTCTCTGTCTCTCCCGATTTTCTAGCCGCGCTGGCCTCCCGGGCGCTCCGCCCCGGGGGTTCGTGCCGCGTGCCGCAGTCAGTTTGCCTGCCGTGGCCCTCCTAGCGCCCGAGGGCTCTTTGACGAGAGCCCCCGGGGCGCGCCGGCGACCTTGAATGCGCCGCTAATATAATACCTGAGTCCCTTCTTGTCAACTTTTAGTAGCAGAACCCCCGCCCGCGGTTGCCCGCCGCAAGTCGTTGAGAAGTCACGGATTAACTGAATCAGCCCTGGGAGTCGCGCTGCTGGCGGTCTTCGTTCAGCAGACGGGAGGTCCAGAAGACGTAGTGGATGCCGGAGACGACCGCGAAGGAGAAGACGGTCGTGTAGACGGTCGGGAGGTAGCCGCGCAGCGGCGGGAAGCTGGCGGCGATGAGGATGAGGACGACGGCCGAAATCTGTATGGTCGTGTTGGCCTTGCCGAGCCGGGAGGGCTTAAAACCCCGAAAACCCGTGACGATGTTGATGGTGGCCGCCCCGACGACGATAAAGACGTCGCGGCTGATGACGGCCGCAGTGACCCAGAAGGGGACGGGGAGGTGGCGCGGGTGCGGCTGGACGAGCGCCTCCGGGGCCATGACCGACGGCATCGAGAGCGTGACGAAGGAGGTGACGAGGAGGAGTTTGTCGGCGATGGGGTCGAGAATCTGGCCGAGCGGCGAGTACTGGTTGAACTTGCGCGCGAAGAGCCCGTCGAGCCCGTCGGTCACGCCGGCGACGACGAAGACCGCCAGCGCCCAGCCGAACCTCTGGTAGTAGAGCGCGCCCACGAAGACCGGGATGAGCGCCATGCGCACCACGGTCAGCAGGTTCGGGACGGTGACGACTTTCGAGGCCATAAAGAGTCTGGAGTCCGGCGTCCGGAGTCCGGAGTCAAGACAAGACGACTCTCGTCATTCTTGACTCCAGACTCCGGACTCCGGACTCCGGACTACCCCGCCCGGCGGAGCGTCAGCAGCGAGACTTCGGGGAGGCAGCCGTAGCGCACGGGCAGGACGACCGTGCCGAGGCCGCGCGTGACGTAAATCTGCGTCTCGCCGCGGCGGCCGAGGCCGCGGAGTATGCGGCGGCGGGCGCGCCCCGAGGCGGAGCGCTCCGAGCGCCAGGTGACCTGCCCGCCGTGCGTGTGGCCGGAGAGCACGAGGTCCACGCCCGCGCGCGCGGCGCGGCGCAGGATGACGGGGTTGTGCGCCAGAAGCAGCTTCATCTCGTCGGCCGTGGAGCCGGCGAGCGCGAGCGGCAGGTCTTCGAGGCCGACCATCGTGTCCTGCACGCCGGCGAGCCAGAAGGAGGCGCCGCGCTCCTCGAAGCGGAAGCCCTCGTTGTTGAGCACGCGGATGCCGGCGAGCGTGAAGAGGTCTGTGACGAGGTCGGCGTCAACCCAGTTGTCGTGGTTGCCGAGGCAGGCGTAGACGCCGCGCCGCGCCTTCAGCTTGCTCAGCATCTCGGCGCAGGGCTGGACGTACTCGCGCTCGTGCGAGACGTAGTCGCCCGTCAAAGCGACGATGTCGGGCTGGAGGCTGTTGGCCACCTCGACGGCGCGCTCGACCTGCTCGCGCCCCGTGAAGGGGCTGTGGTGGATGTCCGAGAGGTGGACGATTCTCAGCCCGTCCATCTCGCGCGGCAGGCGCTTGAGCCCGACGGCGTGGCGCTCGACGGCGAGCTGGTAGGGCTCGGCGAAGGCCGCGCGCGCAATCTGTGCCAGGCCGGAAGCGATCGTGCGAAGGGGAGTCGTGCGCCTCTGGGCGACACGTCGCCGCTCCCTCCAGTCGGTGATTGTTGCCATCTTCTTCTTTTCGTTTTGAGGGGTGCCTGAAAATTTCGCGAGGCCGTCGAATTCCCTTCCCCACCGGGCCCGCTTTTCAAAGCCCGCGAATTATAAGAGTCCCCGCGCCCGCGCGCAAGGCCGTAAGAAGGCGAGCGGCGAGCGGTGAAATACAACCGGACGGTCGGGAGACTGCAATACTGCTCACCGCTCACGGCTCGCCGCTCACTTCAGGGGCCAGAAGACGGGGACGAGCAGCATGACGACGGCGAAGACGGCTACGGTGAGTATCGAGCCGACGCGCACGAAGTCGAGGAAGCGGTAGCGGCCGGGCGTGTAGATGAGCACGCAGGCCGGCTCCAGCGGCGTCAGGAACGAGCAGGAGGCGGCGTAGGTGACGGCGACGGCGAAGGCGCGCGGGTTGAGGCCGAGCGCGAGCGCCGTCTTGACCGCGATGGGGAGGACGACGAGCGCGGCCGCCTGGTTCGACATCGGCTGCGTCAGCGCCACCGTCAGCGCGAAGAAGCCCGCGAGCACGGCCAGCCCGCCGTACGCCTGGAAGTTGTTGACGATGATGTCGGCGAGGTACTGGTCGGCCTTCGTCTTCTCCATCGCCGTGCCGAAGGAGATCATGCCGGCGATGAGCACGATGAGCCGCCAGTCGACGAGGTCGTAAAGCTCGTGCATCAGCACGGCCCGCGAGGCCAGCAGGATCAGCACGCCGAGGAGGACGGCGACGGCGAGCGGCACCTGCGGCAGGTGGAGCACGGAGAGCGTGAGGAAGGTCAGGAAGGCTCCGACCGCCCACCAACGCTTGTCGGCGCGGTCGCGCTGCGCCAGCACGTCGCCTTCGAGCAGCAGGACGTGGCCGTCGGTCGTCAGGCGCTCGACGCACTCCTTCGTCCCCTGCACGAGCAGCACGTCGCCGAAGCGGAGCGTGACGGTCGAGAGCTTGGTGAGGAGCGCCATGCCGTGGCGGTTGATGGCGAGCACCGTCAGGTCGTAGCGCTCGCGGAAGTTGAGGCTGCGGAGCGTGCGCCCCGTCAGCTCCGACCCGCGCAGCACCATCACCTCGAACAGCTCCGTGCCGCCGGCTTCGAGGTCGCGCGCGCTCAGCTCGAAGTCGGGGCGGATTTCGATGCCGGCCTCCTCCTTGACGCGCAGGATGTCCTCCATCCGCCCCTGCACGAGGAGCAGGTCGCCCTCGCGCAGCACCTCCTCGCCGCGCGGCGGCAGCCGCCCCTGCGTGCCGCGGATGATGCCGATGACGGTCAGGTCGAGCATCTCCGAGAGGTTCCCCTCGGCCAGCGTCTGGCCGGCGAGCGGCGAGCCCTCGACGACGACGACCTCCGAGATGTACTGCCGCATCCCGTACTGCTCCATCAGCGACTCCGCGCCGCCGCGGCTCGGGAGGAGTCGCAGGCCGAGGAGCAGCATGTAGAGCATGCCGACGACGACGATGCCGATGCCGACCGGCGTCAGCTCGAACATCGTGTAGGGCGCGAGCGCGCCCGGGTCGAGCTGGAAGCGCTGTAGAAGCTCCTGGTTCTGGCCGAGCTTGGCGAGGCCGCCCGAGACGGCGAGGTTCGTCGAGGTGCCGATGAGCGTGCAGGTGCCGCCGAGGATGGCGCCGAAGGCGAGCGGCATCAGGAGCTTCGACGGCTGGACGCGCGCGCGCTGCGCGATGCCGAGGACGACGGGGACGAACATGGCCGTCGTCGTCGTGTTCTTCATGACGGAGGCGCAGCCGGCCGCCGTGAACATGACGAGCGTGGTGAGCTTGAACTCGTTGCCGCCCGCGATGCGGTGGAGCCGGCGGCCGACGAGGTCCACGACGCCGGTCTTGACGAGCCCCCCCGTCAGCACGAAGAGGCCGGCGATGGTGATGACGATGTCGTTGCCGAAGCCGGCGAACGCCTCCGAGACGTTGAGCGTGCCGGTCAGCACCAGCCCGACGACGAGCAGGATGGTGACCACGTCAATCGGAATCTTCTCGGTCGCGAAGAGCACGAGGGCGACGAGCAGGATGACGAGGACTGTGGCGACGGGCTGTGTCATACGAGTCTTCTGCTATAATCCGGCGGCCGCCCGACAACTTGTCGAAACTATAAAATTTTCCTGGCGCGTGGGCGGCATTAAAGTGCCAAACGCCGAACTTTGCAAGGGGGACGCGAGGATGGGCGCGAAACGCGTGCTGGTCATCGAGGATCAGGAAGACCTGGCGGCGCTCTACGAGCAGGCGCTCGTGAAGGAGGGCTACGCGGTCTCTAAGGCCTACACGGGCGAGGAGGGCGTCGCGCTCTTCGAGGACAACGGGGCGGACGCCGTCGTCTTAGACATGACGCTGCCCGAGATGCACGGCGTCGAGACGCTCCGCACCATCCGGGGGCTGAACGCCAACGTCCCCGTCGTCGTCGTCACCGGCGAGACGAGCGACGAGACGCGCCGGCAGTGCGAGCGGTTGGGCGTGCAGCAGTACCTCTCGAAGCCCGCCGACTACCGCGACATCATGGACGCCATCCGCCGCGCGCTCTCCGACCCGAAGACGACGACCGAGGAGTATCAGGTCGTCACGCTCCGACTCCCCTCCCGCATCGTCAAATGCCTCATGGGGCTCGACGAGAACATCGAGCGCGCCGTCGAACTCATCTGCGAGGAGAAGTTCAAAT
>DASVWB010000215.1:0-12044 GCA_036389815.1 Pyrinomonadaceae bacterium | reverse complement strand
GCGGCCGGGCAGCCGCAGCTCGACGAGGAGTTCGGGACTACGGCCGCGCGCGCCCTGTCGGTCGGGCCGCCGAAGTCCGTCGCGCGGGAGGCCGCGCGCGCGCGCCGCGCCTACGAACTCGCACTGCGCGAAGGCGCGTGGATAGACGAGATGCTCGAATGCTCGGTCAGAACCGAGGAGGTCAAGCGGCGGCTCGCGCGCCTCGCGCACGCGTCGCGCGCCGCGCGCGTGGGGGACGAGCGGGAGAGGACGGCGACGGTCGCGGGCGTCCGAGCGGGGCGTTAAGTCCGGGTGAGGTTTTGACGATGGGCACGGACATCTACATGTACGCGGAGGTGCGGCGCGGCGGCGCGTGGCGGCCGGCCGAGCCGCTCGTGCGCAACGAGTATTACGTCGAAGGCGGAGGCCACACAGACGGCGCGGAGTACCGTCCGCGGGAGATGTTCGACGACCGCGATTACGTGCTCTTCGCCGTGCTGGCGGGCGTGCGCCGCAGCCGCCACACCGACACAGACTACGAGCCGGTCTCGGAGCCCAAAGGTCTGCCCGAAGACCTCTCGCCCGAGCTGCGCGGGTGGGCCGGGAGGTTCGGCGGCGACATCTACTGCCCGAGCTGGCTCACGCTCCGCGAGCTGCTCGAATACAACTGGCACGGCAAGGCGGCGCTCAAGCGCGCCATGGTGGACGCGCGCGCCGCGCACCTCTTCGCCGACGGCTGGGGCGAGTTCCCCCCGCACGAAGACTGGCCCGAAGGCGTGCCGCGCGGCTACGGCACCTACGTCGCCGGCGGCGTCGAGGTGACGTGGATAGAGAACTACGGCGGCCGCCTCGACTACTTCCTCCGCGACGTGATACCGAAGCTCCGGGCTTACGGCGCGGCGGAAGACGTGCGCATCGTCTTCTGGTTCCTCAACTGAGGCGGGCGGCGCTTCCCCCGCGCCGTCAGGTCTGCCGCCGCGCCCGGGCGCGGCGCGCGGGGTTCAACGTTGAAGGGCGGGGCGGCGGCGTGGTATAAGCCGGCACGCTTCGGCGCGGGCGCGCGCCGCCGCGGAAGAGTACGATCCGTCGGGGGCGAAATGAAAATAATCAGAGCCGAGTCTTCACGCCGCCGGGCCATCGCTCTCGGGATAGCCCTCCTGTCTCTGGCCGCCGTAGCCGGGCCGTCTTCGGCGCAGGAGACCTACGGCACGGCCGTCCTGCGGGACGTGCCGGTGGCGGCGCGCGACGGCGTGAAGCTGGCGACGGACGTTTACCTGCCGGCGCGCGGGGGCGCGATAGTCGCGGGCAGGTGGCCGGCGATTCTCATCCGGACGCCCTACAACAAGCAGGAGGCAGGGGCCGCGCCCGCGGCCTACTACTCCGCGCGCGGGTACGCCGTCGTCGTGCAGGACGTGCGCGGCCGCTACAAGTCGGAGGGCGTCTGGAGGTTTTTGAACGACGACGGCCGCGACGGCTTCGACACGTGCGAGTGGATAGTCAGGCAGCCGTGGTCGGACGGCCAGGTGGGGATGTACGGCACCTCCTACGAGGGCGGCACGCAGCACGCGCTGGCGATGGAGAACTCGCCGCACCTGAAGACCGTGATCCCGACCGACGCCGTCTCGAACATGGGGCACGCCGGCGTGCGCAACGGCGGGGCCTTCGAGCTGCGCTTCTGGAACTGGATATACTTCCTCGGCCTGCCCGGCAGCCGCGAGGCGCGCGACCCGCGCACGCGCGCCATGTTCGACGAACTCATCCGCGACAGGAAACTCTACCTGCCCTACCTCCCCCTGCGCCGCGGCACGACGCCTTTGAAGTTCGCGCCCGACTACGAGGCGTGGCTCACGGAGGCGATGAGCCACGGCGGCGACGACGAGTTCTGGCAGCACCTCGACATCATCGACCACCCCGAGCGCTACAAAGACCTGCCCGTCTACCTCGTCGGCGGCTGGTACGACTCGTGGGCGGGCAACACCACTGCGAACTACGCGGCGCTCAGCCGGAAGAACAGGAGCCCGGTCTACCTCATCATGGGGCCTTGGACGCACGGCGGGCAGGGGCGCTACTCCCACGGGCAGGTGAGCTTCGGCAGGGAGGCGGCCGTCGCGGACCCCTTCGCTTGGCGGCTCGCGTGGTACGACCACTGGCTCAAGGGCGCGGACAACTCGGTCGGCAGGCAAGCGCCCTTCGCCTCGCGCGTGCGCGTCTTCGTCATGGGCACGGGCGACGGGCGGAAGGACTCGGAAGGCCGCCTCAACCACGGCGGCTTCTGGCGCGACGAGCGCGAGTGGCCGCTCGCGCGCACGCGCTACACGGACTACTACCTCCGCGCGGGGGGCGCGCTCTCGGCCGCGCCCCCGGCCGAGGCCGACTCTTCGACCTCCTACGCCTTCGACCCGCGCGACCCCGTCCCGACCGTCGGCGGCAACATCTCCTCGCACAACGACCTGATGCTGCAAGGCGCGTGGGATCAGCGCGGCGGCCCGCATGTCTGGAACTTCACGCAACCCGTCCCGCTCTCCGCGCGGCCGGACGTTTTGGTCTTCCAGACCGAGCCGCTGGCCGAGGACGTGGAGGTGACGGGCGAGATCACGGTCACGCTCTACGCCTCATCGTCCGCGCCCGACACGGACTTCACGGCCAAGCTCATCGACGTTTACCCCGCGAGCCCGGACTACCCGGCCGG
This sequence comes from Pyrinomonadaceae bacterium, assembly GCA_036389815.1. Lineage (GTDB taxonomy): Bacteria > Acidobacteriota > Blastocatellia > Pyrinomonadales > Pyrinomonadaceae > QHXN01. Next base: position 9,376 of record DASVWB010000215.1, on the reverse strand, counting down.
CTTCGACCTCAACCTTGAGGACGGCATCATCCGCGCGCGCTTCCGCGACTCGCTGAAGGCGGAGCGGCTGATGCGGCCGGGCGAGGTCTACAAGTTCACCGTCAAGCTCTACCCGACGGCGAACGTCTTCAAGAAGGGGCACCGCATCCGCGTGGACGTGTCCAGCAGCAACTTCCCGCGCTTCGACGTGAACCCGAACACCGGCGAGCCGCTCGGCCGGAGCCGCCGGCAGGCCGTCGCCGTCAACACGGTCTTCCACGACCGCGCGCGCCCCTCCCACATCACGCTGCCGCTGATACCGGCCGCGCCCGCCGCGCCGAAGCAATGAGATGAAAGAGAGTCACACACACTGCGGCTACCACGGCGAGATATCGAGCAGCCGCGTCGTCAGGGAGTTGTCGCTGGCCGAGGCCGCCTACGCGCCGGGGCTCAGGCTGCCCGGCCACTCGCACCGCCACGCGGGCTTCTGCCTCGTCCTCCGGGGCGGGTACACCGAGGCTTACGGCCGCACGCTGCTCGAATGCGGCCCCGCGTCCGTCAAATTCCAGCCCGCCGGCGAGGTGCACACAGACCTCTACGGGCCGGAGAGCGTGCGCAGCTTCATCGTCGAGCTGAACTCGGAATGGCTCGCGCGCGTGGGCGCCGGCGGGCTCGTCGGCGACAGCCCCGCCGTCTTCCGCGACCGCCCGACCGCCTGGCTCATGATGAGGCTCCGCGCGGAGTTTCACGCCGCCGACGAGGAGTCGCCCGCCGCCATCGAGGGGCTCGCGCTGGAGCTGATAGCGGAGACCTCCCGGCGGCGCAGGGCGGCCGCGAAAGGCGGGCCGCCGCGCTGGCTCCGGCAGGCGAGGGAGTTGCTCGACGAGGGCTTCGGCGGGCCGCTCTCGCTCTCGGCCGTGGCGGCGGCCGTCGGCGTGCACCCCGTCCACCTCGCGCACACGTTCCGCCGCCACTACCGTTGCAGCGTCGGCGAGTACCTGCGCCGCCGCCGCGTCGAGTTCGCCTGCCGCCGGATAGCCTCCTCGAAAGACCCGCTCGCCGACGTGGCGCTGGCCGCGGGCTTCTCCAGTCAGTCCCACCTCTCAAGGGTCTTCAAACGGGTGACCGGGATGACGCCCGCCGAGTACCGCGCCGGCTCCGGCGCCGCCTAACCCCGTGCAAGACCTTTCGAACGTGAAAGACCCGGCCCGCGCGGCCGTGTTACCCCTTTGAACGGCGGGCGCACGCCCGCGCGGAACGTCCAGAGGTTTGAGGGGTGAGGCATGAAAAGAGTATTCGCCGCGGCCGTGCTCGGCCTGGCCTTCTTCGCCGCGGGCGCCGGCCGCGCGCAGGAGCGCGCGCCGCGGCCCGACATGACGGTTGACGCCGCCGCGCGCGCCGAAGTGATAGACGCCGTCGTGAGGAACCTGAGGGACTATTACGTGTCCCCGTCGGTCGCGGCCGAGGCCGAGAGGGACATCCGCGAGCGCCAGCGCAGGGGGGAGTTCGACTCCGTCACGAGCGCGGCCGGGCTGGCGAAGGCGCTGACGGCGCGGCTGCGCGAGGTGAGCAAGGATAAGCACCTGAGCGTGAACTACAGCCACGAGCCCGTGCCCGTGCGCCGCGGCGGCGAGCCGACCGAGGAAGGGCGGCGGGGCCTGCGCAACTACGGCGAGACCATCAACTACGGCTTCGAGCGGGTCGAACGCCTCGCCGGCAACGTCGGCTACGTGCGCCTGAACATCTTCTTCCCCGTCGAGTACGGCGGCGACACGGCCGTGGCCGCGATGAGGCTCGTCGCCGACACCGAGGCGCTCATCATCGACCTGCGCGGCAACGACGGCGGGCACCCCGACATGATCGTGCTGCTCGCGAGCTACCTCTTCGGCCACGAGCCCGTGCAGCTCAGCGGCCTCTTCCGCAGGCAGACCGGCGCCGTCCAGCAGTACTGGACGATGCCCTACGTGCCGGGCCGGAGGTACGTCGGCAAAGAGGTCTACGTCCTCACGAGCAGGCGCACCTTCTCGGGCGGCGAGGCGTTCGCCTACGACCTCAAGAACCTGAAGCGCGCCACCCTCGTCGGCGAGACGACGGAGGGCGCGGCCAACCCGCGCGACGTTTACCGAATCAACGAACACTTCTGGATGGGCGTCCCGAACGCGCGCCCCGTCAGCCCCGTCACGCAGACCAACTGGGAGGGGGCGGGCGTCGAGCCGGACGTGGCCGTCCCCGCCGAACTGGCGCTGAAGACCGCGCACCTCGCCGCGCTGAAGAAGCTGCTGGAGGCGAGCGCCGCCGGCACGGACGAGGCGCGGAAGGAGAGACTGAGGAAGGCCGTCGAGGCGGCGCAGAAGGAGCTGGATGAGTTGAAAAAGGGCGGCAGCAAATAGACCGCCCTCGCGCTTAACAACACGCGCCCGGGCGCCGCCGTGTCGGGCGTTTTTCGGCGGCGCGGCGGGCCGGGTTGGGCGGCGGCGCGGCGTCGAAGGTTGGAGCCGCGCCGCCGCTTTGTCAGTGGGTCGGTTCCAGCGCGCCGTCAGCGCGCTTCGACGAGGGGCAGTTCGACTAGGCTGGCGCGTCCGGGGGCGTGGTAGACGCGCTGGGTCGCCTTGCGGAAGTCGGAGGGCTTGGCCCAGAAGATGTTCGGGACGAAGGTCTGCGGGTTGCGGTCGTAGAGCGGGAACCAGCTCGACTGCACCTGCACCATGACGCGGTGGCCGGGCAGGAACGTGTGGTTGACGGTCGGCAGGCGGAAGCGGTAGAGGAGCGCGCGGCCCGGCTCAAGCGCCGAGGGCTTCTCCGCGCTCTCGCGGTAGCGGCCGCGGAAGATGTCGCCCGAGACCATCAACTGATAGCCGCCCATCTCGGGCTGACCGGCGACCTCGTCCGGGTAAACGTCGATGAGCTTCACGACCCAGTCCGAGTCCGTGCCGGAGGTCGAGGCGTAGAGGTTGGCGAAGGGGTCGCCGCTTATCTTGACGGGCGAGGTCAGAACGTCCGAGACGTAGGCGAGCACGTCCGTGCGCCCGGAGGCTTCGCGCTGGTCGTCCACGAGCCACTGCCGCCAGGTGCCGTCGGATGCGCCCACGGGCCGGACGGGGCGCGCGCGGAAGGGGACGGGCTTCGAGGGGTCGGAGACGTACTCGTCGTAATCCGCCTCGCCCGCCTTCGGCGCGTCGAAGCGCGCGCGCAGACCCGGCGCGAGGTAGAGCGGCGCCTGTCTGACGGCGCAGCCCGCGTCGCAGCCCGAGGGCCACGCGTTGAGCCTCAGCCAGCGGTTCGTCCCCGTCTCGAAGGCGGTGACGGGCGCCACGTCGGCGCGCGGCGCGCCCTCCTTCAAGTACTGGTCGAGGAAGGGGCGCAGCACGTCGCGCCGCCACTGCTGCGAGGTGTCCGCGCCGAAGCGGAGCGCGCCCAGGGAGCTGCCCTCGCGTATGCCCTGCCCGTGGTGCCACGGGCCGAGGACTAAGAAGACGCGGTCGTTGTTCGTGTCCTTCGGCTCCAGCGCCCTGTAGACGGCCGGCGCGCCGTAGATGTCCTCCTGATCCCAGAGGCTGTGGACTATCATGACGGGGACTGTGAGCGGGCGCGCGGCGAGAATCCTGTCCACCGCCTGGTCGCGCCAGAAGGCGTCGTAAGCGGGGTGCGCGAGGAGCTTGCGCCAGAAGCCGAGCTGTTCGAGCCCGCGGCGGCGGCCCAGTTCGCCCGCCGAGCCCGCCTGCATGAACATGTCGTAGTCGTCGAAGTGCGTCGTCCACCACGTCGCGGTCGAGTCGCGCGTCGCCTCCTGGTTGTAGACGTAGTCCATCATCTGCTGGCGGAAGGCGCCGTTGTGGAACCAGTCGTCGCCCATCCAGCCGTCCACCATCGGGTTCATCGGCACGGCGACCTTGAGCGCGGGGTGCGGGTCTATCATCCCCATCAGCGCGAGGAAGCCGTCGTAGGAGATGCCGATGATGCCGACCCGCCCGTTCGACTCGGGGACGTTCTTCACCAGCCAGTCAATCGTGTCGTAGGTGTCGGTGGCGTGGTCGACGCCCGTCGGGTTCTGCGGCCCGCGCAAGGGGCGGTTCATCACGTAGTCGCCCTCGGAGTCGTACTTGCCGCGCACGTCCTGCACGACGCGGATGTAGCCGCCGCCGACTATCACGTCCGTCGCGTTGTCGTAGCCGTAGAGCGTCGGGCCGAGGCGTGCGCTGTGCGCGTGGGTCGTGAGCGCGGTGGCGTTGTAGGGCGTGCGCGTCAGGAGCATCGGCGCCCCCTTCGCGCCGCGCGGGACGAGGATGACGGTGTGGAGGCGCACGCCGTCGCGCATCGGTATCATCGCCTCGCGCCGTGCGTACTCGAAGCCCTCGTTCGTCGGCGTGAACTTCTGCGGCGTCTCGCTCGGCAGGTCGGCGGCGCGCGCGGGCGTCTGTGCCGAGACCGGCCCGGCGAGGGCGGGCGCGAGCAGCGCGCAGGCGAGCAGGAGCGCGGCGGCGCGGGTCGTGCGGGCGGCCGCGCGCGCGGCGCCGCCGTGTGGGCTCTGGCGTGTCACTGGAATGTCCCTCCGTCTTGTTCTTCGTCGCGGGTGGCTGCCGGTATCAGTAGCAGAGTCGCCCGCGGTAACGCAACAGCAAAGGCGGGCGCGCGCCGCCGCCCGGCCCCGGTTCGCGGCGCCCGCGTTCGGCCCCTTCTTAGGTGAACTGCGGCGGCGCGCAAACGTGTGCGACCGCCAAAGCGGTCGGCGGCGCCCGCGGCAGCGGGCGGATTGGTGCGACGCGGCGCCGCTCTATAACAACACTCCGCCGGCTACCGCGGGCGGCCGCGACCCGTTTGGCCGCGCGGCCGGAGGCTCAGAACGCGCGCCTTCCCGCGCGGCGGGCGGTTTGAACTTGCGGCCGCCAGACGTTATTTTGGTCGCAACGAAACAGACGGTTCGGCCGGTCAGGGCGTCCGGCTCTACGCCCCTTAGGAGTTTTTCTCAGCGATGACGAAGCGCGCGCTTATCACAGGCATCACGGGCCAGGACGGCTCGTTTCTGACCGAGCTGCTGCTGGAGAAGGGCTACGAGGTCTACGGCATCATCCGCCGCTCCTCGTCCTTCAACACCGACCGCATCGACCACCTCTACCAGGACCCGCACGAGCCGGGCACGCGGCTCCGCCTCGTCTACGGCGACCTGAACGACTCCAGCTCGCTCAACACGCTCATCCGGCAGATACGCCCCGACGAGATATACAACCTCGGCGCGCAGAGTCACGTCCGCGTCAGCTTCGACGTGCCCGAGTACACGGGCGAGGTGACGGGGCTCGGGACAGTCCGCCTGCTCGAAGCCATCCGCGAGGCGGGCATCAACCCGAAGTTCTACCAGGCGTCGTCCTCGGAGCTGTACGGCAAGGTGGTCGAGACGCCGCAGAAGGAGACGACGCCCTTCTACCCGCGCTCCCCTTACGCCTGCGCGAAGGCTTACGCCTACTGGATCACGGTCAACTACCGCGAGTCCTACGGGATGTTCGCCTGCAACGGCATCCTGTTCAACCACGAAAGCGAACGCCGCGGCGAGACCTTCGTCTCGCGCAAGATCACGCGCGCCGCCACGCGCATCAAGCTCGGGCTCCAGCAGAAGCTCTACCTGGGGAACCTCGACGCGCGGCGCGACTGGGGCTACGCGCGCGACTACGTCGAGGCGATGTGGCTGATGATGCAGGCCGAGGAGCCGGACGACTACGTGGTGGCGACGGGCGAGACGCACTCCGTGAGGGAGTTCCTCGAAGAGGCTTTCGGCCACCTCGGGCTCGACTGGGAGAAGTACGTCGAGATCGACCCGCGCTACTTCCGCCCCGCGGAGGTGGACTTGCTGCTCGGCGACCCGACGAAGGCGAAGGCCGTCCTCGGCTGGGAGCCGAAGGTCGGCTTCAAAGAGCTGGTCAGGGTCATGGTGGACGCCGACATGAAGCTCGCCGAGCGCGAGCTGCGCACGCACCAGCACGAGGGCGCGCTCGCCACGTCCGCCGGCTGGGGGGTCAATTGATAGGAAGTAGACAGTAGACAGTAGACAGTAGACAGTAGGGCTTCCGCCTTCCCGACGCCGACGCCGACACCCGGACGATTAGCCGGCGATTGTATTTCTACTGTCTACTGTCTACTGCCTACTGTCTACTGTTTCCCTCCCGCTCCGATGCGCCTCGTCATACTCAACCAGTTCTTCCACCCCGACCACTCGGCGACGAGCCAGTTGATGACCGACCTCGCGGAGGGGCTCGTCGGGCGCGGCTTCGCGGTGACGGCGTTGGCGGGGCGCGGGCGCTACAACGGGGGCGGGGGGCTCGCGCCGCGCGAGGTGTACCGCGGCGTCCGCGTGGAGCGCGCGTGGGCGACGGGCTTCGGCAAGGCTTCGCCGGCGGGACGCCTCGCCGACTACTTCACCTTCTACCTCGGCGCGGCGTGGAAGCTGCTCACGCTCCCGCGCCACGACGTGGTGATGGCGCTGACGACGCCGCCGCTCGTCGGGCTGCTCGCGCTCGCCGCGTGCCGGCTGCGGGGGATGAGACTCGCGGCGCTCGTCGAGGACGTTTACCCGGACGTGGCCGTCGCGCTCGGCACGCTCCGCGCGGGGAGTCTGCTGGCGCGCGCGCTCGACCGCCTGAACCGCCTCACCCTCGCGCGCGCCGACCGCGTCATCGTCCTCGGCGAGTGCATGCGCGAGAGGGTCGCGGCCAAGGCCGGCCGCGGCGGCGGCTGCGGCCGGATAGACGTGATACACAACTGGGCCGACGGCCGCCTGGTGCGCCCGCTCGCGGACGGCGAGCGCAACGCCTTCGCGGAGGCGCACGGCCTCGCCGGCCGGTTCGTCGTCGAGTTCTCCGGGAACCTCGGGCGCGTGAACGACTTCGACACCCCGCTCGAAGCCGCGCGGCTTCTAGAAGGCCGCGAAGACATACTCTTCCTCTTCGTCGGCGACGGCGCGAAGGCGGACGAGATAAGGGATTTCGTCGGCCGCCACGGGCTCTCGAACGTGCGGCTGCTGCCGTACCAGCCGCGCGAGAGCCTGCCGTACAGCCTCGCCGCGGGCAGCGCGCACCTCGTCACGCTCGCCGAAGGGCTCGCGGGCTTGTGCGTCCCCAGCAAGACCTATGGGATACTCGCGGCCGGCCGCCCCGTGCTCTTCGTCGGCGACCCGCTGAGCGACGCGGCGCGGCTCGTCTCGGGCAACGGCTGCGGCGCGGTCTTCCCGGCGGGCGACGCGCGCGGGCTGGCCCGCGTGATAGCCGAGTGGGCGGACGACCCGGCGCGCGTGCGGGAGATGGGGGGCGCGGCGCGCCGGCTCTTCCTGCGCAGGTTCGACCGGCCGCTCGCCGTCGAGGCTTACGCGGAGAGCCTGCTCAAGTGCCTCGGCCCGCGGCCGGCCGCCGGGGCGGGCGCGGGGCCGAAGCCGCCGGGCGAAGTGTGAGCGGCGGCCCCGAACCTTATGAAAACTTACCTCGCCCTATTCCTGATACCGCTCTTCGCCTCGCTCTTCGGCACGCCGGTCATCCGCCGGCTGGCCGAGCGGCGCGGGTGGCTCGACGTGCCCGAGGGAGGGCGGCACGCGCACGAGGTGGCCGTCCCGCGCGTCGGCGGCGTCGCCGTCTACGCCTCGGTGGCGCTGGCGCTGGCGCTGCTGCCCTTCGTAGACAACCCCATCACGCGCGAGCTGGCCGAGAACCGGCGCGCGGCCTTGGCGGTGCTCGCCTCTTCGACGCTCGTCTTCCTCTTCGGCGTCTACGACGACCTGGCGGGCTCCTCCGCGAAGTGGAAGTTCATCGCGCAGGGCGTGGCCGCCGCGCTCTTCTTCTACCTCGGCGGGCGCGTCGAGGCCGTGACCATCCCGCTGGTCGGCTCGCTCGCGTTCCCGCCCGCGCTCGCCTTCGTCGTGACGCTCGTCTGGGTCGTCGGCATCTCGAACGCCTTCAACCTCATCGACGGGCTCGACGGGCTGGCCGCGGGCGCGTCGCTCTTCGCCGCGCTCGTCATGCTCGGCGTCTCGCTGGTCTACGGCCACACGCTCATCACGGTGGTCTCCATCGCGCTCGCGGGCGCGCTCACCGGGTTCCTGCGCTACAACTTCAACCCGGCCTCCATCTTCCTCGGCGACTCGGGCGCGCTCTTCATCGGCTTCCTGCTCGCGGCGCTCTCCGTGACGGGGCCGCAGAAGGCTTCGACGGCCATCGCCGTCGCCATCCCGCTCATGGCCTTCGCGCTGCCCGTCATCGACACCGGCTTCTCCGTGGCGCGCCGCTTCCTCTCGGGCAAGCCCCTCTTCGAGGGCGACCGCGAGCACATCCACCACAAGCTTCTGGAGCGCGGCTGGTCGCAGCGCCGCGTCGCCTTCGCGCTCTACGGCGTCTGCGCCCTCTCCGGGATGCTGGCGCTGCTCTTCACGAGCGACGGCGGCGAGGGCAAGCTCACCGGCCTCGTGCTGCTCATCACGGGCGCGGCCGTCGTGCTCATCGTGGGGCGGCTCCGCTACCACGAGGTGGACGAGGTGCGCGCGGGGCTGCGGCGCAACCTCGGCGAGCGCAAGACGCGCGCCGCGAACAACATCCGCGTGCGGCGCGCGAGCCAGTCGCTCTCGGAGGCGGAGTCGCTGGGCGAGATGTTCGGCGCCGTGCGCGACGTGCTGGAGCTGGGCGAGTTCGTCTACGCCACCTTGCAGATCGGCCGCGGCGACGACGGCGGGGCGAGCGAGCGCGCGCTCAGGCGCGAGCAGGACGACCCGCGCGTGCGCGGCGCGCACGTCCGCGGCGGCCTCGTCTACTGGGAGTGGGAGCGCGGCGACGTGGGCGCCGCCGAGGTGCGGGGCTCACACTTCTTCTGGACGCTCCGGCTCCCGCTCTCGACCGACGCGGCCGCCTGGGGCTACATCAACCTCTACCGCGAGTTCGGCGGCGACGGCCTCCTGATGGACGTCAACTACCTGATCAACCTCTTCCAGAAGGAGCTGGCGCTCGCGGCCGAGAGGGTCTTCACCGCCGCGGCCGCGTCGGAGGCCGCGAGCGCCGGGGCCGGCGGCGGCGGCAGGTAGGGCGCGGCGCCCCCGCGCGGGACGCCCCGGCCGTTTCACAACTCATCCGTGACACCCGTGACCTTTCGGTTGGACAGGCGTGTCCGCCGGGGGACAGAAACTTGGTTCCATGGCGGGCCGCCGCCGCCGGCGGCCGTTTCCAATTCACGAGGGGGCTCAGGTGTCGAGTATGGCGAGAAACGAGGAGTTCACCGTCGGGGTCGAGGAGGAGTACCAGATAGTCGACGCGGGGACGCGCGAGCTGCACCCGCGCGCGCTCCACATCCTGCCCGGGGCCAAGGAGGCGGTCGGCGACCAGGTCACGCCCGAGCTGTACCTCTCCCAGATAGAGATCGGCACGCCCGTCTGCCG
>DASVWB010000214.1:0-7859 GCA_036389815.1 Pyrinomonadaceae bacterium | reverse complement strand
GGCCGACCGCCTGCTGGCGGTCGGCTGCTTCTGCATCGGCGTCAACCAGGTGGACCTCGCGGCCGCGACCGACGCGGGCGTGGCCGTCTTCAACGCGCCCTACTCGAACACGCGCTCGGTCGCGGAGCTGGTCATAGGCGCGTGCGTGATGCTCATCCGGCGCGTCGCGGACAAGAACGCGGCGGCGCACCGCGGCGTCTGGCTCAAGGAGGCGCGGGGCAGCTACGAGCTGCGCGGGAAGACGCTGGGGATAGTCGGCTACGGCAACATCGGCTCGCAGGTCTCCGTGCTGGCCGAGGCGCTGGGGATGAGGGTCGTCTACCACGACGTGGTGCCGAAGCTCCCGCACGGCAACGCGCGCCAGGCGCGCGACCTCTCGGAGCTGCTCGCGGAGTCGCACGTCGTCACGCTGCACGTGCCCGGCGGCGCGGGGACGCGCAACCTCATCGACCGCGCCGCGCTCGCCGGGATGCGCGAGGGCGCGCTCCTCATCAACTACAGCCGCGGCGACGTGGTTGACCTCGAAGCGTTGCGCGAGCGGCTGGCGAGCGGCGCGCTCGGCGGCGCGGCCGTGGACGTTTTCCCCGAAGAGCCGGAGAAGAGCGGCGACCCCTTCGTCACGCCCCTCCAGAACCTGCCGAACGTGATTCTGACGCCGCACATCGGCGGCTCGACCGAGGAGGCGCAGGCCGGCATCGGCGTGGACGTGTCGTCGAAGCTGATTCAGTATCTTGAGTTCGGCACGTCTTCCGGGTCGCACACCGTCCCGCCCGTCAGCCTCCCGCCGCAGGACGGCACGCACCGCATCCTGCACATACACCGCAACGTGCCCGGCGTGCTGGCCGAGATCAACTCGCGCCTCTCCGAGCGCGGCGTCAACATCCTCGGCCAGTACCTCAAGACGAACGAGCGCGTCGGCTACGTCATCCTCGACGTGGACACGGCCGTCTCAAGCGAGGCGGTCAGAATCCTGAAGGGCGCGAAGGCGACGCTCAAGACGCGGGTGGTCTACTAGGCCGGGTCAGAGCCGCCCGCGGTAGCGGGTGGACGTGACATATGCCGGATGACGATTGATGAGGGCGCGGCTGTCATCAATCAATAAAACGTCGGCGAAACGTCTACACGCTACCGCGGGCGGTTCTGACCGCTACTTTAGCCTTGCGGCAGGAGTTCGAGGAGGCGGGCGCAGGCGTCCCGCGCGGCGCGCATCCTGCGGCCGTAGGCGCGCGCCGCGCGCCGCACGTCCGAGCCGCAGAAGGGGCACTCGCGCGTGCCGCGCCTGACGTGGCGGTCGCAGGCGCGGCAGAGCACGAGGCTCGGCGGCCGACGCGCGCGCGCCGCGCCTGCGGCCTTAGTCTGCGCCGGCCGTTTTCTGGTCGGGGTTATCTGGACGAGCCCCGCGGTCGGGGCGGCCGCGACCGGGCGGCCGTCGAGCGTTTCGAGTATCAGGTCGAAGCGGCCGTGGTCGAAGGAGAGGCCGGGCGCGGGCGCGGCGGGCGCTATCCGCTCGCGCAGGCCGCGCGCGGCCAGCTCCAGCGCGCGGTGGTGGCAGTAAGGGTTGTTGCCCGGCCGGCCGAAGAGCGAGTGGCTTATCCATGTGCAGCCGCCGCGGCACGAGTCGGCGTAGTAGCAGCCCTTGCAGTAGCCCCACAGCTCCTCGCCCGCGCGCGTCTGGTTGAAGTTCAGCTCGGGCGCGTCGCGCCAGATGCTTTCGAGCGTCAGGTCGCGGACGCTGCCGCCCGCGTAGCCGACCGTGGGCAGCGACGGGCAGCCCTTGATGGTGCCGTCGGCCTCGACGCCGAGGGTGTTCTCGCCCGCGTTGCAGCCGGGCCAGTGGACGCGTTCGTCGCCGCCGCCGCGCCACAGAGCCTCGTAGGGGCCGAAGTAGCCGACGTTGTTCCCGGGCTGCATGAGCATCCCGCGCTCGGCGCCCTCGCGGAACAGCTCGGCGAGCAGCGGCATCAGTTCGAGCAGTTGGTAAGGCTGGAGCAGAAGCTCCGGGTGGTCGGCCGCGCGCCCCATCGCCACGGTCAACTGTACCTGCCAGTTCTTCGCGCCGGCGTCTATGAAGAGCCCGCACAGCTCGCGCAGCTCCGGCAAGACCTGCGAGGTGATTTGCGTGTTGACGCTCGGCACGATGCCGTAGCCGCCGAGCAGCCTCAGCGCCTTGAGCGCCGCGGCGAACGAGCCCTTCACGCCGCGCACGCGGTCGTGCGACTCTTCGAGCCCGTCAATCGAGACGCCGATGCCTTGCAGGCCGGCCTCGGCCGCCTGCCCTATTCTCTCCTCGGTCAGGTGCAGCCCGCCCGTCTGCATCGTGCAGTCCATGCCGTGGCGGCGCACGGCGCGGACTATCTCGACCCAGTCGCGGCGCAGGTAAGCCTCGCCGCCGATGAGCGTCACCTCGCGCGTGCCGAGCCGCGCGAGCTGCGCGACGAGGTCGAGGCACTCCGCGGTCGTCAACTCGTCCGGGCGCCGACGCCCGGCCCGTGACCCGCAGTGACGGCACTTCAGGTCACAGGCCAGGGTGATCTCCCAGACGACGTGAACTGGGCGGAAGCTCTCGCGATCCTCGTCCGTGAAGAAACGTGTCGGCCGCGTCATCCCCGCCTACCTGCCGCCGCCCTGCCCGAGCCGCTTCTCCAGCCTTTCGAGCGCGGCCTGCGCGTCCCGAATCCACTTGCGCGCGGAGGCCGCGACCCGGCGCATCTCGGCCGCGTCGCCGCGCGCCGCCGCCTCGCGGATGGCCACGCCGTAGGGCGGCACCGCCCCCGAAGCCGCCGCGCGCGACGAGGCCGCGCCGCCCTTCCTGCCGCCCCCCTTTTTCGCCGAACCCTTCTTAGAAGATTTTTTGCTGGTTGCCATGTTCGCCTCCAAGTTGGTGTTTGAAGATAAAGCCGGCCGCGCGCCACGGCGCGGACGAAGAACTTGCGCGACATCCTGACGACGGCCGCCCGACGGCCGCGCGGCTCCGCGCCCCTCAGCCCGCGGACGCGGGCGCGGACTTCCCGGAGCCGTAGCCTTCGAGCACGGCTGAGAGCGCGTGCTGCACGAAGTCCGTGCGAATCTCGCTGTAGTGAACCGCGCGCCGCAGGCCGCCAGCGGCGTAGTCGGGCGAGGGCAGCACCGACGCGTCGCGCCCCTGTATGACGAGCCGGTCGAGGAAGCGCAGGCCGCGCTCGTACGCGGCGGAGTACGACAGCCTCCGCCCCTCCCGGCCGAGCGCGGCCGCGAGGTTCGAGGCCGCGGCGACGGCTTCGAGGTAGACGGCCGTCATGTAGCCGGGCGTCTCCGGCTGGTGGTCGTTGACGAAGGCGCCCGTCTTCTCCTGCTGGTAGGCGAGCAGCCAGTCCACCGTCTCGAAGGCGAACTCGGCGAAGCGCGCGTCCCGCCGGACGTGCCACCAGCGCGCGAACGCCTGCGCGTACCAGGAGACCTGACCGAAGCCGCGACGGTGGCGGAAGCGGTGGCGGTAGTAGAGGAAGGCGCGCGCGAGCCTCTCTTCGTCCACCTCAGAGACTTGCGCGTCGCAGGCCGCGGCGAGGGCGAGCAGCAGTTGGCCGGGGAAGTAGTCTTGAAACTCATCCGACGGCTCGGCGTCGCGGTGCGTGCGGACGCGGCCGTGCGGCAGGGTCACGCAGCCCCAGAGCGTCGCGGCGGCGCGCGCGGCCGCGTCGCGCCGCGCGCCCGCGTCGCCCGCGCCCGACTCGCAGAGCGCCAGCAGCAGGAAAGACAGCTCGGCCACCGACGGCGACTGCCCTTCGGCCTCAAGCCAGAGCCCTTCGTCGCCCTCCGCCGCCGCGTTCAGGAGGTGTTCGATTGCCCTGTCGGCCGCCTCCTTCAACTCGCCGCCGCCCGGCAGGCGCGACGCGCGCGCGAGCACCCACGCGCCGTGCGCGAGCCGCGGCAGGTCGCAGCCCTCGTAGAGCCTGTTCCGGAATGGCTCGTAGGCGGCGTAGAAGGAGCCGTCCGGCTTCTGGTGCCTGAGCAGGTAGCGCGCGTGCAGCGCGGCGCGGCGCGCGAGCAGCGCCGAAAGCTCTTCCGCCGGCTCCGGCGCGGCGGGGAAGCCGCCGACCGTGCGGGAGACGCCGCGCGCGTCTGCGAGCCACGTCGCGCAGTCGAAGCGGCACCAGTAGAAGGGCGGCTCGCTCAAGCCCGCCTTCACGAGAACCTCGCGCGCGAAGCCCGCCGGGTCGAGGTTGTTCGTCGAGGCGACGAACGGCAGCAGCAGCCCCACGCTCTCGCCGTCGTGCGCCATCAAAGCCTGGTGCCCGTGCCGGTAGTAGCGCACGACCTCCTCGGGCGCGCACGCGCCGATGCGGAACTCGTCGAAGAGGAGCGAGACGCTGACGGCCACTTCGTCCGCCGCGGCCGGGGCCGCGTCCCCGCCGAAGCGCGCGTCTTCGAGCGCCGCGCGCGCCAGCCGCCGCAGGTCTTCGTCTAACTCGCCGGCCGCGCCGCCCATGCAGCCGCGCAGACGACCTTCGACGTAGACGGTCAGGTAGACCGAGTCGAGACCTTCGAGCCGCCCCGCGAGGTCGGGCGGCCGCGTCGTCTCGGGCCGCCCCGTGAGTTGTGCGACGACGAGGTCGCGCGCGCGCTCGGCCAGCGGGGCGCAGACCCGCGCGTCCTCGTGCCACGGCGCGGCCTCGGCCGCGGGCACGCCGGTCGGCTGCCAGCCCGCGCCCGGCTCGACCAGCTTGACGACCTCGTGCCTGAAAAGCTCGTAAGGCTCGAACGAGAGGAGCCCCGCGTTCTTCCGCCGCGCGTGCTGGAACTGCTCCCACTCGCCCACGATGCCGGGCATGCGCGGCAGCGCGCCGCCCATCCGGCCGGGGCGTTCGAGGCTGCGGACGACGATGCCGTACCGCTCGTTGTCGAGCCGGCCGACCGTGCAGCGCTCAAGCTCCGAGAAGAAGGTGACGGCGACGGCGCTCTGCTCCAACAGCTCCAGCCCCTCCCGCCCCGCGGGCAGTTGCTTCGCCGTCAGAAGGGCGGCGAGCAGGAGGTCTTCGGCCGCCGCGGCGGCGGGCGCCTCGCCGGGGAAGTGCCAGAAGCCCTCGCGCGCGTGGCGGCTGTGCACGTCGCCGCGCGGCCGCAGGCTCACCCACGCGCCGCCGCGCGAGTCGTACTCCCTGTCGAGCCGGCGGGGCGCGCGCGGCAGGCGGTTCGAGGTCAGAACCTCCGAGACGGCGAGCCGCGCGAGTCGCGCGGGGTGGAGCCCTTCGGGCGCTCGCTCGCCCGACCACTCGAACTCGGGGAAGCACTTCGTCGGGTTGGGCGGCGGCTGGTACTCGTCCTCCATGTGGCGGATGAAGTCGTCCCAGATGTCGTAGACCGCCTCGAAGTGGTAGCCGCGCTCCTGCATGAGCGCGTACCCGCCGTGCCAGCCGAAGCGCACGAGGCAGACGCCGCCCTCGACGCGCAGCCCCGCCTCTTCGAGACGCGCGCACGCCTCCTCCATCGACGTGCCGGAGCTGACCGAATCGTCTATGAGGATGACGGGCTCCGACTTGTCCACGGGGCCTTCTATCAATTTCAGGGAGCCGTGCGGCTTGCGCTCCTTGCGGACGAGGAGCCCGCGGTAGCGCCCGCCGGATTGCAGGACGCAGGACTGTAGGATGGGGACGGCCGTCAGGCCGTAGGTGGCGACCTGCCGGCCGTCGAAGCGGTTGAGCAGTTCGAGCACGCAGCGGCCGGCCAGCTCCGCGCCGCGCGGCGTGAGCGTGACGGAGAGCGTGTCGAGCATCCAGCGGTGGGAGGTGCCGTCGCGTGAGAGCACGGGCTGCGTCGGCGTGCGGCGGAGGATGGCGCCGCGCCGGAGCAGGCCGAGCAGCTCCGCGCGGTCTTCGTGAAAACTCGGGGGCAGCGCCGAGAGCGCCGCCGACATCGCTTCGCGCACCTTGCCTTTAGCTCCTCGTCAGACGTAAGGGTTCGCCGGCAGCGCCAGGCTGAGGTAGCGCCCGTCGAGGTGAACCATCAGGTCGCGCTCGACGAACTCGGCGAGCGCCCCCTCGACCCACGGCGCGCCGTCGAAGCGCGCCGCCAACTCTTTCGGGCCGCGCGCGTCGGCGCAGAACTCGTAGAGCGCGGCGTAGTCCCCGGAGTAGGTCGTCTCCTTCGCGCGCCCGTCGCGCCCGTCTTCGACGAAGATGGTCTCCCAGGATTTCCTGTAGCGGAGGTAGGGGCGCGGGCGCTCGCGCCAGTGCCGCTGCCAGAGGTCTACGGCGGCGAACAGTTCGGCGTAGCCCTCCTCGCCGACGGTGTCGCCCATCTCGTGCTCGAAGTAGTAGGAGACGCGCTTGAGGTCGAAGCGGTCTTTGGGGAAGAGGTGGTCGTAGGCCGGCGAGTAGGTGAGCCGCGTGATGCTCTGCGTCTCGGGCTCGGTGAACATCGGCGAGCCGCGGTCGGCGCGCGCCTGCGCCGCGGCCCACGGCGGCTGCCAGTGGTGGAGCTTCGGCATCAGTTCGGTCTGCAAGCGGAAGTCCTCGGGGCGCTCGCCGGGGAAGCGGACGAGGATGTTGTAGAGGTTGTTGATGCCGTAGTAGGTGCACCACTTGACGAGTTCGAGGTTGCGCACGCCTGTCGTGTGCTTGCGCATGAGCTTGAGGACGTGCGTCGAAAAGCTCTCGACGCCGGGCTGGATGGAGAAGAGGCCGCCCGCGCGCATCAGCTTGAGCTGCGCGCGCGTCAGGCTCGGCCGGACTTCGTAGTGGAGCTTGATGTCCGTGTTCGCCTCGGCCAGCCGGCCGAAGAGCTTGTCGATGTACTCGGGCGCCATGATGTTGTCGATGGCGTTGAAGTCGAGTATCTGGTAGCGGCGCGAGAGCGTCTCCAACTGTTCGAGCACCTGCGCGGCCGACTTGGCGCGGAACTCCATGCCAGCGCGGTTCAGGCCGCAGAAGGTGCAGTGGTTCTTCACGCCCCACCAGCAGCCGCGCGCCGTCTCGATGGGGAGCAGCACGCCCTGCGCGCCGTCGTAAGCGTCGTAGCCGCCCTCGCGCCGCGCGTAGAAGTACTCGTCGAACTCGGGCGCGGGCGTGCGGTTCATGTCCCGGAGGTTCGGCGCGCGGCCGTTGAAGACGACCTCGCCGCCGTCGCGCCAGAGCATCCCGGGCAGCCCGCGCATGGACTCGCCCGCGTAGAGCCGCCTGACCATCTCGGGGAAGGTCTCTTCGGCGTCGCCGCAGTGTACGTAGTCCACCTGCGGGCAGCCGCGCATGATCTCCTCGGCGATGTCGTCCTC
Organism: Pyrinomonadaceae bacterium; assembly: GCA_036389815.1. GTDB lineage: Bacteria > Acidobacteriota > Blastocatellia > Pyrinomonadales > Pyrinomonadaceae > QHXN01. The sequence goes on along the minus strand of DASVWB010000214.1, from coordinate 613 downwards.
GAAGCCGGCGCCGCCCATGATGACGGGGATGTCGGGGTGGCGTCGCTTCAGCGCGCGCGCGAGCGCGACGCTGGCGAGCATCTGCTGGAAGCAGACCGAGAAGCCGACGAGGCCGAAGCGCCGCCAGTCGATGCTCTCGACGCAGAAGTCGAGGAAGGCCGGCACCGACGTGTCGCGCACGCGGCGGAGGTCTTCGAGCGTGCAGCCGGCCTGCGCGCAGATGCCGCGCAGCTCCGCGCCGTACCTCCGGAAGTAGCCCTCGTCGTCGGCGAAGTCGCCGAAGGCCGCGCGCGCCCAGACCCACTCGCCGACCATGCACGGGTAGACGTCCGCCAGCGCCTCGTTGACGGGCCAGCCGACGTGCGTGCCGAAGTACATGAAGAGCGAGAAGGTCTGCGCAGGGATGCCGGCGCGCTCAAGCGTCGGCTTGAGCAGCCCGAGCTGGAAGGAGGGGAAGCGCGCCGAGAGCGTCGGCATGCTGACGAGTGCGACTGGCTTGGTCGTGCTGGTCATCGGGGGACTCCGCGGCCGTGTGGGGGGAGGGAAGGATGAGGGCGGCAGGATGAAGGATGAAGCGGACGCCGCACAGCGTCCGCCTCATCGTCTCACCTTT
>DASVWB010000213.1:0-1763 GCA_036389815.1 Pyrinomonadaceae bacterium | reverse complement strand
GGGAGAGACAACTGTTGTCTCTCCCCCGCCCTCGCGCGTCGGCCCCCGCCCGCTACGGCGTCGCACCCGTCTGAACGCCGCCGGAAAATTTAACGCCGCGGCGCGCGCGCGGTTCGGGGTTGACCTGTTTCCGTTTCTGTTGAAGAATGGGGCACCCCATAGCCTGCGAAGGAAGGTCGGTTCTCACACTGTCTGGGTCTTTCCAAATCAATCAGCTACGCGCCGAATGTTCTTTGCCTGGAATCCGCCTGAAGTGAAGTGTTGAGAGGCGCCCGCGAGGGCGCGCCTTACCGACGGCCTGCCCGGCCGCCGGGCTCTTTCAGAAATTTTCCGACGGGTGACACAAGGGGTATGAGACAGAGCAGAATCTTGCTGTTCGACCTCTGCCGGTCGAATCCCTCAAGCGAGCTACTGCGTGAAATGCTCGGGCCGTCGTTCGAGCTGCGGCACGAGTCGGTCGCCGCCTTCGAGCCCGCGTCGTGCGGCAAGGAGTTCGCCGCCTGCGTCTCGGAGTTCCGGCCCGAGGCCGTCTTCGTCTTCCCGCCGGGCGCGCTGTTGAAGCGGCCGGAGCCGCTCTTCGCCGCGCTCGGCGTCGAGGCGCTGGCGGCGCCCTGCATCTTCGTCGTCGAGGACGGCGAGCCGGACGAGCTGCTGGCGCTGCTGCGCCTGGGCGCGTCCGATTTCGTCACCTCGCCCCTGAAGCCGGCCAACATCCTGCCCCGCGTCTGGGCGCTGCTGGAGCGTGCGCGGCAGAAGGAGGCCGTGCCGCAGCGGCTCCGGGAGCGGCTCGGGCTCAGGCACCTGATAGGCGAGAGCCCGGCCTTCCTCTCCGAGATGAAGAAGGTGCCGCTGGTGGCGAGGTGCGACGCCTACGTGCTGCTCTCGGGCGAGACCGGCACGGGCAAAGAGGTCTACGCGCGCGCCATCCACTACCTGAGCGCGCGCCAGCACAAGCCCTTCATCCCGGTCAACTGCGGGGCGATACCGCTCGACCTGGTCGAGAACGAGCTGTTCGGCCACGAGCGCGGCGCCTTCACGGGCGCCAACGACGCGCGCCACGGCCTGCTCCGCGAGGCCGAAGGCGGCACGCTCTTCCTCGACGAGATCGACTGCCTGCCGCTGCTCGCGCAGGTCAAGCTGCTGCGCTTCCTACAGGAGAAGGAGTACCGCCCGCTCGGCTCCTCCAAGACGTGCCGCGCGGACGTGCGCGTCATCGGCGCGTCGAACGTCGATTTCGAGGAGGCCGTGCGGGCTGGGAAGCTGCGCAAGGACCTCTACTACCGCCTGAGCGTCATCCGCCTGACGCTCCCGCCCCTGCGCGAGCGGCGCGGAGACATCCCGCTGCTGGCGCGCCACTTCCTCAAGAAATTCTCGCACGAGCTGGACAAGACGCCCGCCGACATCTCGGCCGAGGGGCTGGAGTTGATGGCGCGCTACGACTGGCCCGGAAACGTGAGGGAGCTGGAGAACGTCGTCGAGCGCGCCGTCGTGATGTCGGAGGGCGGCGTCATCGGGTCGTCGGACATCCACCTGCCGGGCGAGCAGCCGCCGCCCGAGCCCATCGAGACGTTCCAGCAGGCCAAGAGCAAGACCGTCACGCAGTTCGAGAAGGACTACATACAGAGACTCCTGCTGGCCTACGGCGGCAACATCACGAGGGCGGCGCGCGCCGCCAACAAGAACCGGCGCGCCTTCTGGGAGCTGATACGCAAGCACGGGATAGACGTTAACGCCTACAAGTCTTTCGCCTGAGCGCCCCCTCC
>DASVWB010000212.1:0-8208 GCA_036389815.1 Pyrinomonadaceae bacterium | reverse complement strand
GCTGCGCTGCGGGCTCTGGATGGCGTCGTTCGCGCCGGGGAACGACTCGCAGCAGAACTCGAACGTGCCGTCGTTGAAGGCGAAGCTGCCCGAGAGGTTGTGCCTGTCGCTCAGCCGATGATCGACGCGCGCCGAGAGCTGCTTCGAGAGGTCGTTGGTCTGCGTCGAGAAGCGGTAGAACTCGAAGACGCCGGGCAGCGGCCCGTCGCCGTTCGTGTTCGGCAGCGGGTAGAGCTGTGAGAGGAGCTGCGCGAAGTTCTGGTTGACCGGGGCGCCGAGCGCGTTGTTGCCGCCGCGGATGTCCGCGGTGCCTAAGCCCAGCGCCGAGAGGTTGAAGATTCCCTGACGCGCCGACGCGGTCGGGACGGTCTGCGTCACCTGAATGCCCTGGTCGAAGTCGTCGCGCTCGAAGTTGAAGAAGAAGAAGGTGCGGTCTTTTTTGATGGGGCCGCCGATGGAGCCGCCGTACTGCCGGCGCTGGAGCGGGTCGGCGTGACCCGACGTGTCGAAGAAGTTGCGCGCGGCGAAGCGGTCGGAGCGGTAGTAGATGTAGCCGCCGCCGTGGAACTCGTTGGAGCCGCCGCGCGTGGCGACGTTGATGATGGCGCCGGTGTTGCGGCCGAACTCGGCGTTGAAGTTGTTGGTGATGACGCGGAACTCCTGCGTCGCGTCGATATTCGGCGTCGAGATGCCGCCGGGGATGCCGGGCACGTCGGCGTCGTTGTTGTCGATGCCGTCGACGAGGAAGTTGTTGTTGCGCTCGCGCTGGCCGTTGACGACGAAGCCGCCGAGCGTGCTGCTGGAGCCGGCGACGCCCGGCGCGAGCAGCACCAGCGCGTTCGGGTCGCGCGAGAGCAGCGGGAGGTCGAGAATCTTCTTGTTGCTGATGAGGGTCGAGAGCTGCTGGTCGGTCGTGTTGAGCGAGGTCGCGGTGTCGGCGCCGACGACCGTCACGCTCTCGGCGGCGCCCGCGGGGCTGAGCGAAACGTCGAGCGTGGTGGTGAAGGAGACCGAGACGTTCACGTCCTCGGCCTTACCGGGCGCGAAGCCGGCCGAGGTGACCGTCAGGGTGTAGGTGCCGACCGGCAGGTTGGTGATGGTGTAGACGCCCTCCTCGTTCGTCACGGCCGAGCGCTTGTCGCCCGTCGCCTTGTTCGTGGCCTCGACGGACGCCCCGGCCAGTATCGCGCCCGCGGGGTCGCGCACCGTGCCCGTCAGGGAGCCGAAGGCGCCCTGCGCGACGGCCGCGGCCGCGCATAAGAGGAGCAGTGCCGCCAGACAGGCGGCGCGCCTCACGTTCGTAAGCATCGCAAACTCCTTTCGCTTGTGCGCCCCCGCGCGCGCGGCCCGGAAGGCCGGGCGGCGGCGGCGGGGGACTTGTCCTATGCGGGGAGACGGCCGTGCGTGCGCGGTGCAAATATTCGTATGCGGCGACCCGCGCGGCCCTGTGTGGGTCTCTTCTTAGGCAAGGGATATACCCGTGTGACGAAGCGGCGCGCGCGCGTGACGAGTCGGCCCGCGCGGAGGTCGCGGTTATGGACGCACGCGTGTAACTTTAGGATTCTGAATGAAGCTTCGGAGGCGTATATGAATTCTCGGATGAGGGTGAGGGGGGCGCGTACGAACGTCTGGACGCGTCGCGCGCCCGCGCCCGTTTGAAGCGTCCGCGAGGTTATACGTTTACGCGACGGGGTGGACGACGGCGGATGTCTTCACGGTTCGATGCGCACGGGCGCGCCCGCGGGGAGCGCGTCGAACAGCTCTTTGATCTCGGGGTTCTCCAGGGCGACGCAGCCCCACGTCCAATCGCCCGCGGTGCCGCCGCCGTGGATGAAGATTTCGCCGCCGAGCGCCGTGTTCCAGGCGGGGCAGCGGCCGGCCTTGAGCGCGCGCAAGATACCGTAGTGCTGCGCGCGCGTGATGAGGCCGTCGCGCAGTCCCCTCGCCGCATCTTCCTCGTTCGGATAGCTCAAGCCCAGCGACAGATAGAACTTGCTCCGCTCGTTCTTCATGCAGACGTAGAACTCGCCCTCCGGCGTCCGCCCGTCGCCCTGCCTCACCTTGTCGCCCGCCGGCTCGAACCCGAGCGCGACCCTCCTCACCCGCACAAGCTCCCCGCCCGCGTACAGCTTCAGACGCCGCGCCCCCTTCTCGACCACCACGCGCGGCTCCCTCAGCGGAAGCCTGAGCGGCCGGCGGTTCAACTCCTCTTCGTCGCCCGTCAAAGTGGCGACGGCGGTTGCGGCGGGCGTTGACGCGGGCGTCGCCGCCGGCGATGTCGCGCCGGCGGCGCGCGCGTTTGAAACGACGCGCGCGCCGCACGCCGCGCCGACCGCGACGCCCGCGCAGGCGAAGAACACGAAGAGAAGACCGCTGCCGTTAGTCATAAGCGTGCCGCCCCCTTTACGTCGCCCGCGCGAAGAACCCCTCGCCCGCTGTGATGCCGGCTGCCGCGCGCAAGGTTTTCGCGGGCGCGGGGAGAGTTTTCAGGGGCGCGGCTCCGGCGGGAAGGAGGCGAGGAGTTCTTCGGCGGTGGCGGTGGCGGTGCCGATTTTGCCGACGACGACGCCGGCGGCGTGGTTGGCGAGCGTGGCCGCCTCGGTGAGCGTGGCGCCGGCGGCGAGCGTGGCGGCGAGCGTGGCGATGACGGTGTCGCCCGCGCCCGTCACGTCGTAGACCTCGCGCGCCGCGGTCGGCACGTAGGTCGGCTCGCCGTCTTCGAGGAGCATCATCCCGCGCTCGCCGCGCGTGATGAGGACGGAGCGGCAGCCCAGCCGGTCGCGTATCTCGCGCGCGGCGCGCGCCACGCCCTCGTCGGTGTCGTCCTCGTTGTTCGTGACGCGCAGCGCCTCGATGTGGTTCGGCGTGACGAGCGTCGCCGGCCGGTACGACCAGAAGTTGCGGAGCTTCGGGTCCACGAGCACGGGCACGCCCGCCGCCTCGGCCGCCGGCAGAATCTCGCCGAGCACGGCGGGCGTCACCGCGCCCTTGTCGTAGTCCGAGACGACGAGCGCCGCCGCCCCCTTCAAGAGCCCGCGGAGCGCGGCGACTATCCTCTCCTCGGTCGGCCCGTCCACGGGGTCGCGCCGCTCGCGGTCGGCGCGCACGACCAACTGGCTGTGCGCGATGATGCGCGTCTTCAAGGTCGTCGGCCGGCTCACGTCCACGATCAAATTCTCTTCCCGGCCGTCGGCGCCCGCGTCGCGCAGCTCGGCGCGCACGCGCTCGCCGGCGCGGTCGGGGCCGACGACGCCGACGATGGACGCGTTCAGGCCGAGCGCCCGCAGGTTCGCCAGCACGTTGGCGGCGCCGCCGAGGCGGAACGACTCGCGGCGTATCTCGACGACGGGGACGGGCGCCTCCGGCGAGATGCGCGTCACGTCGCCCCACACGAACTCGTCGAGCATCACGTCGCCGTAGACGACCACGCTCGCCCCGCGCATCGCGCCGACGAGCTGGCCCGCGCGTTGTGGTGTCAGGTTCATAAGTAGACGGTAGACGGTAGACAGTAGACAGTAGAAGAACCTTTGTAGCCGAAGCGCCCGCGGCCTGCATGGGTCTCAGGAAGGCGGAGCCCTACTGACCACCGTCTACTGTCTACCGTCTACTTGTCCGAGCACCCGGTCAACGGCCGCGACGACGCGCGCGACGGGGACGCGGCGGATGCACTCGGGCGCGCCGAACTCCGAGCAGGTGTAGCCGGGGCACGGCGCGCACGGCATCTCCTCGCGCACGACCTCGGAGGCGGCGCGCGTCCACGGCCGCCAGTGCGCGACGTTCGAGGAGCCGAAGACGACGACCTGCGGGGTGCCGACGGCCGCCGCGACGTGCGCCACGCCGCTGTCGTTGCCGACGAAGAGCGAGGCGCGCGCGGCGAGCGCCGTCAACTCCGGCAGGCTCAGGCTCGTGAAGCCGTGGAGCGGCACATTAGAGTGGGCGCGCACTTCGTCAATCACCTTCACCTCGCCCGCGGCCGCGACCGCCACCGCGGCGAGGCCGCGCGCGGCGAGGTGCTCGACGACGCGCGCGAAGTTCTCCGCCGCCCAAGTCTTCGTGTCGAAGGCCGCGGCCGGGTGGACGAGCGCGAAGGGCCGCGCGTCGGCGAGCCCCGCCTCCTCGCGCAGACGCCGCGCGACCGAGGCCGCAGCCCCCGGCACGACCGCGAGCCTTGAGGCCGGGCGGTCGCTGACGGGCACGCCCGTCCAGCCCAGCAGCGCGAGCTGCTGCTCGGCCGAGTGCGTCTTCTCTTGCCCCCAGAGCTGCGCCGACGGCGGCGCGGCGTGGTTGTGCAGCGGGGCGTAAGCGTAATCGGCGTAGCCGACGCGGTGGCGCGCGCCCGAGGCGCGCGTGAGCAGCGCCGCCGTGCTCCCGCCGTGGAGGTTGTAGGCCACGTCGTAGCCCTCGGCGCGGAGGTGGCGCGCCGCGCGCAGCCGCGACGACTGGCTCTTGCGGCGGACGGTCACGACGCGGTCAACGTCCGCGGAGCCTTCGAGGAGCGGCGCGACCCAGTCTTCGAGCAGCACGTCTATGCGCGCGCCGGGCAGGAAGCGCCGCAGCGCGCGGAGCGAGGGCGTGGCGAGCACCGTGTCGCCTATCGAGCGCAGGCGCACGACGAGCACGCGCCGCACGCCCGCCCAGTCCCAGCGAGCGGGCGCGAGCGGGCGCGGCTCCCGGCCGGCCTCGCCGTCGCCGTCCGCGTCCGGCGCGAACGCGGCGCGCGGCGGCGCGGGGGCGCCGGCCTCAGTCTGCCTGCCGAGGCTCTTCATCCTCGATGGTCGCCTCTTCGACTATCAGCGCGGGGATGTCGTTGCGGACGGGGTAGACGCGGCGGCACTCCGTGCACTTGATGCCGCTCGCGTCATCCTTGAGCACGACCCTGCCCCGGCACGCGGGGCAGACGACCCTGAACGTCTCGATGAACTCCGCCGTGATGGCCAACGCTTCTGACTCCTCTCTTTAAAACCGTGAACCGTGACAAGGATAAAGCCGTGAGCCGCAAACCGTAAACCGCGACGGGGAGAATCCGCCTTCTCTTGTCACGGCTCACGCCTTTCCAGTTTCATCGGCACGCCGCCCTTGCCGGGGCGGAGCGTGATGAGGGGCCGCGTGCGGACGGCGCGCTGCGCGACGAGGCGCGGGCGCCAGCGGCGCGCGAGCGCGGCCAGGATGAGCACGGCCTCCGTCCAGGCGAAGCCCTCGCCGATGCAGCGGCGGGGGCCGCCGCCGAAGGGGAAGTATGCGAACTGCGGGCGCGCCGACTTCGCCTCGGGCGTCCAGCGCCCGGGGTCGAAGCGCGCGGGCTCGGGCCAGAAGCGCGGGTCGCGGTGCATGACGTACTGGCTGACGAGGACGAGCGAGCCGCGCGGAATCAGGTAGCCGCCGACCTCGTAGTCTTCGAGCGCGATGCGCCCGAGCGCCCACGCCGGCGGGTAGAGCCGCATCGTCTCGTAGACGACCATCTCCGCGTAGCGGAGCGCCGGCACGTCCTCGGGCGTCGGGGGACGGCCGCCGGCGAGCACTTCGTCTAATTCGGCGTGGAGGCGCGCTTCGGCCGAAGGGTTCTGCGCGAGCAGGAAGAACGCCCACGTCAGGGCGTTCGCGGTCGTCTCGTGGCCGGCGAGGAAGATGGTCATCACCTCGTCGCGCAACTGCTCGTCGGTCATGCCCGTCCGGTCGCCCTCCTCGTCCACGGCGTGGAGGAGCGTCGAGAGCAGGTCGCCGCGGTCGCCGCCCGCGCGCCTGCGCTCCTCGACGATGCGGTAGATGACGGCGTCGAGCCGGGCGCGGGCGCGGAGGAAGCGCGCGCGCTGCGGGAGCGGCAGCCTCTCCAGCAGCTCCGAGAAGGGCAGCATCAGGTAGTCGAAGAGGTTCATCACCTCGGTGAGCGCCGCGCCCACCTCGTCGGCGTCCGACTCCACGTCCGCGTCGAAGAGCGTCCTGCCGACGACGGCGAGCGTCAGGCGCATCATCTCGCGCGAGACGTCGAACTCCTCGCCGTCGCGCCAGCGCGCGGAGGTCTGCTCGGCGTACTCGACCATGACGCGGCCGTAGCCGGCCACGCGCTGGCGGTGGAAGGCGGGCTGCGCGAGGCGGCGCTGCCGGCGGTGGAACTCGCCCTCGCTGGTGAGCAGACCTTCGCCGAGCAGGCGCTTGGCGCGCTGGAGCGCTCGCCCCTTCTTGAAGCTCGCGCTGTTGGTGACGAGCATGTCGCGCACGTGGTCGGGGTGGTTGAGGAGGTACATCGGCTGCGGCCCGCCCCAGAAGCGCACCACGTCGCCGTACTCGCGCGCGAGGCCGGAGAGGAGCGCGAGCGGGTCGCGCCGGAGCGCGTAGACCTGGCCGACCGGCCAGAACTTTTTAGGGCCCGGGATTTCGGGCGCGGCTGCCATCCTTCGAGACTCCACGTTTAAGGGTTCGTTTCCTACTCTGTTATTATAGTCCCGTCCGGGCCGGCGCCGCGCCTCACGGCGCAGGTTTCCCGCTCTGAACCACCTCGCGGCGGAGTTAGAACGGTTGTCATTAGAGTTCGCCATCGAATACCCGTGCGCGCTGCGCGCGCGCTACGACGAGGAGCACCTGCGCGCGTGGGGGCGCCTCGGCAGCCTGCACACGCGGCTGACGACGGGCGAGCACGTCGCGCCGTCGGAGGAGAAGGTGCGCTTCGTCGAGCGCGCGGCCGACGAGATTGAGCGCATGAAGGCCGAGACGGTCATCTGCGCGCGCTGCCCGGCGCGGCTGCCGACCGAGGCGGCGGGCGAGGGCGAGCCCGTCGGCTGCCTGGGGCGCGTCACCTACCCGGTCGAGGCGCAGTTCGAGAAGTTCCTCGCCGACCGCGTCCAGCTCACGCTCGACACCGTGGACGAGCAGGACTGGCCCCGCCTCCTGAAGGTGCTCTTAGACAACGACTCGCCCTTCGACGGCGAGGGCACGAAGTCCCTGCGGGCGGTGACGACCTCGAACGGCCTGCGCTTCTTCGAGCTGCGGCTGCCCATCAAGCTCGCGCGCCAGGGCTCGCACCTGACGACCGACCACCTCTTCGACGCGCTCGCCGGCTTCACCTCCGAGGACGCGGCGCGCACGACCTACACGCGCGAGCTGCCCGTCTCGGCCGCCGCCGACTACTACGACTTCCTCGACCTCGTGCTGCGCCTCGACCTCTCCGAGGCCGAGCGCCAGCGCGTCCGCCTGCGCAGCCGCAACTACCAGCAGTTCCTACGCCTCCTCGCCGCCCTCGAACTCGCCGAATCGCTCCGCACGCGGGTGTTGATGGATTAGTAGACAGTAGACAGTAGACAGTAGACAGTAGGGAAAGACAGGCGTCGTTCTTCCTACTGTCTACTGCTCTTCGTTCTTCTCCTCGTCCATCTGGCGGAGGGTGTCGAGGATGAGATTGGTGTTGGAGAGCGCCTGAATGCGGACGGGGTACTCGGCGGCGGCCTTCTCGAAGTCGAAGGAGCCGCTGGTGGCCTCGACGATGAGGCGGAAGGCAGGCGTGCCGCGCGCGTCGCCGCACTCTGCGTCCACGATGCGCCCGTCGTTGAAGAGCACGCGGCCGGCGCGCGCCGTGCTTTGGATGGAGAGCGCGCCCGTCAGCCGCGAGTTCTCGATGACCTGCATGGCGTCGAAGATGCCGACCGTCGAGAGGTCGCCGGCGAAGGTTACGGGGCGCGGGGCCGCGGGCGGCGCAGGGGCCGGGGCGGGCGCGGCGTGTTGCAGGTCGGGGCGGCGCGCGCGGCGGATGGCTTCGAGCCCCGGCGCGATGTTGATGCGCGGGTCGATGTGCTTGGCTTCGAGCAGGCGCTCGTGCGCGGCGTCGAAGTTCTCGCGGCCGATGTAGAGGTTGACGAGGAGGAGGCACTGGCGCGCGGCCTCGTCGGAGAGGCCGTGGGTGAAGGCTATCTCGCGCAGCTTCTCGCGCAGGACGATGGAGCGCGGCCAGTGCGCGATGGCCTCCTGCAGGCGCTCGACGGCGCGCTGCGGCGCCTTGTACTTGACGAACAGGTCTGCGTCGAGCAGCGCCGCCTCGACGCTCTCCTCCAGGCTCTTCGGCTTTTCGCGTTTGTCCATCCTTCAACGTCCGGCGAGGGGCTCTCCGTTTGAGTTTAGCACAAGCGCCCGCGCCGCCCGCCGCTACCATCCCGCGCACGCCCGACACGATTTCGTGTGATGCGCGCAAGACGCACAGGCGAAATGCAGCACGCCTTATGT
>DASVWB010000211.1:0-8969 GCA_036389815.1 Pyrinomonadaceae bacterium | reverse complement strand
GAGGCCCACGTCCACGAGGAACTTCAGGCGGCGCCGGACTTCGAACAGAACCTTGTCGGCGATGGCCGACTGCTCGGGCGTCAGCTCCAGAGAGTCGAAGAAGACCTCCGCGTCCTTAATCGAGAGCGAGCAGACCTCGGGGAGCGTGCGGCCGCCGACGCGCACGTCGCGCGCCTCCTGCCTCAACCTCCCGCCGCCGCAGTCGGGGCAGAGCGTGTAGCCGCGGTACCTGGCGAGGAAGACGCGGACGTGCAGCTTGTACTTCTTCGTCTCCAGCCACTCGAAGAAGCCGCGCACGCCGCCGAAGCCGCTCTTGCCTTCGACGACGGCGCGCTGCTGCTGGCGCGTGAGTTCCTGAAACGGAACGTCGAAGGGAATCTTCTCCTGCCGGCAGAAGCGCCGCAGCTCCGTGCGCGCCCAGTCGTACTGCGGCTTCGTCCACGGCTCTATCGCGCCCTCGGCGAGCGACAGGGCGGGGTTGGGGATGACGAGGTCGAGGTCGAGGCCGATGGTGTTGCCGAAGCCCTGGCAGGTCGGGCACGCGCCGTAGGGGTTGTTGAAGCTGAAGAGCCGCGGCTCGGGCTGCGCGTAGACCGTGCCGTCGTACTTGCACTCGAAGCGCTCGTTGAACTTGAACGCGCGCGCGCCCTCCCCGGCCGCCTCGGCCGTGCGGACGACGGCCTGGCCGTGCCCCTCGACGAAGCAGGTCTCGAAGGAGTCCACCAGACGCTCGCGCACGTCGGCGCGCGCGACGAGGCGGTCTATGAGGACGTAGACGCCCTCGAAGTCGGCGCGCGTGTAGTCGTCGGGCGAGCGCAGCTCGACCGTCTCGGCGCCGACGAGCAGGCGCGTGAAGCCGCGCTGCATGAGGCTCATCACGTGCGCCGTCACGGCGCGGCGGTCGGGCGCGGCCGAAGAAGTCTGTTTGGCCGCCCTCTTCTTCGACTTCGGGGCGGCCTTGGCCTGCCCGTTCTCCTCGGCGCGCAGCCCCGCCTCGGCGGGGAAGAGGACGTAGAAGCGCGCGCCCTCGGGGAGCGCCTCCAAGACCTCCTGCGCCGAGGATTCGGGCGAGTCCTTGTGCACCTCGCGCCCGCAGACGCGGCAGTAGGTGGTGCCGACGCGCGCGTAGAGGAGCCGCAGGTAGTCGTAGACCTCGGTCTGCGTGCCGACGGTCGAGCGCGGGTTGCGCGTCGAGTTCTTCTGGCGGATGGCGATGGCCGGGGGTATCCCCAGCACCTCGTCCACGTCCGGCTTGTCCATCCGTTCGAGGAACTGGCGGGCGTAGGCCGAGAGCGACTCGACGTAGCGGCGCTGCCCCTCGGCGTAGATGGTGTCGAAGGCGAGCGAGGACTTCCCCGAGCCGGAGACGCCCGTGACGACCGTCAGCTTCTCGACGGGGATGGTGAACGAGACGTTCTTCAGGTTGTTGACGCGCGCCCCGCGCACGATGATCGCTTCTTCACTCATGTCTGAAACACACGCGCCCGCCCACGGTGAACTCTCGGGAGGTGGGGCGAACCGCCAATGATACCCTGTTTCACGGCGCATGCGAAATGGCGGGGCGGGCGTTTGAAGATGGCGCGGGGTTGGTGCAGACTGAGGGGCATGCCGAAGCTGTTTCTGACGTGCGTGGCGATGCTGGCGTCGTGCGGGGCGGCGCTGCCGGTGCAGACGCCGAAGGGGGCGGGCGCGAAGCAGGCGCCGGCGGCTGAGAAGACGGGGCCGGCCTCGAAGACCCTCGACGCGGCGCGGCTGCTGGAGGACGTGCGCGCCCTCTCGGGCGACGCGATGGAGGGGCGCGGGGCGGGGACGAAGGGCGGCCTGCTGGCGCGCGCCTACGTCGAGCGCCGCTTCGCAGACGCGGGGCTCAAGCCGTTCTGGTCAACCTACGAGCAGCCGTTCGACCTGCCGGCGCGCGACGGGCGCGAGTCGAAGGGCGCGAACCTGGTCGGCTACGTCGAGGGGCGAAAGCACCCCGAGCGGCTCGTCTTCGTCACGGCGCATTACGACCACCTGGGCGTGCGCGACGGCGTCGTCTACAACGGCGCGGACGACAACGCCTCGGGCGTGGCGGCGCTGCTGCAACTGGCCGCGCACTTCGCGCGCGAGCGCCCCGAGAACACGCTGGTCTTCGCCGCGCTCGACGCCGAGGAGTCGGGGCTCGTGGGCGCGCGCGAGCTGGTTAAGAGGCTGCGGGCGGAGAAGCGCGAGGTGGCGCTCGACGTGAACCTCGACATGGTCGGCCACAGCGAACGCGGCGAGCTTTACGCCGCGGGCACGCACCACGCGCCGGCGCTCCGGCCGCTGCTCGAACGCGTCGCCGCCCGCGCGCCCGTCAAGCTCCTGCTCGGCCACGACCGCCCCGAGCAGGGGCACGACGACTGGACGAACCAGTCCGACCAGTTCGCCTTCCACAGGGCCGGCGTCCCCTTCGTCTACTTCGGCGTCGAAGACCACAAGGACTACCACAAGCCCACGGACGACTTCGACACGCTCACGCCCGACTTCTTCGTCCACGCCGCCGAGACCGTCCTCGACGCGGTCGAGACGCTCGACGACGGCCTCGACGTGCTGCCGAAGGCGAGGCCGAAGGCGTAGCGGGCGCGCGCGCCGCGGCGTCAGTAGAACTGGCCGAAGCGTTCGAGCGCGAAGTGTTCGAGTCTCACGTCCTCGGCGAGCGCCTGCCCGACGCGCACGAGGTCGGGGACGAACTCGACCGAGTCGAGCTTCGAGACCTGCGCCGGGTCTACCTTCCCGAGGCCGCGCGACTTGAGCCACTCCCTCGACAGCTCGGCGTTGTAGCGCGCGTAGAGGAAGGCGCGGCCGAGGTCTTCGGAGAGCGCGACCTCGCGGCGCGCCTTGCGCGCCCCGCGGCGCGGGATGAGGTCGCCCACCTCGCTGTCTATCGGCGCGCCGTGGACGCAGCGGCCGACCGTGCGGCAGTTGATGTCCTGGTCGGTCTGCGCGCCGTACATCAGCGCCGAGGGGAAGTTGACGAGGTTCGAGAAGGCCGTGCTGCCCGAGGCGTTGAGCCCCGCCCCCTGCTTCGGGGCCGAGCCCGTGCCGACGGACATCACGAGCAGCTTGTTCTCGCCGCGCTCCCAGCCGAGCCTGTAGGCCTCCTCCGTCGCCATGCGCGCGAGGAGGAAGGCCGGGTTGTTGTAGGGCGTCAGGCCGCCGTCCTCGAAGAGGAACGACTTCGACGGGTCGTTCGGGGCCCACTGGAGCACCTCGGGCGGGAAGAAGACGGGCGCGGCCGTCGAGGCGCGGACGAGCTGCCAGAGCGGGATTTGCAGGTTGCAGTCGGGCAGCGCCGGGTGGTTGAAGACGGCGAAGGGGTTGCTGCTGATGGGCCAGGGCGAGTCGGTCGAGACGTTGCGCGTGACGACGAGCAGCAGGCAGCGCAGCCGGTTCGAGCCGAGGTTGGTCTTCGGCCCGTAGGTCTTCTTCAGCTCCTCCGTGAGCGGCTCCTTCTTGTAGAGGTGGCGCAGGCGTTCGAGGATGAAAGCCTTCTCGAACATCTTCGGCCCCGTGGCGATGTAGAAGTCCGACAGCTCCCTGGCCGACATGCCGACGGCGATGCCGGCGGCGATGATGGCGCCGGTGCTCGTGCCGCCGACGTAGTCGAAGAAGTCGCAGAGGCGGAAGTCCTTGCCGCGGCCGCTCTCCTTCCGCAGCAGCTCCTCCATCCTGATGAGCACTTGCAGCGTGAGCACGCCGCGGATGCCGCCGCCGTCGAGCGCGAGCAGCTTGCGCGGGCGCGCCGCGCCGCCGAAGCGTTTTTCGAGCGGCCCCCACGAGGGCTCTTTGGTCTCTGGCATGGTCTCGGGTTCTCCTCGGGCGTGTTGGAAGGGCGCGCGCCCCGCCCGCGGGCTGCGGCGGCGGCGACCAGACGTGTACACTTGACCGTCACGGCGTGTCAATGAAATTCTGGGGCGGCCGGCCCCGGCGGGAGGGTTTACTTGACTGACGCGGAGACACATCTGAACGACGCGGAGGTGCGCGTGCTGGGCTCGCTCGTCGAGAAGCAGGTGACGACGCCCGACTACTACCCACTGACGCTCAACGCGCTGGTGAACGCCTGCAACCAGATTTCCAACCGCGACCCCGTCGTCCAGTACGACGAGCGCACGGTGAGCTTCGCCGTCGACACGCTGCGGGCGAAGAACCTCGTCTACATCTTCTACGGCGCGGACAGCCGCGTGCCGAAGTACAAGCACATGATGCGCGAGGTCTACGGGCTCTCGCCGGCCGAGCTGGCGGCGCTGTGCGTGCTGATGCTGCGCGGCCCGCAGACCGTGGGGGAGGTGCGCGGGCGGACGGGGCGGCTCCACGAGTTCGCAGACCTGCGCGAGGTCGAGGAGACGCTCGACGCCCTGTCGCGCAGGGACGAGCCGCTCGTCTTGAAGCTGCCGCGGCAGGCCGGGCGCAAGGAGGCGCGCTACGCGCACCTGCTCTCGGGGGCGCCGGCGATAGAGGACGAGGCCGAGGCGCCGGCCGCGCAGCCGCGCGCCGCCTCCGCGCGGGCGGGCGACTCGGAGCGCGTCGCGCGGCTCGAAGCCGAGGTCGAGCGCCTGAGGGGCGAGCTGGCCGAGATGCGCGAGCGGTTCGAGGAGTTCCGCAAGCAGTTCGAGTAGAGGCCGCGCCCGGATTCAAGATTCAGAATGTCAGATTTGAAATTTCAAATCTCAAACTCATAAGAGCTTGCCCCGCCCCGCCAGACTCGAACGCGACTTCTACACGCGCGCCGACACGCTGCGCGTCGCGCGCGAGCTGCTCGGCAAGCGGCTCGTCGTGCCCGACGCTTCGGGCGCGCGCGTCGCGGCCCGCGTCGTCGAGGTGGAGGCGTACCTCGGCGTCGAGGACAGGGCGGCGCACTCCTACGGCGGGCGGCGCACGCGCCGGACGGAGACGATGTTCGCCGTCGGCGGCACCGTCTACGTCTTCTTCGTCTACGGGATGCACCACCAGTTCAACGTCGTCACCGGCCCGGCGGGCCGGCCGCACGCCGTCCTCGTCCGCGCCGTCGAGCCGGAGGAGGGGATCGAGGCCATGAAGGCCCGCCGGCCGGTCGCCAAAGAGCGGGAGCTGACTTCCGGCCCCGGCAAGCTCTGCCGCGCGCTCGGGCTCGACCTCACGCACGACGGCGAAGACCTGACGACGAGCCGCCGCGTCTGGCTCGAAGAGTCGGGCGTCCGCTACACGCCCGGCGAGGTCGCCGCGGGCGCGCGCATCGGCGTCGCCTACGCCGGCGAGGACGCACTCAAGCCCTGGCGCTTCTGGGTCGAGGGTAACAGCTACGTCAGTAGAAAGTAGGCGGGCGCGGTCACGCGCTCACCGCGCATTGGCAGGCGCGGCTGAATTCGTCGAAGAGCTGCCGGGCCGACGCCTGACGCCCGTCGGGTGATTTGCTCAGGGCTTTTTGCACTACGCCGTCCACCTCTTCGGGCAGCCCCGGCCGCATGCGCAGGAGCGAAGGCACGGGCGGCAGTTCGAGGTTGGGGTGCGCCTTGGCGTTGACGTAGCTCGCGCCGAACGGGAGCGTCCCGGCGAGCATGTGGTAGAGGGTCGCGCCGAGGCTGTAAACGTCGCTGCGGGAGTTCACCTTGCCGCCGAAGTGCTCGGGCGAGCAGTACTGGTAGGTGCCGAGGAAGCGCGTGACGGTCGTCCCCGTGTCGCTGCTCAAGACCCTCGCCATGCCGAAGTCTATGACCTTGATGCGGTCGCCGCCGGGCCCGCTCCCGACGAGGAAGACGTTGCCGGGCTTGAGGTCGAGGTGGATGATGCCCTTCTCGTGGGCGTAGCTGACGGCGTCGCAGATCTGCCTGAAGATGTGTGTGAGCCTGTCGAGCGGCAGTTGCCCGCGCTCGATGACGTGTTCGAGCGTCTCGCCGGTGAGCCACTCCATGACCATGAACGGGATGTCGTCGTCGGCCGTGCCGCTGTCGATGACCTCGACGATGTTGGGGTGGCGCATCCGGCGGGCCGCCGTCACCTCGCGCTCGAACAGGACGCCGTAGTCGGGGTGCCTGGCGAGGATGTCCGGCTTGAAGATTTTCACCGCCACGCGCCTGTTCGCGTCCACCTGCGTCGAGCGGTAGACGACCCCCATCCCGCCGCCGCCCGCCCACTCGTCGAGCCGGTACTTGTCCGCGAAGACGCTGCCGACCAGCCGGTACGGGTCGCGCGCCGCCCGCGCGGCGCCCGACGAAGCGGCCTTTGCCGGCGCGGGCGCCGCGACCTCGCCGGGCAGCAGCCGCTCGCCCTCCGACTCGGGCCCCGGCGCGAGCGCGCTCCTCATCGCGTCGTGAATGTCGTCGTAGGGGCCGCGGGCCGAAAGCATCGTGACGAGGACGGGGGCCGACAGCAGCAGCGCGAAGAGAGTCAGCAGGAAGAGGTCGGCCAAACGCGCGGCCGGGCGCGTGGCCTTCAGCCGGTCGAAGGCCGAGAGGCGGGCCCAGAGGCTGTTCTCCGTCGTCAGCCTGACGGTCGCTTCGGCCTGCTTCCTGCGCTCGTCGCGCGCGGCCTCAAGGTCCGAGATTCTCCGCTGCTCCGAATCAATCCGAGGCTCGTAGGCGTCCTGAAGCGTCTTCAGCTCGGCGCGGGCCAACTGGAGCGCGTTCTGAATCCTCAGCGCGACGGGGCCGTACCCCGCCCTGCCCGACGCCGCCCCGTATATTTCTAAGTCGAGTCTCCGGCGGCGGGAACCCACCTCCTCCTGCTTGCGAGCGACCTGCTGCTGAAGGTCGTTCACCTCGGCCTTCAGCCTGTCTATCTCGACGAATTCGCCGTCCACCTGCTTCAGCGCGTAGGCCGTCTGGCCGGCGATGGACTCGGCCACCTGGGCCTCAATCTCCCTGTCAAACAGTTTCAGTTCGAGCGGCCGCGCGATGACGAACGCCATCAGGAACGCGAGCACCAGCCTCGGCAGGGCCGCCGCGGCCTTCCGCGCCAGCGACGACAGCCGGGCGCGGGTGGGCGTGCCGGCCGGGGTGGCCTCTTTTGTTATTATCGGGAGGAGGTATTTGTCCACGTTGAAGACGAAGAACCCCCAGAGGAGGCCGAAGGCCGCGGAGAGGGCGTTTGACTCAAGCACCAGCGAGAGGGCATAACCGCCGGAGGCGGCCGCGATGGCCGCCGACAAGAGCGCGGAGGCGCCGATTGCGGCGTACTTGTCGCGCTCCGTCCGGCACTCCGGCCTTCTGAGGATGGTGAGGTCGGCGCCCGAGCAGGCCATAAAGAAGTTTTTGACTGGGTTCATCACGCCCCCTGGCGAGCGAGGGGCCCGGCGGCCCGCGGAAGAGTTCTGTGAGGCCGGCGCGCGAAGACTCTCGCCGGCTGTACGGAAAGATGCGGCCCCGGGAAAATATGGGTTCGAAGGTGAAATGTCAACGATTTAATCGGGCGGGCGCGGGACATTCGACGGCGGGGTGAAGATTGCGGATAACGTTTCTCGGGACTAGTGCGGGGGTGCCGACGCGGGCGCGCAACGTGTCGTGCGTGGCGCTGAGGCTGGAGCAGCGCGGCGAGGTCTGGCTCTTCGACTGCGGCGAGGGGACGCAGCACCAAATCCTGCGCAGCGACCTTAACCTCAGTCAGGTCTCGCGCATCTTCGTCACGCACATGCACGGCGACCACGTCTACGGCCTGATGGGGCTGCTGGCGACGCTCGGCATGGCCGGCGGCGCGCGCGGCGTCTCGGTCTACGGCCCGCGCGGCATCGAGGAGTACGTCCGCGAGGTGAGCCGCCGCACGCAGCAGCACGCCTCCTACCCGCTCGAAGTCCGCGAGGTCGCGGCCGGGCCGGTCTTCGAGGACGCGGAGTACGCCGTCTCCTGCGCGCCGCTCAAACACCGCCTGCCCGCCTTCGGCTACCGCGTCGACGAGCGCGACCGCCCCGGCCACTTCGACGTGGGGCGCGCGCGCGAACTCGGCATCCCGCCCGGGCCGCTCTACGGCCGGCTCAAGCGCGGCGAGCGCGTCACGCTCGAAGACGGCCGCGCCTTCGACGGCGCGGACTTCTGCGGCCCGGCCATCAAGGGGCGCGCCGTCGTCTACTGCACGGACACCATCTACTGCCGCGCGGCCGTCGAACTCTCGCGCGGCGCAGACCTCCTCATACACGAGGCCACCTTCGCCGAGGCCGACGAGGGGCTCGCCGTCCGCAGCACGCACTCGACCGCCGCGATGGCCGCGCGCGTGGCGTCGGAGGCCGGGGCGCGCCGGCTCGTGCTGACGCACTTCAGCCCGCGCTACTTCCCCGGCAACCAGACCGGACCGGAAGACCTTCTGCGCGAGGCGCGCGCCGTCTTCGCCGACGCGGAGCTGGCGCACGACTTCCTGAGCGTTGACGTGGAACGCCGCGAGTAGTAAACAACTCGGGCCGCCGCGGCCGCCACGCGCGGCCATCCGAGACGAATCCGCGGCCGGCCGCCCGCAGGCCGGCCTGAACCGAGGCGCCACGTACTTTACACGCCGCCTGTTGCGTGTGATACGATGTGCCACATCTGCAACGCCGCGACAGGCCGTGCGCGCCGCGGCGGCCAAGGCTAGCGAGGAGCGAGAGAGAAATGTCCTACAACAAGATCATCATCATCGGCAACCTCGGGCGCGACCCCGAGCTGAGCTACACCCCGCAGGGCACGGCGGTCTGCAAATTCTCGGTGGCGACGAACGAGCGGCGGCGCGACAAGTCCGGCGAGCAGCAGGACATCACCACCTGGTTCCGCGTCTCGGCGTGGGGCAAGCAGGCCGAGAACATCTCGCGCTACCTGACGAAGGGGCGCAAGGTCTACATCGAAGGCCGCCTCCACGTCGAGGAGTGGACGGACCGCGAGGGCAAGCCGCGCCAGTCGCTCGAAGTCAACGCCTCGGAGGTGCAGTTCATCGACGGCCCCGGCGGCGGGGGCGGCGTCGAGGGCATCCCCGTCCGCTCGCAGCAGTCCGGCGGCGGCGCGCCCTCCGGCGGC
>DASVWB010000210.1:0-7193 GCA_036389815.1 Pyrinomonadaceae bacterium | reverse complement strand
GTAAACTGGCGGCAAGCCTGAAGCATCAAACTCAGTCTTGCCGTCTTCAGTTTTGGCCGGAGTATGTCGAAAAAGGTTGTAGAGAGTTACAGGCGGAAGCTCGCCGCCGAGGAGGGGTGGACGCTGAAGCGCGGCTCGCGGCTTCGCGTCGCGCTCTGCTACCCGAACGTCTACGCGGTCGGGATGGCGAACCTCGGCTTCCAGTCGGTCTACGAGCTGTTCAACCGCGTCCCGGAAGTCTCCTGCGAGCGCGTGTTTTTGCCCGACGAGGCGGAGCTGCGCGAGTACGAGCGCGCCGGCACGCCGCTCCTCTCGCTCGAATCGCAGACGCCCGTGCGCGACTTCGACGTGGTCGCCTTCTCCATCTCCTTCGAGACCGACTTCCTCAACATGGCCGGCATGCTCCGGCTCGCGCGCGTGCCCGTGTGGGCCAAAGACCGGACGCACCACGACCCCGTAGTCCTGATGGGCGGCGCCGCCTCCTTCCTCAACCCCGAGCCCATCGCGGAGTTCACCGACGTGGTGGCGGTCGGCGAGGGCGAGATACTCGTCCCGAAGCTGGTTGACCTGCTCTTCGAGAACTCGGAGGAGGGCGGGACGAAGGAAGACCTGCTGCTGAAGCTCGCGCGCGTCGGCCGGGGCTTCTACGTGCCCTCGCTCTACGAGGTGACGTACAGGGAGGACGGCACGGTCGAAGCCTACACGCCGAAGGAGGAGGGCGTGCCGGCGAACGTCGGCCGGATAGTCGCCGCGGAGAACCCGAAGGAAGGAAGCTTGCGCCGCGCGATGCGGCGCGGCGACCACGACATCGTGGCGCGGCTGAAAGAGCCCGAAGTCTTCGCGCCCTCGTCCATCATCTGGGCGCCGGAGGCCGAGATGGGCGAGCGCTTCCTCGTCGAGATTTCGCGCGGCTGCTCGCAGGGGTGCCGCTTCTGCTGGGCCGGCTTCAACTACTGGCCGCCGCGCGTCGTCCCCGCGCGCGACATCCTCCGGAAGGCCGCGCAGTGGCGCGGGCGCACGGACAAGATCGGCCTCGTCTCGACGGCCGTCTGCGACCACCCGGAGATCAGCGACATCCTGCGGGGCCTGCGCGAGATGGGCTACAAGATTTCCGTTTCGAGTCTGAGGCTCGACCAGATTGAGGACGAACTGCTCGACGCGCTCGTCGAGTCCGGCGACCAGCAGATAGCCGTCGCGCCCGAGACGGGGAGCGACCGCCTGCGCCGCGTCATCAACAAGAACCTGACGAACGACGAGATCGTGGACATCTGCGGCGCCGTCTTCGACCGCGGCATGCTCACCGTTAAGCTCTACATGATGGCCGGGCTCCCGACCGAGCGGGACGAAGACCTCGAAGCGATGGTCGAACTCGTCGGGCGCATCAAGGACAGGATGCTCGAAGCCGGCCGGCGCTTCGGACGCGCGGGCAAGATCATCCCGGCCTTAAACGGCTTCGTGCCCAAGCCGAACACGCCCTTCCAGTGGGAGCCCATCTGCGAGGAGCGCGAGCTGAAGCGGCGGCTGAAGTGGCTCTCCAAAAACCTCGCGCGCATCCCGAACGTCGAGGTGCGCGTGATGTCTGCGCGCATCGCGCACGAGCAGGCGCTCTACTCGTCGGGCGACCGGCGCGTCGGGCGCGTCATCGAGGCGGCGTCCCGACACCGCGGCGACCTCCAGGCGGCGCTGCGCGAGACGGGCGCCGACCCGGCCTTCCACACCTCCCGCGCGCGCGCTTACGACGAGGTGCTGCCGTGGGAGATAGTCGACTCCGGCATGGGGCGCCCCTTCCTGGAGAAGGAGCACGCCCGCGCGCAAATCTCGCGCTCGACCGCGCCCTGCCCCTCCGTGGACACCTGCACGCGCTGCGGCGTCTGCCCCACGACCTGGCTCGCCGCCGCGCCCGCCGGCCTCGTCCAGTTACAGAAGGGAATAAGCGACAGGCAGATGGCGGCGAGTGGTTAGTAGGCAGTAGACAGTAGACAGTAGAAAAGCGTGAAGGAGGACGAGGAGCGCCGTGGCTCTCGTCCTCCTTCTGATTTTTGTCTCCCGCCCTTCTTCTGCTGTCTACTGTCTACTGCCTATTACTTGATGAACCCGCTGCTGCGCGCCGTGTGGTCGAAGGAGTACTGGTAGACGTAGCCGGGGAGGTTGACGGGGCGCGTGTAGGTGACGTGCGCGGCGATGCGGCCGTTCTCGCTCTGCACGCTGATCTGCGCGTCTTCGGGCAGGTCGTACTCGTCGCCGGCGGCGCGGAGCTGCTCGGTCACCCACTGGCCGCTCTTGGGCGGCGGGTAGGCGGCCTTGTTCACCGTCTCCTGCATGAAGTCCTTGAAGCGGTACGCGTCGTAGGCCACGGGGGCGTAACTGTAGGCCGAGTAGCCGGCCAGCGCGATGACCAGGATGAGGACGACGAAGTTGAAACGAGCGCCCCCGCGCTCGTCCCGGCCCACGTTGTCTGCGACAGTCATTTAGCGTTCCCTCTGTCCGCCACTGGGGGTTTGCGGGCGCGCGGCCAGCGCGGCCCGGATGGAAGCGAGGACGACGCGCGGCGGGACTTCACTCCCTTCGACCGTGCGCGCGCGCCCGAGACGTTCGAGGAGCACCCAGCAGACGCTCCCGCCGACGGCCTTCTTGTCCTTACGCGCGGCGAGGCGGATGGTTTCGGCGTCGAGGTCTGAGGCGTCGGGCAGACGCCCGGCGAGCGCCACGGCCTCCCGCAGTGATTCTAGCTCGGATTCGTCGAGCAGTCCTAGCCGGTGCGAGATTTCCGCCTCGGCGAGACAGCCGTAGCCGACCGCCTCGCCGTGCCGGAACCGCCGGTAGTTCGTCGCCACTTCGAGCGCGTGCCCGACCGTGTGGCCGAAGTTCAAAATCTTCCGCGAGCGCGCGTCGTCTCGGCCCACGGCCTCGCGCTCGTCGCCCGCCACGACGCGCGCCTTGAAGGCGCACTGCGCGGCGACGAGGCGCGCGAGTTCCCCGCCGCGTCCGGCGCCCGACCCTAAGACGGCGGCGGCGGCCGTGCGGTTACTACCCGCCGTCGCCCCGCCCGCCAAAAATCTCTTCGTCCGCTCGAAGAGCCCGAGGTCGCCGGCCGCGCCCTGCTTGACGGCCTCGCACCAGCCGGCCGTCAACTCGCGGCGCGGGAGCGTGGTCAGCGTGTCGGTGTCCGCGACGACGGCCGCGGGCTGGTGGAACGCGCCGACGAGGTTCTTGCCGGCCGCGGTGTTGACGCCCGTCTTGCCGCCGACCGAAGAGTCCACCTGCGCGAGCAGCGTCGTCGGCACCTGCACGTATGGGACGCCGCGCAGGTGTACCGCCGCGGCGAAGCCCGCGAGGTCGCCGACCACGCCGCCGCCGAGCGCCACGACGGCGTCGCTCCGCTCGACCCCGGCCTCGGACAGAAAGGCCAACGCGCGCTCGGCCGTGCGCAGATTCTTGAAGCGCTCGCCCTCGCCCATCAGCCAGTGCGCGACCCGGAAGCCCGCGGCGCGCAGAGCCCCGACGGCGCGCGGGCCGTAGAGCCCGAACACGCGGCCGTTCGAGATGAGCGCCACGTTGCGCGCCCCCGCGGGCAGGCTCGCGCGGGCGACCTCGCCGAGGCGCGCGAGCGCGCCCGCGCCGACCTCGACGCGGTAACCGCGCCCGCGGCCCAGACGCACGGGTACGCTCAGAGTCTCCGGCGCGTCAGCCATCCGCGCCTCCCAGCGCCTCCTCCAAAGCGTCGGCGAGGAGGTCGAAGCTCAGCCCGCCGCCCCACACGAGCCGCGAAAGCTCCTCGACGCGGTAGCGCGAGGCGGTGTTCCAAACGTCTATCAGTTCCTCGCCGGCGCGGCGCGACTCGAACCAGCGCCGGCCGTGCCGCGCGCGCAGGTGCTCGCGCGACGACGCCGCGAACAGGCGCGCGCGCAGGCGCGTCGCCGATTCGAACCACTCGTCGGCGTCGAGCAGGCGCGCGGCCTGCTCGTGACGGAAGCCGGTCGCCTCCGTGTGCAGCGAGACGTACTGTTCGGCGAGTCGGTCGGAGCGCAGTTCCGCGGTGCTTTCGAGCGCGAGCGCGTAAGAGAGCGCCGCGCACTCGCGCCTCGCGGCCGAGAGGTCGAGGAGCGCGGCCGTGCGCGCGGCCTCAGCCGCCGCCGACTCGCGCATCCCGCGCCGCGCGGCGAGCCACGCGGGCTCGCGGAAGAGCCCCGCGAGCAGCAGGCCGTGCCCCCTCTCCGTCGCGCCGTCGGGCGCGAAGACGAACTCCGGGTGACGGCGCGCCGTCTCGCCCGACGCCCAGGCGAACATCTGCGCGCGGCCGCCCTCCTCGAAGGCCCCGCGTAGAAAGCCGAGCCCGCCCGCGTCCGCGCCGACGACGAGCCGCACGTCCGCGGGCGGGCTCACGGCGAAGCAGGCCGTCTCAGTCGACTTGCCTTCACGAGCCTCCTCGTCCACGCGCAGGTTCGGCTGCGACCCCGCGCGCACGCCGAGCCCCGCGAGCGTCTCCGCGTACAGCCCTCGGAAGTCGCGCGCCGGGAACTGCGCCTCAGAACCTGCCGCCCGCCCGAAGAAGAGGAGGTCTGCGTACCCGGGCGCGTGCCACGCGGGGAGCGTGCGCGCCACCCACCAGGCGAGCCCCGACATGTAAGCGTCTTCCGTCCGTCGCAGGAAACCTTCGGCCGAAGCCGCAAGCGCTTCGAGCCCCGCGCCCGTCAACTCCTCGTAAAGCGACTTCCTGCCGCCGAAGCCCAGCGAGCGCGCCGCGTCGCCGAGCGCTCCGAGCCGGGCCGCGCGCAGGTCTTCGCACGAGCCGGCGGCGTCGAGCCAGCGGCGCGCGAGTTCGCGGCGCCGCGCGGCGTCCGGCTCCGAGGCCAGCAGGCGCGCACCGTCCGCGGCACTCACCCTCGCGCCGTCCCACTCGAACGCGGCCGACCCCGCGCAGTCCCTCAGCTCATCAGAGACTTCGCGCGCAAGCCGTTCGGCGTACCCGACGGCCGCCGCGCCGGCCAGCGCACGCAGCCCCGCGCGCTCGGTCTCGAACTGCGCGTGCGTCCCTTCGAGCGCGCCGCGCAGACCCGCGACCGCCTCGCGCGTCCAGAGGTCGGCGTAGCGCTCCTCGACGGGGCTCAGGTCGGGCTCCGCGCGCAGACCCGCGTGGTGCTCGAACCGCGCCAACTCGGACGCCGAGCCGTATGCGGCGTAGTCGCGTCGGTATTCGCCCGGTTCCATCTTCCGGAGGCGCGCGTTCCCTCTCTGAATTAAAATGGTAGGTCGGACGGATTGTAGCACGAAGGCGGCGGGTGTCAGGCTCGCGCGGGCGGGGCGGGAGGGGGCAAAAATAAGCGAGGGCGCGGCAAACTTGGGGAATGCCGCGCCCTCTTAATGTGTGGTCACTGTCCTCACCCCAGCAACCACTGAGACGGAGGATCCACCAACCGTCTCTCTTGCCCCACCATCTACATCGCAATGTCTATGCCATGCAAATACGGCGAAAACATCCTTTAAATTGGCCCGCTTTGCTGGGCTTTTCGCGCCAGCCCCTCCGGCGGGACTGGGTAAGAATTTGCCTGCGTGTAAGTCTTACACCCGCCGCCGAGTAAATTATTCTCGATTACCGCCAAAAAATTTGCGGGCCGGGCAATCTCACCCTTCGCCGAGGCTTCGGCGGATGACGCCCGCCAGCCCTTCGGCCAGCGCGTCTATCTCCTCCTGACTCTGCCCCTCTATCATGACGCGCGCCAGCGGCTCCGTGCCCGAGTAGCGCAGCAGGAGGCGCCCGCCGTCGCCGAGGCGCTCGCGCACGTCGCGCGCCGCGTCGGCGACCTCGCCGACCTCCTCGAACGGCACCTTCTCGCGGACGCGCACGTTCAGGAGCACCTGCGGGTAGCGCCTGAAGCCCTCGGTCAGCTCGCCGAGCGGGCGGCCGGACTCGGCCAGCGCGCGCAGGAGGTTGAGGGTCGTCACCATCCCGTCGCCGGCGAGGCTCAGGCGTGGGAAGATGATGTGGCCGGACTGCTCGCCGCCGAGCGAGGAGCCCGTCCGCAGAAGCTCTTCGAGTACGTACTTGTCGCCCACGTCCGTGCGCAGCAGTTCGACGCCGAGCGTCCGCAGCGCAATCTCCAACCCGATGTTGCTCATCACGGTGGCGACGACGCGGTTGCCTTCAAGCTCGCCGCGCTCGCGCATGCGCCGGGCCAGCACCCAGAGGGTCGCGTCGCCGTCCACGAGCCGGCCGCCGGCGTCCACGAAGAGGGCGCGGTCGGCGTCGCCGTCGTAGGCGACGCCGAGGTCGGCGCGCTCCTCGACGACGCGGGCGCTCAGGTGCTCGGTGTGGAGCGAGCCGCAGTCGCGGTTGATGTTGCGGCCGTCGGGCGCGTCGAAGGTGGAGACGACGCGCGCGCCGAGGCGCGACAGCAGCGCGGGGGCGAACGCGGAGGCCGCGCCGTTGGCGCAGTCCACGACGACCGACAGCCCCTCCAGCCTCAGCCCCGCGGCGACCTCTTCGGCCAGGTAGTCGAGGTAGCCGCCGCGGAACGCCGCCGCGTTCTCCAGATAGCGCTCCTCCCCGCCCTCGTACATCTCGACGGCGCTCTTGCCGGGGGCTTCGGGCGGCGCGCCCGACTCGCGCTCGGCGTAGATGTCCGCCTCGATGAGGCGCTCGGTGGCGTCGTCGAGCTTGCGCCCCGTGGGGGCGAAAATCTTGATGCCGTTGTCGTGGAAGGGATTGTGCGAGGCGCTGACGACGACGCCGGCGTTGGCCGCCGTGACGCGCGTGAGGTAGGCCACGCCGGGCGTGGTGATGACCCCCGCGGAGGCGACCAGCCCGCCGCCCGAGACCACGCCGTCGGAGAAGGCGCGCTCGATCCACTCGCCCGACTCGCGCGTGTCGCGCCCGACCACGACCTGGGGCCTGCCGAGCCGCCCCTTGAGGTGTCGCGCGAGCGAGCGCCCCGCCGCGCGCACCGTCGCCTCATCGAGCGGGAAGCGCCCGGCCTCGCCCCGCATGCCGTCCGTGCCGAAAAGTCTCTTCATCGCTTTCATCATAGAACGGTAACGCGCCCCGCCCGCGGCCGGGCGCGCGCCTCAAATGGTTGTGTTGCGTAATCACCTGCCCAACGCGAACTCCGGGAGGTCGGTGTTGACCATCCCGACGCGCCCGGCGGCGCCGGGCGGGAGCGAGAGGCGGGGGGTCGCACGGCCGTCCTCGGCCTGCT
>DASVWB010000209.1:0-21379 GCA_036389815.1 Pyrinomonadaceae bacterium | reverse complement strand
TGCCAGCTCCCGCACGTTGCCTGGCCACGGATATGAGACGAGCAGGTCGATCTCGGAGGGTGACGGAACCAGAGGAGTCCCACCGAGCCGGCTGCCGGCGCGCCAGGCAAAGTGCGCCGCGAGGGCGGGGATGTCCTCGATGCGCTCGCGAAGCGGCGGGAGCCGGATAGGGAAGATCCCGATCCGGTACCACAGATCCTCGCGGAACGTCTTCTTCCCCACCATATCCTGCAGATCGCGGTGCGTCGCGGCGACGACCCGAACGTCCACACTCATCGTTCGCTGTCCCCCCACGCGCTCGAACGTGCCGTCCTGGAGGATGCGAAGCAGCCGGACCTGAGCATCGAGCGGGAGCTCGCCGATCTCGTCGAGGAAGAGCGTGCCGCCGTCCGCCTCTTCGAAACGCCCGCGCCGGCGCTGCCGCGCGTCGGTGAACGCCCCGCGCTCGTGGCCGAACAGCTCGGACTCGAGCAGCGACTCGGGGATGGCGCCGCAGTTGAGCTTGACGTACGGCCCCTCCTTGCGCCGCGAGTTGTAGTGGATGAGGTTGGCGAGCAGCTCCTTGCCAGTGCCCGACTCGCCCTGGATGAGCACGGAGGTCTGCGTGTCTGCGACGTTCAAGGCCAGCTCGCGCGCGCGCAGGATGGCGGGCGACTGGCCGATGATGCGGTCTTCGGCGTGGCGCTCGTGCAGCACGCTCCGCAGGCGCATCACCTCGGCCGAGAGCTGGTCGCGCTCGAGCGCCGTGCCGATCTGCACGGCGATGCCTTCGACCAGCGCCACCTCGTGCTCGTCGAACTCCTCGCGCGGCTCGCCCCAGACGAAGCCGAGCAGGCCGAAGGTCTGGCTGCGGATGGTGACGGGCGCGACGAGCGCGGCGCGGCCGCCGAGCGTCGCGTTGAAGGCGAACCGCACGGGCTCCGGCAGGGAGGCGTCGATGACGCGCAGCGTGCGCGGCTCGGCCAGCAGCTCGACGACCGCCGGGAAGGCCGACACGTCGATGGACTTGCCGTGCGACTCGATCAGCTCGCGCACGCGCAGCGTCGTCGCGTGCGGCGCGGCCTTGAAGGCGGCGAGCCGGATGGACTTGCCCGAGGGCTCGACGACGCCGAGCGCGCAGTAGTCGGCGCCGACCAGCTCGTTGGCGCGCTCTAAGACGTGCGAGGTCAGCTCGCCGAAGTCCGAGCGCGAGTTGAGCAGGTTGGCGACTTCGAGGAGCGCGCGCGTGCGGCTCGCCTCGCGCTGCTTGTCCGTGTAGAGGCGCGCGTACTGGTAGCCGACCGCGATCTGCCGCGCGATGGACTGGATGAGCGCCACCTCCTCGTCGTCCCAGCGGCGCAGGCCCCGCGTCATGTGCAGGCCCAACAGGCCGAGGACGTCCCCGTCGAGCACGACGGGGACGACCAGGAGCGAGCGCGTGCCGAGGCTCGGCGGCAGGAGCGAGGCGCGCGGGTCGAGGCTGAGCGCCGCCGTGTCGTCGAGGCGGATGGGGCGCGCAAAGTCGAAGCGCTCGGCGAGCTGGCCGAAGTCCACGGGGAACGAGGTGCCCAGGCTGGACGGCACGTCGTCGTCGGCCCGCCACTCGTGGCTGATGCGCAGCTCGCCGCCGCGGACGAGTTCGACCAGGTCGCAGCGGTCGACGTCCATCATGCGCCCCAGCTCGGCGACGACGGCGTGGAGGAACTTGTCGAGGTCTATCTCTGAGTGGATGTTCGGGGCGAGGCGGTCGATGATGGCCTCGCGCGCCTCGTGCATGCGCGCCTTGCGCTCGCGCGTGAGCGTCTGCACGCTCGGGCCCGGGATGGGTCTTTGGGCGGACAACTGCTTGCGGGTTCTCCTTCGGAGACGTTCTGAAACTTACGGCGCTCGGGCGGCGCGGCCAACCGCGGTGAGGAGAGAGTTCGCCACGTCACCTCTCGCCCGCCGAGCCCCGTGGATTTTGTCGGGCGCAAATCATAGCAAGGCGTGTGGGTGAAGGCAAAAGTAAAAAGGCGAAAGGCGAAAGTGAGGGGAGCCGTTTCCGCCCCTTCACTTTCGCCTTTCGCCTTTTTACTTTTGCCTTACTCCGCGGAGGCGGGCAGCAGGTTGAAGTATGAGGCGGACTCCCCGGGCGTGAGGACGGGGTGGTAGTTCTTGCCGTAGCGGCCGGTGATGATGCGGACGTAGCTCTGCGTCTCGCCGAAGGGCGGCACGCCCTCGTACTTGTCGACGTTGCCCTCGCCGGCGTTGTAGGCCGCGAGCGCGAGCGTCACGTTGCCGTCGAAGCGCCTCAGCAGCCAGCGCAGGTACTTCGTGCCGGCCTTGACGTTCGCCTCGATGTCGCCGCGGTCTTCGCAGCCGAAGCGCTTGGCCGTCGCGGGCATCAACTGCATCAGGCCCTGTGCGCCGACGCCCGACTCGGCGTCGGTCTTGTACTTCGACTCCTGCCAGATGACGGCGTGGAGGAGGCGCGGGTCGACGCCGAGGTCGCGCCCCGTGCGCGCGATGACGAGGTCAATGTCGTGGTCGCCCGACGTGGGCACGTCCGAAGGGATGTAGTCCTCGACGGAGACGGGGGCGGCCGTCACGGCCAGGGCCGACACGGGCGCGAGCACGCGCGTGAACGGGCTGTCTACGAAGTTCGAGACGACGAAGAGCGCGATGACGGCGAAGACGACGTTCTTAAAAGAGCGCAGGGGCTTACGAGGGACAAAGTGCATTCTCGGTCGTTCTCCATGTGAGCTAGTGACCTCTGCATATCGCTCAAGGGCCAGCGAGGTCGGCGATTCCTACTTGCACATCGCCAGCGATGCACGGGGCTGGGGGCTACGCATGGTGGAAACGATCGGGCTCGCAACTCTCAAATGAGCACAGCCTGTCGAAACCGTAAACTTAGATGAAGAGATTGCAATCCAGTTGCATAAGGGCGCACCGAAGCTTTACATCTAAGTGGTTGACTGTATGGCTTTTAGTCAGCGGGTCGTAAGTCACTGAGGACTTACAACTTGCCCGCCGTCTGCCCGAGATGGGAGCCGCGAAACCGACCCGAAGGCCAGTTTCGCGTACCGAAGGCAGACAAACTTTTTCGATTTTTCGACGATATTTTTTCGCGTCAGTTTGGTGTAGTAGACGCGGACGCGCGGGCCCGCATCGAAGGTTGCAAGACGTTTGCAACCGAGACGTTTGTCCGTATAATTTCCTTCGGCGAAGGAAGAAAAGAACGCTTCTATATATAAGACCAGGAACGGAAGGCGGAAGAAGAGATGCCCATTTACGAATACTCCTGTCGCAAGTGCGGCGCACACATGGAGGTGATGCAGAAGATTTCCGACAAGCCGCTGACGCGCCACGCGAAGTGCGGCGGCAAGCTGGAGAAGGAGTGGTCGCGCACGGGCTTCCAGTTCAAGGGCTCGGGCTGGTACGTGACCGACTACGCGGGCAAGAAGTCGGACGCGAAGGAGGGCGCGGAGTCGAAGCCGGACGCGGCCGCGGAGTCGAAGTCGGCGCCGGCCGAGGCGAAGAAGTCCGAGGCGAAGTCCGAGGGCAAGGCGAAGGGCGAGAAGAAGTCGGCGGCGGCTTCCACCTCGGGCGACTGAAGCGGCGGCGGGGAGAGTTACAAGGAGATGCGCGCTAACGCGAAGAGCTTCACGGCGCTCGTTGCCTGCGGCCTCCTGCTGGCGGGGCTGGCGGCGGGTCAGGCCGGCCGCCGCACGGGCGGCGAGGCCGACGTAGGCCGCGAGCGCGGCATGTTCCTCAACGTCACGGCCGCGCGCGCCGACGGCTCGGAAGGGCGCGTCACGGCGAAGGAGGTCGCGCTCTACGACGGCGGGATGGAGCAGGCCATCCAGAGCTTCTCGCCCGACCCGAGCCCGGCGCGCATCGTCATCCTCGTAGACAACTCTCTGGGGCTGCGCGCCGACGTGGAGAAGTTGCAGAAGGCGACGCGCGAGTTCGCCTACGAGATATACGAGGGAGACCAGGTGATGGTCGTCGGCTACGACGAGCAGCCCGAGATCATCTCGGACTGGACGGACGACGCGAAGAAGATCGAGGCGGCGCTGCCCACGTTCCGCAAGCGCGGCGAGCCGCGCCTCTTCGACGCGCTCGCGGCCGTCATCAACGACGCGCTCGGGCCCTTCTACGGGCGGACGCGCAAGCGCGTCGTCGTGCTCGTCGCCGACGGGCTCGACCGCGGCAGCCGCACGCACTTCCAGAAGGTCTACGACGACCTGCTGCGGCAGGACATCACCGTCTACGCGCTCCAGATTCCCGACCGCACGGGCGGGGCGCTCCGCCGCGACTCGCTCAAGCCGGCGCAGGCCATACAAAAACTGACGGAGGGGACGGGCGGCCGGATACTTTCCGTCAACGACTCGCGCGACGCCGCCAAGGCCATCTGCGACGAGCTGCGCAAGAACCGCTACGTGCTGGCCTACACGCCGACGAGCCTCCCGCTCTACGACGCGCGCCGCCTCCTCATCGTCCCCGACGACGGCATCACCGTCCGCCACAAGCTGCAACAGCCGGGGAATTGAAAAGCAGTAGACAGTAGGCAGTAGACAGTAGACAGTAGAACAACAGGCGGCGTGGGCCTCATCGCTTGATGAATGCCGCGCCGCCTTTTCCTTTCCCTACTGTCTACTGTCTGCTGTCTACTTCTTCCGGCTGTAGACGTAGAACATGACGCAGATGACGACGACGAGGAGCGTTTCGAGCTGGAGGAAGTATTCCCAGTCGGTGCGCCCCGCCTCGTCGCGCGCGAGCGGGTAGAGCGAGAAGGTGCCGAAGAGGAGGCCGACCCCGAGCCAGATGGTTTGGCGCTTCCTGTCCCACATCCGGCGTCGGCCTCAGTACCTTTGAAGCTTGCGGAGGCGGCGGGCGGCCTCTTCGAGCGTCTCGTCGCGCTTGCAGAAGCAGAAGCGCACCTGGCGCGCGCCGAGTTCGGGGCGGCTGTAGAAGCTTGAGCCGGGGACGCAGGCGACGCCGACCTCGCGGATGAGGTGGCGCGTGAACTCCACGTCGTCGCGGAAGCCGAAGGCGGAGATGTCGGTCATCACGTAGTAGGCGCCGTCGGGGCGGAAGACGCGGAAGCCCACCTCTTCGAGCGCGGGCAGGAGCATGTCGCGGCGGCGGAGGTATTCGCGCCGCAACTCCTCGTAGTACTCGGGCGGCATGCGCAGGGCGTAGGCCCCCGCGCGCTGCAGGGGCGCGGCCGCGCCGACGGTGAGGAAGTCGTGCACCTTGCGCACGGCGCCCGTCACGTCCGCGGGCGCGAGCACGTAGCCGACGCGCCAGCCCGTGACCGAGTAGGTCTTCGACATCGAGTTGACGACGACCGTGCGCTCCTTCATCCCTTCGAGCTGCGCCATCGAGATGTGCTCGACCTCGCGGCCTTCGCGCGGGTAGACGATGTGCTCGTATATCTCGTCGGTGAAGCAGAGCGCGTCGAACTCGCGGCACAGCCCGGCGACGAACTCCATCTCCTCGCGCGTGAAGACTTTCCCCGTCGGGTTGTTCGGGTTGCAGAGGATGACGGCCTTGGTGCGCCCGTTGAAGGCGGCGCGCAGCTCGTCGGGGTCGAACGTCCAGTCGGGCGCGCGCAGGGGGACGTAGCGCGGCGTCGCGCCCGAGAGTATCGCGTCGGGCGCGTAGTTCTCGTAGAAGGGCTCGAAGACGACGACCTCCTCGCCCGGGTCCACGGTCGCCATCATCGCGGCGATCATGCCCTCGGTCGAGCCGCAGGTGACGGTGACCTCGGTCTCGGGGTCGTAGGAGAGGCCGAGGAACCACTGCGTCTTGTCACTGATGGCCTCGCGGAAGTCCTTCGCGCCCCAGGTGACGGCGTACTGGTTCACGTCGTCGTTGATCGCGGCGGCCGCCGCGCGCTTGAGGTCTTCGGGCGCGGGGAAGTCGGGGAAGCCCTGCGAGAGGTTGACGGCGCCGTACTTGTTCGCCTCGCGCGTCATCTCGCGGATGACGGACTCCGTGAAGCGGCCCGCCTTCTGCGAGACGCGGCCGCGCTTTCCTGCCTCGGGTGTCGCCATTGCGCTTCCGCCTTCCTTTAGCGTTTGTCGCGGCGATGCTCTCACAGAGTCGTGCGGCGGGCAAACGGCGCGCGCGGGGTTCGGGCGGCCGCGCGCGCGGAGTGTTGACATCGGCCGCCGCCGGGAATATTTTGCACGACGCTCCGACGACGAAACTCCCGTCCGCCTCCCTCGCTCGACCCGGCGGACGACCCACAGCCACCACCTTCCGGAAAGGAGCGGACGATGTCACAACAGATGCAGCTTCGCATCACGAAGGCTTTGATAAACTTTCAGGACGGCGTCCTCACGGTGCACGGCCGGAACTTCGGCGACTCACCGGAGGCCGCCCTGGGCGGCGCCCCCCTGCAACTCCGCGGCAGCAGCGACACGCAGCTTGAGGCGGCGCTACCCCCGGACATCGCGCCGGGGACGTACCTGCTCGAAGTCTCCAGCGGGCGCGGCAACGCACAGTCCGACGCGTTCGCCGTCGCCGTCGGCGCGGTCGGCCCGCCAGGCCCGCAAGGCGACCCCGGCGCGCCGGGGGAGAGGGGCGCGCCGGGACTTCCGGGCAAAGACGGCGAGCCGGGCCCGCCGGGAAAAGACGGCGCGCCGGGCAAGGACGGCGAGCCGGGCAAACAGGGAGAGCCGGGCCCGCCGGGTAAGGACGGCGCGCCGGGTAAGGAAGGTGCGCCCGGTAAGGAGGGTGCGCCGGGCAAGGACGGGGCGCCGGGACTTCCGGGCAAGGACGGAGAGCCGGGTAAGCCGGGCGAACGGGGCGAGCGCGGGCCGAAGGGCGACCGCGGCCCCTGCTGCAAGAACCTCCTTGTCTTCAACACGGGCGTGGACGACAACCGCGTCCCGCTGCCCGACAAGTCAGTCGACCCCCACTACGCCCTGACCCGGAGCGCCGACAGGGAATTCCCCGGCCCCAGGGCCTTCGTCGTCATCTCGACGCAGCGGCCGTTCCTCAACACCAACCCCCCTTGGCTCGCGAACAGCTCGGCCTCGAAGTGGATCGCGCCGCGCGCCGACCAGTCCACCTCGGCCAACGACGCGGGCGACTATGGCTACACGACCAAGATCGACCTGACGGGGCTCGACCCGACCTCGGCGGTGATCCAAGGCAGGTTCTCCGTAGACAACACCTGCCGCATCTTCGTCAACGGGAAGGACTCGGGCGTCGCCGGCTCCGGCTTCAACTCCTTCACGCCGTTCTCGATACCCAAGGAACTGCTCGTGGCCGGCGTCAACAACGTCGAGTTCCGCGTCACCAACGTGAACCCGAGGGACACCACCAACCCGACGGGGCTGCGCGTCGAGTTCACGAGGGCGGAGGCGCACACGGTCTGAAGGGTGAGAGCGCGCGGGGCGGCGCGGGCGCGGAAGGGCGGCGGGTGGTTTTTTCGCCCGCCGCCTTCTCAGGCCGCGCCGCGCCCCGCGCGCGCATCAAAGCGGGGACATGAGCGAACACGGCAAGTGCCCGATGGGCAAGCACCCATGGGCGGCGACATTCTTCGTACTCACCTTCCTGCTCGTCTTCGTCGCGCACAAGCTCGGCTGGCTGTAGGGCGCGCGCCTCAGAGCGGGGGTGACTGCTGCTCGGCCTCGGCGGCCTGCTTGCGGAGCTGGTCGATGATGGAGTTGATGGCCGAGGCGTGCGCGCCCTGCGGCGCGAGTTCGAGGTACTTCTCGTAGGCGGCGACCGCCTCCTTCCAGCGTTCGAGCCTCTCCAGATTTCTCGCCAACAACTCGTAGACGACGGGCTCCGTGTCGGAGAGCTGCGCGAGCGCCTTGCGGAAGGAGGCGGCCGCCTCCTCGTAGCGCCCCTTGTCCTCGTGGACGATGCCCATCCCGGTCAGCGCCTCGGGCTGGAAGCCGCGCCCCTCGCGCAGCGCGCGCCCGTAGGCTTCGAGCGCGCCGTCGGGGTCGGCCATCGAGCGGAGTATGCGCCCCTCGACGGCCCAAGACTCCGGGTAGACGGGGCGGTCGCGGCGCGCGGCCTGAAGCTCTTCGAGCGCCTCGTCGAAGCTCTCCTGCGATTCGAGCGCGCGCGCGAGCCCGAGGTGCGCGGCCGCGAAGCGCGGGCGGAGCTTGAGCGCCTGCCGGTACAGGTCGACGGCCGCGGCGTTCGTCCCCTTCTCGCGCGCCTCCTCGGCCTGCTGGAAGAGCAGCTCGGCCTCGTCGGTCGTCGCCGTCAGCGCGACGGCGAGCGCGCCGCGCTGCGTCGGCGGCAGGGCGAGCGTGCGCTCGGCGAACCCCTTCGCGCGCACGCGCAGCGAGTGGCGGCCCGGCGCGAGCTTGAGCTGCAAACTGCCCGCGGCGTCCGCCGCGCCGCGCCGCACCTCGTCAACCCACACGACCGCGCCCGGCTCCGTGCCGACGACGACCGCGCCCGCGGGAGTCTTCGCCGCCGCGGGCTTCGTGGGACTCTTCAAAGGCGTCGAGGCTTTAGACGAAGCGGCAGACTTCGTGGCCGACTTCGCGGCGGGCTTCGCCGCCTTCGGCGCCTGCGTCCGGGCGGCCGTCTTCTTCGCGGCGGGCGTCGCCGCGGGCTTGCGCCTCTGCGCCGCCGCGCCGTGCGCGAACGGCGCGGCCGCGCAGAGCGCCAGCGCGAAAGTGAGCGCGCGCCGGCGCTCTGCCCCTCCCCTCCCGCGTGTCGCTTCCCTCTTCACTTCGGGCTCACCTCATTCTTCCTCTTCGTTCGAGACGCGGCGGGGTCGCGTGTTGTCGTTGGCGGACGGCGCGGCCGCCTGCGTGATGTCGCGGCGCGGGGCGCGCGTGCCGACCTCGGGGCGGAAGCGCCCCTGCTCGTCGTAGAGCCGCCTGTACTGGAGCATGTTGCGCACGACGCCCTGCACGTAGCCGCGCGTCTCGCGGTACGGGATGGCCTCGGCCCACTCGTCCATCTGGAGCGGGAGGCTGGCGCGCCACTGCACGACGCGCCCCGGCCCCGCGTTGTACGCGGCGGCGACGTACTCGATGCGGCCGTACTTGTCGAGCTGCTCGCGCAGGTACGAGGTGCCGAGCCTGATGTTCAGGCGCGGGTCGCTCATAAGGGTCTCGGACGTAATCGTCTCGCCTTCGACGCCCGCGCGCCGCGCGGCGAGCCGCGCCGTCGGCACGAGGAGCTGCATCAGCCCGTAGGCGTCGGCGTGCGAGGCGGCGCGCGGGTTGAAGACCGACTCCTGGCGGATGAGCCCTGCGACGGTGTAGGGGTCGAGGCCGCGCGCGGCCGACTCCTGTTTGACGGCGTCCCAGAAGGCGAGCGGGTAGAAGACGTCCCACTCCTCGCGCGTCAGCTCAGCGGGCTCCATCTGCGAGTAGTCCGGGAAGCTGCGGCGGAGCACGTTGAGGGCCTCAACGTTCGCGTTGCGCGCGCGGTAGAGCTGCGCCTTGGCGAGGTTGAGGCGCGGGCTCGTCTGCCGGCCTTCGAGCGCGCGGTCGAGTTCGGCGTGCGCCGCCTCGTCCCACGCGGCGGCGCTCAACTGCTCGGCCTTCAACATCCGCTCGGCCTCGGCCGGCCCGGCCGTCTCGTCGGCGACGGTGACGGGCTTCAGGTTCTCGACGGCGCGCGCGAGCGTGGCCTGGTCAATCTTGACGGGTTGGCCGCCCGGCTGCCCCGCGTTCTTCATGGCGTCGAGCCGCTGCTGCGCGAGGTAGCCGTACCAGTTTGCCTCGTAGCGTTCGAGCAGCGCGCGGTAGAGCGCCTGCGCCTCGGCCGTGTTGCCGGCGCGCTCGGAGTCGCGCGCGGCCCAGTAGCCTGCCTTGCCGCGGTTGTCTGTGTTGCGGTCGGCGTAGTTGGCCAGATGTTCGGTCAGCAGCCGCGAAGACTCCGCGAAGTTCTTCGCGTCGTGCGCGGCCCAGGCTATCTCGAACTGCGCGCCGGCGACCTCGGGCTCGCCGGGGAACTGCTCGACGGCCGCGCGGTAGAAGTAGAGCGCGTCGGCCTGATTCCTGGCTTCCTTCGCGGCCGCCCCTGCGGCGGCGAGCGCGCGCATCGTGTGCGGGCTCTGCGGGAAGGCGCGGCGCATCTCGTCGAGTGTGGCGCGCGCCTGCGGCCACTGCTTGGCGCGCGCGTAGTGCTGCGCGAGGTAGGAGAGCGCCTCGGCGCGCGTCTCGCCGGCCGACGCGGGGACGGCGCTCAGAGCCTCGACCGTCTCGGGCGCGCGCCGCGCCTCGAAGGCGGCCGCGCCGCGGCGCAGGAGCGTCTGCGGCGTGCGCGTCTGGGGGAAGCGCGCGAAGGCGTCGGCGTACGCGGCGGCCGCGTCGGCGTGGCGCTTCGCCTTCGCCAGCCGCTCGGCGCGCGCTACGGCCTCTTCGGCCGTGGCGGGCGCGGGCGTGGAATTAAGGCGCGCGAAGGCGGCCGCGGCCTGCGCGTCGCGGTCGGCCGAAGCGGGGGCGTAGAAGTAGAGCCGGCGGTAGGCGGCGAGGGCCTTGAGCTGGTCGCCCGTCTGCTCGTAAGCCTTCGCCGCGAGGAGGAGCGCTTCCGAGTCGTCCGCGTCCGTCAGCTTCCCGACGGCGACGGGGACGCCCGCGGGCTGCCCGTCCTGCATGAGCAGTTGCGCGGCGCGCAGGGTGGCGTCGCGCGCGCGCAGGGAGTCCGGGTAGTCGCGCTGCAACTCCTCGAAGGCGGCTCGCGCCTCCGCGCGCCGGCCGGCCTTCTCCAGCGCGTCGCCGCGCAGCCAGAGCGCGTAGTCGCCGACGCGCGTCGCGTCTTTGAAGTCGCCGGCGCGCAGCAGGTCGGCCGCGCCCGCGTAGTCGCGCGCCTCCATGCGGATGCGCGCCCGCACGAGCTGCGCGAGCGCGCCGGTGCGCGTGCCCCTGTAGGCCGAGGCAAGCTGCGTGGCCTGCTGCTCGGCGGGCAGAGCGCCGCCGCGCGTGAGCAGGCGCAGCCGCTCGTAGGCGGCCGGCTCGTCCGGGGGCGCGGTCTGCGTGCGGCAGCTCGCCACGGTGAGCGGCAGCGCCGAGGCCAGCAGCGCCGCGGCGCAGAGCGCGAGGGCGAAGGTCGCAGAGGTGTTCCGAAGCCTGTTCGTCGTCGGGGTCATGGTTCCTCGTTTGATGACGCGCTGTGTCCGGGGAGTGCGCCGATTATGTGAAGGCAAAAGGCAAAAGGCAAGGCGGAGTAGGCGGTAGACAGTAGACAGTAGACAGTAGTCAGTAGAAAGACAGGCGGCGCGCTCCGGCTGAGTGCCGAGACGCGCCGCCTACCTTTTATCTACTGACTACTGTCTACTGTCTACTGTCTACTTCCCCCACTCACGCCCCGACGGTCGCGCCGGGGTAGCCGGCGCCGAGCTTGTTGCGGTCGCCCTCGGCGAGCATGTTGACCAGCTCGTGGTCGAAGTAGTCGTAGCGGCTCGACACCTCGGGCCGGACGCGCTTGTCGTACATCTGGCGCGAGCGGTCGATGTCCTCGCGCAGGCGCTCGTAGAGGTCGGAGGCGTCGCGCCCCTCGCGCACCTTCTGCTCGTTGTAGAGCTTGATCTCGGAGACGAGCAGGCGCGCGAAGCGGCGCGCCTCGTTGTGGAAGCGCCTCTCGTCTTCGGCCACCTCGACGGGGAAGTCCATGTCCATCGAGCCGTAGCGGCGCGAGGTTGCCAGCGGCGAGGCGGGCTGCGCCGACGGCTCGGGCGCGGGCGGCGCCGCCGTGAAAGACTCGGGGCGCGAGAAGTCGGCCTCGGGCGCGGGCGGCGGCGGCGGCTCGGGCTGCGCGGAGGGGAAGCGTTCCGGCGGCGTCGTCTCCGACTCGAAAGAGGACTCGGGCTCGCGCCGCGGCTCGGCGGCGACGGGCTGCGGCTCGAAGCCGAAGACGGGCGACGGCGGCGGCTCGGGCCGCGCGGGCTGCGGCTCGCGCGCGGCCGGCTCCGGCCGGGCGGGCTCTTCGCGTCGCGGCTCTTCGCGGCGGGGCTCTTCGCGGCGGGGCTGCTCTTCGCGCGCGGGCTGGGGCTGCGCGCCGGCGGCGGGCTGGCGGCGCGCGGCGAGGAGTTCGACGGCCATGCCGGCGACGCGGACGAGCGTCTCGATGGCTTCGAGGTTGAGCGCGTCGGCGTCCTGCCCGGCCGTGTCGGCGTAGAGCACGGCGACGGCGCGGTCGCGCGCGACCAGGGGCACGGCGACCATGCGGTGCGGCGGCTCGCCGCCGAAGTGCTGGTAGATGCTGTGGTCTTCCGCGTGCGAGCCGGGCTCGCCCGCCCACGACGAGCGCGTGCGCGCCGCCTCGCCGAGGAGCGTGTCGGATTGCAGGGGGAGTGACAGCTCGCGCACGGCGTCGTCGCCGACTGTGCCGGCCAGGCCGCGCGCGCGCCAGCCCGTCGCGCGGTCGCTCTTGATGACGAAGAAGGCGACGCGCGGGGCGAAGGCCGCGGCGCGGTTGACGAGCGCGTTCAGTATCTCGGCCTGCGTCTGCTGCTCGTCGAGTTCGTCGACGGCGGCCTTGATGAGCGCGATGTCGGAGGAGGCGCGGGCGCGGGACGACTCGGCCGCGGCGGCCTCGATGCCGAGGTTGCGCGCGTTGCGCAGGTGCTCGGCGACGGCGACGGCGAGCGGGGCGTCGCCCTCGGCCGCGGGCTCTTCGAGCCGCGCGTCGATGCGCGAGAGCGCCTCGTCGAGCTGCGCGCGCAGGCGCGACAGCTCCTCCTTCAGACCGCTCGTGCGCTGGCTCACGTACGACTCGATGTCTGCGCGCAAGCTCTTTTCCAAGTCAACGCTGGACACGTCGGCTGTCTCCTTTGTGGGCTGTTGGGTTCGGCGCGGAGTCGAGGCGCCGCTGGAACCGGCTTCAAGAAGGGGGGTTGCTCGCGCGCGGCGACGACCGGTCGGGTTCGCTCTCCGGGCGGCGCCCGCGGCGGCCGTAAACGCCCGGCCCGCGGGCTCTTCGGATTATGGACGCCGCGCCCGAAAGGTGTCAAGAGACCCGTTTTTTGGCCGTTTCGGATTTGCGATTTTCAGTTTTCGATTTATCATCTGTGGCCTGAGCCCGGCATCCGGCGCGTGGCTCTCCCGGACGGAAGGAGCCCGACGAACTTTCCCGACGATGCCTGACAGCATTCTCATCGCAGACGACTACGACGACAACCGGGAACTCCTGCGCCTGATGCTGGAGACCGAGGGCTACTCCATCCGCGAGGCGCGCAACGGGCGCGAGGCGCTGGACGCCGCGCGCGAGGAGGCGCCGGCCGTCGCGCTGATAGACCTCTCGATGCCCGCGCTCGACGGCTGGGGTCTGCTGCGCGAGCTGCGCGCCGACGAGCGCACGCGCTCCGTGCCTTGCGTCGCCGTCACGGCGTTCGCCGCCAACCAGGACCGCCTGCGCGCGCTCGAAGCCGGCTTCGACGCGTACATCTCGAAGCCCTTCCGCGCAAGGGAACTCATCGACCTCGTCAACAGCTTCGCGCGCCGCGACGGCGGCGCGCAAAGCGGCGGCCCGACCGGCGCCGGCCAACCCTCCTGAACTCCCGCGGGACTCAAAGGCGATGGCGGAGACAGATAAACCCGTTGACGAAGAGGTGCCGGAGGCGGGCGTCATCCTCGTCGCCTTCGAGAAGCTCTTCGGCGGCGGCCGCGGCGTGCGCCGCTTCCGGCACTCGGGACTGCGCCACGTCGAACTCCCGCACGACTGCGCCCTCGTCGAGCAGAACCCGCGCAAGGCGAGCGAGTGGGCGGAACTCGCCCGCGCCGGCCGCCGCGTCGCCTGGGTCATGCGCGACGGCCGCTACCTCGCGCGCGTCGTGGACGGCGAGGTCACGTTTACGGAGTGATGAGTGATGAGTGATAAGTGATAAGAGGGGCCAGACTCTAGGGTGATAAGGAGGATGAGAGACACGCCAACTCTCATCCTCCTTCGCTTTTTCTGGCGGGCCTATGCGCGGCGTTGGAGGACGAGGCGCGCGAGGCCGCGGAGCAGCGGGGCGGGCACGCCGAGCGGGTCGAGCGCGGCGCACGCCCTTTCGTAAACCTCTGCGGCGTGGCGGCGCGCGGCTTCGAGGCCGTAGAGCGCGGGGTATGTGGCCTTGCGGGCGCGCGCGTCCTTGCCCGGTGTCTTGCCGAGGTCGTTGGCCGTGGCCGTCACGTCGAGCAGGTCGTCGGTGATCTGGAAGAGCAGCCCCAGCTCGTGCGCGTACGCGCCGACGGCCGCGACTTCCGCCTCGCGCGCGCCGGCCACGAGCGCGCCCGCGCGCGCGGCGGCCGCGATGAGCGCGCCGGTCTTGCGGCGGTGGATGCGTTCGAGTTCCTCGCCGCCCACGTCGGCGCGCGACTCGGCCGCGAGGTCGTGCGCCTGCCCCGCGACCATCCCGGCGGGAGTGCCCGCGGCGCGCGCGAGTTCGGAGACGAGCCGGACGCGCAAAGGCGCGTCGAGCGCGTCCGTCTCGGCGAGCGTCTGGAAGGCGAGCGCCTGGAGGGCGTCCCCCGCGAGGATGGCCGTCGCCTCGCCGAACCTGACGTGGCAGGTGGGGCGGCCCCTGCGCAGGTCGTCGTCGTCCATCGCGGGCAGGTCGTCGTGGACGAGCGAGTAGGTGTGCAGCAGCTCGAAGGCGCAGGCGGTGCGGAGCAGCCTCTCGCGCGGCGCGGCGAACGTCTCGCCCGCGGCCGTGACGAGCAGCGGGCGGAAGCGCTTGGCCGGCGCGAAGAGGCTCCAGCGGACGGCCGCGTGGACGGAGGACGGGTCTTCCATCTCGGCGGGGACGAGGCGCTCCAGCTCGGCCTCGACCTCCGAGCGCACGCGCTCGGCGTAGGCGCGAACCTCTTCGGGCGAAGCCTCGCGCCTCTCCCCGGCCGGGGCGGCGGGCTCTTCAGAAGACGCTCTCGTCATCCGCCTCCGGTTCGTCCTCGGCGAGTTCGTCCGACTCGAAGGGGACGGCGATGGTCGAGCCGTCGCCGCCGCGCAGCAGCACCTCGATGCGCCGCTCGGCCTCGTTCAGGCGCTCCTGGCACTCGCGCGACAGTTTGACGCCCTGCTCGAACAGCTCAAGGCTCTGCTCCAGCGGCAGGTCGCCGCGCTCCAACTCCCGCACGATGCGCTCAAGCGACGCGAGCTGCGCCTCGAAGCTCGCCGGCGCGCCCTTAGACTGTTCTCGTTTCGGCATCTCTGTTGTCTGGTGACGAGTGACGAGTGATGAGTGACGAGAAGGAAGATAAGGCCCGGGTCTTCCTTCCTATCACTCGTCACTCACCACCCATCAATCCCCTCACCTTCCCCTTCGGCGCGGCGGGTTCTGCGGTTGCGGCTGCGGGCCGGCGGGGAGGCTCGCGGCCAGGCGGGTGGCTATCTCGGAGGCGAGCTGCGGGTCTTTGACCGTGACGACCTTCCAGAGTTCGCCGTTGCGCCGCATCGAGAGTTCGACGGGGCGGTCGCCGGCCTTGAGCGC
The DNA here is from genome assembly GCA_036389815.1 of Pyrinomonadaceae bacterium. Taxonomy (GTDB): domain Bacteria; phylum Acidobacteriota; class Blastocatellia; order Pyrinomonadales; family Pyrinomonadaceae; genus QHXN01. The sequence continues at coordinate 6,009 of DASVWB010000209.1, read as the reverse complement.
GACGGTCGCCGCGTCGCCGTTCTCCTGGACGGTCGCGGCCTGGCGCACGCCGAGCGCGCGGGCGAAGAACGGGAGCCGCGACGCCTCGCCCAGCGGCAGCCCCTTCAGCGTGCGCGCCACCTCGTCGCGCACGCTCTCGCGCACGCGCGGCAGCAGCGCGGGCAGCGCCGTGTTGAGCGAGGCGCGCGCCTGCGGCGGGAGCTGCGAGCCCGCGCCCGCGAGGTTCTCGATGACCTGCGGGATGAAGCCCTCGGCTATCTTGTCGGAGTCGATCAGCGTCTCGACCGCCGGCGCGTCGTCGCGCCGCGCCGCGTCGAGCAGGAGCGCGAGGCTGTAGGGCGGGCTCTTCTTGAAGCCCTGGTACCACGCGTACGACCCGACGAGCGCGGCCAGCAGGAGGCCGACGACGATCAGCCCCGTGACCGACATCGTGCGGCCCGCGCGCCCGAAGCGGCCCGCGCGCTTCTGCTCCGCCTCCGCCCGCGCGCGGTCGACGTCTATCACGATGCGGCTCTTGCGCCCCTGCGGCATCAGCCCTCCCCCTCGATACCTTCCACGCGGCAGCGCAGCGCGCCCTCGGCCAGCCGCACGCGCACGCCCTCCCCCGTCTTCACGGCCCGCGACGAGCGCAGGACTCTGCCCCGCCCGTCCTGCGCGAGGGCGTACCCGCGCCCGAGCACCGCGAGCGGCGACATCGCGTCGAGCGCGGCCGCGGCCGCGACGAGCCGCGAGCGCCCGTCGTCAAGGCGCGCGCGCGCGGCCGCTTCGAGCGCCGCGCCGCCCACCGTCAGCCGCACGCGCGAGCGCGAGGCTTCCGCGGCCATCCGCGCGGGCGAGAGTTTTTTGACGACGGCGTCGAGCCTGCGGCGCGCCGCGCGGTTCAGCTCGCCGCCGCGGTTCTCCAGACGGCAGCGCGCGTCCGACAACTCCTCGCGCGCCACGCGCAGGCGCATCCGCACCTCGTCGAAGCCCGGCGACATCGCCGCCTCCTGCGCGCGCGCGCGCTCGGCCAGCAGGCGGTAGCGCGCGGCGTTGACGAGGCCGTGCGTCAGCCGCTCGACGTAGCCGCCTATCTCGTCCTCGCGCTCGGCGACGATCTCGGCCGCGGCGGTCGGCGTCGCCGCGCGCACGTCGGCCGCGAAGTCCGCGATGGTGAAGTCCGTCTCGTGCCCGACGGCCGAGATGACGGGCACGCGCGACGCGCGGATGGCGCGCGCCACCTCCTCCTCGTTGAAGGCCCAGAGGTCTTCGCTCGAACCGCCGCCGCGCCCGACGATGATGACGTCCAACTGCTCGTCAGTCGTGCCGGACTCGACCGCGCGCAGGTGGTGCTCGTTCAGGGAGCGTATCGCGCGCGCGACCTCGGCGCCCGCGCCCTCGCCCTGCACGCGCGTCGGCGCGACGAGGAGGCTGACGGTGCGCGTGCGGCGCTCGACCGTGCGGATGATGTCGCGCAGCGCCGCGCCCGTCGGGCTCGTCACCACGCCGACGCGGCGCGGCAGCACGGGCAGCTCGCGCTTCAGCGACTCGTCGAAGAGCCCCTCGGCGGCGAGCCGTTCTTTCAACTGCTCGAAGGCGACGCGCAGCGCGCCCGCGCCCACGGGGTCGAGCGCCTCGACGAGTATCTCGTACTCGCCGCGCGGCTCGTAGACGGTGAGCCGGCCCCGCGCGCGCACCAACAGCCCGTCGGACGGGCGGAAGCGTATGCGGCTGTTGACGCCGCGGAAGCAGGTCGCGCGCAGTTGCGCCGCGTCGTCGCGCACGGTGAAGTACCAGTGGCCCGAGGCGGCCTGCCGGAAGTTGGAAATCTCGCCCTCGACCCACACGGAAGCGAACCGGCCTTCGAGCGCCCCGCGCACCTGCGCGGTCAGCTCCGAGACCGTCAGCGGCCGGCGCTCCGTCTCGTCGAACAAAGACATCAGAATGGGGCGTGACATGGTTCGACGGAAGGATGAAGGATGAGGGGGGAAAAGGCAAGAGGGCAGTAGGCAGTAGACGCAAGTAGACAGTAGACAGTAGACAGTAGACAGTAGGCTCCGCTCTGCGGGGGTTGAGTGAGACAAGCTGACGGCACGAGCGAGAAGGGTTTTCTACTGTCTACTGTCTACTGTCTACTGTCTACTGTCTACTTCTTACTTCCCTCTTGCGAAGTAGCCCTGCCGGTAGAGCAGGCGGAGTTTCTGCTTCTTGAGTTGCGGGTTGGTGAGTTCGAGGCGGAGGCGGCGGAAGGAGGCGTCGCGGGCGCGGTTGGTGGGGGTGTAGGTGATGAGGTACTGCGAGCGCAGCTCCTGCTCGATCTGTGCGAAGGCGGCGCCGAGGTCTTCGGGGCGCTTGGGGAAGAAGGCGCGGCCGCCCGTCTGGTCTGAGAGGTCTTGCAGGAAGTCGCGGCGCATCTCGCCGAAGCCGAAGTCCTTGTCGCGGATGCCGACGGAGTAGACGACCGTGTTGAGGCGCACGGCAGCCTCGGCCGCCTGGTAGAGGCGGACGCGGCTCGACGTGTCGTCGCCGTCGGAGAGGAGGATGACGGCGCGGCGCGTGCGCTCGGGCGTCTTCGAGAGCACCTCGCGCAGCGAGACGACGACCGCGTCCCAGACGCCCGTGCGGCAGCGGAGCTGCACCTCCTCGGGCGCGTCTTCGTCCTGGCACTCGGGGCTCGCCTCCGTGTACTGCACCTTGAGCGCGGAGATGGCCGAGAGCAGGCGCGCGGCGTCGTTCGTGGCCGGCAGGTCGAGCCGCACGACGCCCGTGAACGAGAGGACGGCCGCCGTGTCCTTCGCCGGCCGGAGCACCGAGCGGACGAAGGCGGACGCGGCCTCGCGCTCGCGCTCCATGACCTTCTCCTGCGAGGCCGAGGTGTCGACGAGCAGGACGAGCGAGAGCGGCGCGTCCGTCTCGCGCTCGAAGGTCTGGATGCGCTGCTCGACGCCGTCTTCGAGCAGGCGCAGGTCTTCGGCGCGCAGCGTCGTGACGAAGCGGCGCTTCTCGTCCAACGCCGACAGCAGCACCGCCGTCAGGTCGGTGTCGATGCGCTCGACCTCCTCGGCCTCCGCCGGGGTCGTCGAAGGCGTGGGCGTCGGGCTCTGTGGAGGTGTCGGGGTCGGCTGTTGCCGCGGCGCGGGCGGGGGCGCCGGCTCCTGCGCGCGCGGGACTTGCGCGCCGAGCGCGGCCATCGAGATGAGCAGCGCGAGAACGAGCCCGCTGCGGCGGCCGACGGAAGAAGTTGAAAACATCTCACCCCTTGCTCTTTGAAAAACTACCGCCCCGGCGCGGCCGCCGCCGACGAGACGCCGACGGCCGGGCTCAGGCGCACGGACGCGCCCTCGCGCGAGACCTTCACGCGCACGCGCGAGTCCGCGCCGGCCCGCGCGTCCGTCTCGTAGGTGATGGTGTAGGCCGTGCGCAGTTGCGCCGCCACGTCGTCGTAGGCGCGCTGCAACTGTTCGAGCCGCGTGATGGGGTAGTAGCTCCCGCCCGAGACCTCCGCGAGCCTGCGCCCCTCCTCGTCCGCGCGCGAGGTCAGCTCAAGGAACCGCGAGCGCGTCGGGTCGAGCGTCACGGCCGCGGCCGGCGCGCCCGAGGCGGGGATGAGCCCCGAGGGCACGTAGAGCGGGTAGATGATGGCGCCCGTCTCGTAGACGGCGTCCACGATGTTGGGGAAGGTCAGGAACGAGCGGTTGTCGTCGCCGTCCGAGAGGACGACCACGCCCGTGCGCTCGCCGCGCAAGGGTCGCAGCACGTCCACGAGCGAGTAGCCGAGCGCGTCGTAGAGCGCGGTCGCGCCGCCGGCCTGGATGTCCTTGATGCGCTCGGTCAGCACGCGGCGGTCGGAGGTGAACTCCGAGACGAGCTGCACGTCGTCGCGGAAGCTCACGATGGCGATGCGGTCCTGCGGGCCGGCCGTGTTGAGGAAGGCGAGCGCGGCCTTGCGGATGAAGTCTATCCGCTCCTCGACGCTCCCCGAAACGTCGAGCAGGAGGACGAGGTTGAAGGGCGCGGTCGTCGGCACGACCTCGCGCACGGCGCGCTCGACGCCGCCCTCCGTGACGGTGAAGTCTTTCGCTGTGAGCCCCGAGATGGCGCGCCCCGTGCGGTCGGTGACGCGCGCCTGCACGCGTGCGAGCGAAGTCCCGGCGGCGGCGCGCACGTCGAAGGGGCTCGCGGCGCGCGAGCCGAGCGTGGGGCCGCCGCGGCGGCCGCCGAGCGTCTCGGCGTACTCGCCGACGAGGCGCGGCGCGACCTTGCGGATGGCGTCCGTGAGTTCGGTGTCGCCGCTGCGGATGATGGCGCGGGCGGCCTCGGTGAGCGTGCGCTCGCGCAGGTCGGAGGGGACGCGCGCCTCGTCCTTGACGCCGAAGAGGACGACGCCGCGCGCCGTCTCAAGGCTCAGGCGGACGCGCAGGTCTGCGGCGGCCTTCTTCGCCTCGGCGCGCGCGGCCTTCTCCCTCTTCTCGGCCTCTTCCTTCTTCCGGCGCTCATCCCGCTTCGCCTCTTCGGCCCGCTCGCGCTCGGACTTCCTGTCGCCCTCGCCCTTCGCGTCGGGCTTCGCCCCCCGCGCCGGCTCTGCGGACGCGTCGGCCTCGGCTGACTCTTCCGACTCGTCGGCGTCGGCGTCTTCGGCCGCACCCTTCTCCTTATTCCCCTTCTTCTTCTTCTCCTCGGGGAAGCGGCCGGCGATTTCGGAGACGCCGCCGCGCTTCGTCTTCACCTTCGGCAGCTCGACTTCGGAGAAGAAGCGCGGGCGGCTGAGCGTCCAGCGGAAGCTGTAGCGCAGGTCGTCCGTCGGCACGTCGGCGCGGATGGTGCCCGTGTCGGTCTTCGCCTCCGCCTCTGCGAGGTTGCCGACCACGTCCACCGCGCCCGCCTCCGTCTCGACCCACACGCGCGAGCGCGCGGGGACGCGCACCGAGAGGTCTATCCGCTCGCGCTCGACCTGCGCGGGGGTGGCGACGACCTTGCGTCCGTCGCCCGGGCGCGCGGCGGCCGACTCGCGCTCGACCTCGACGGCGACCGTGCCGCCGGCCTGCGTCACGCGCACGTCGCGCTCCGTGACCGCGAGCCCCGCGGCCGAGGTCGCGCGCACCACGACCTGCTTCAGCCCCTCCTCCGCCGACACCGTCACGCGCCCCGTGCGGTTCCTCACGCGCAGCTCGACGGGCCCGGCCGCGTCCAGCTCGCGCCCGAACCCTTCCGCACGCGACTGCGCACGCGCACACGGCGCCAGCGCCGCCAGCACCAGCAGGGCCGAGACGATCTTCTGAAGCGGGGAGACGCGGCCGGACACGGGCGGGGCGGGGGCTCGGTAAAACATAGGCTGAAATCTTGCCCGCTCGACTGCCGGGGGGTCAAGCGGGGGAAGTAGACAGTAGGCAGTAGGCAGTAGACAGTAGAAAAACCGCTGCTAACGAATGGTTAGGGTGAAAGCGTTAACGTCCGCCCGGCGGAGCCCTACTGTCTACTGTCTACTGCCTACTGTCTACCTCCCCTCATCCTTTCCTCTTGTGTATGTACTCGCCGATGGCGTCGCGCAGCTCTTCGGCCTGCTCTTCGGAGAGCGTGCCGGTGACGGCGCGCCCCTCCTGAAAGCCGATGATGGTGACACGGCCGTCCATCTGGAAGTTGAAGGTGAAGTTGCTGCCGTTCTCCAGCTCGAAGACGAGCGCCGGCGAGACGCTCGCCGCGCTGTTTGACTCAAGTGGCATCTCTGGCCTTCTCCGCCTGTTTTCTGAAGATTGATGTCGGGTTAGAGCGCCGGCGCGCGCCCCGCGTCCGTCGGGGGCCTCCGGGCCCGCTCCGGCGGCGCCATTTTAACAGAGTCGCGCCGGCCACGCAGTCTGACCGTCAACTTTACGGACTCGCCCGCGCGTCTCAATTGCTGTGCGCGGGAGGCTTACCTCCCCGCGGTTTTCGGGCTATAATCCTCCAAAGTTCGGCCGGGCGGTTTCGAGTTCAAGGATGAGACAGAAGAAGACCCAACTCGCCGTGTTCGCCGTCGTGCTCGCGGGGCTCGTG
>DASVWB010000208.1:0-15878 GCA_036389815.1 Pyrinomonadaceae bacterium | reverse complement strand
CGCCCGCGTTCCTCGACGGCCGGCTCTACCTCTTCTACGAGGGGCTGACCTCGCTCGACGCGCGCACGGGGCGCGAGCGCAGGCGCGAGAAGTTCAAGGTCAACGAGGACGGGCTCGCGCTCACGGAGGCCGACCCCGTGGCCGACGAGCGCTTCGTCTACATCTCGGGGCGCGGGCGTGTGCGCGCCGTCTCGCGCGCGGACGGCGAGGTGGCGTGGGAGTCGAAGGACTTGGGGCTCACGCCCGAGATGGTGCTGGCGGGCGGCGTGCTCTACGTGAGGACGGGCGGGCAGTTCACGCGGCTCGAAGACGGCGAGACCGCGGCGCGCGGCCCCTTCGGCGTGAGCGCGATTGACGCGGCCACGGGCAAGACCGTCTGGCGCTACAAGGGCGCGGACAAGGGGCTGACGAACGTCGCGCTCCCGAACGCCGGGACGGTCGCGCTCGCCGACCGCGACGACCTCGTCCTGCTCGACTCGCTGACGGGCAGGCGCCGCCTGAAGGTCTCGCACGGGGTGGAGGCCGCGGCCTTCGTGCTCCTGAACGAGAGGGGCGAGCTGGTGCTCGGCGGCAAGAACGAGCTGGCGGCCTTCGAGGGGGCTTCGGCGACGCCGCTCTGGCGCGAGCGGCACGAGCCGCCCGGAAGGGGGCTGCTGCGCACGGTGGGGGCGGTCGCGGCGCGCGCCGCGTCGCTCTACTTCCGCTACGGCGGCGCGGTGTCGAACGTCTTCCGCGGGGCGCGGCTCGTCGGCGCGCTCGGCGGCCTGCGCTTCTCGGGGCTGGCCGCGCACGTCACGCTCGCGGACTTGTCGGGCCTCGCGTCCGACTACTCGCGCTCTTACGCGCGGTCTTACGCGGCCGAGCGGCTCTCGACCTTCGGCGTGCTCTCGCGCGTGCGGCGCGGGGCGGCGACGGTCGCGTCGGGGAGCGTCGTGACGAGGCCGCGCGTGGCCGCCGGCGCGGGCGTGTCGGCGGGCGACGTGTCCGAGCGCCTGCTCGACCGCCTCGACCCTTCGAGCCAGCTCGCGCGCCTGTCGCGCTTCCTGTTGCGGACGCAGAGGCTCGCGGCGCTGCGCGGGCGCTGGATGTACTTCTACACTTCCCTGCGCGGCGGCGGGCGCGGGCTCGTCGGCGTCAACATCGACTCGGGACGCGCCGCGCGCGAGGTGCGCCTCGGCGACCCGGACGAGCGCTTCATCAGCGACGAGGGCGCCGGGCTGCTCTACGTCTCGAAGGGCGACCGCCTCGTCGCGCACCGCCTCAACTAAGGCCGGGGGGAGGGTGATGAGAACCACGCTGCTGCTCGTCTTCGTGCTCGCCTGTTCGGCCGCGGCGCTCGGCCAGGGGGCGGCCGCGCCGCGCTTCGAGGAGTTGGTCAGGCAGTTCGACTACGACGCGAAGGCGCCGCTCGACGTGAAGGAGGTCGGCAGGGACAGGCGGCCGGGCGTGGCCGTCATCGACCTCACCTACGCGAGCCCTCGCGGCGGCCGCGTCCCCGCCTACCTCGTCGTGCCGGACGGGCCCGGCCCCTTCGCCGCCGTCCTCTTCGGGCACTGGATGATGGAGGGCTCGCCGCTCAGGAACCGCCGCGAGTTTCTCGAAGAGGCCGTGGTGCTGGCGCGCGCCGGGGCCGTCTCGCTCCTGATAGACGCGCCCCTCGTCCGCCCCGGCTTCGTGCCCGAGGCTGACGACATGCGCGGCGCGGCGCAGTCGGCCGAGGCGGCGCGCCAGCAGGTCGTAGACTTCCGCCGCGGGCTCGACCTCCTCCTCGCGCGCGGCGGCGTTGACCCCGGGCGCGTCGCCTACGTCGGCCACAGCTTCGACGCGCACGTCGGCGCCATCCTCGCCGGCGTCGAGAAGCGCATCGGCTCCTTCGTCCTCATGGCCGGGGCGTACGACGACGAGGCGTACGTCTTCGACCCCTCGAACGCCGGGATGGTCAAGATGCGCGCGCGCTACGGCGACGCGGCGCTCCGCGCCTTCTTCCGCGAATACGCCTGGGACGAGCCCAGGCACTTCGTCGGCCACAGCGCCCCCGCCGCGGTCTTCCTACAGTACGGCCGGCGCGACAAGCCCATCACGGAGGCGATGGTGCGCCGCGACTTCGCGCGCTTCAACGCGCCCACGCGCGCGGGCTTCTACGACGCCGGGCACGAGCTTGACGCCGAGGCGCGGCGCGCTCGCGCCGAGTGGCTCGCGCGGCGGCTCTCGCTCCGCCGCCCCGACTTCGACGCGCTCGCGCGCATACCGCAGTTGAAGTAGGCAATAGACAGTAGACAGTAGGGGAGAGATAAAGGCAGCGCGCCTCTCATCGGTTGGCGATGAAAGCCGCGCTGCCTCTTTTTCTACTGTCTACTGTCTACTGTCTACTGTCTACTGTCTACTGCCTACTACTGATTATCCACCCGCGACTCGATGACCGACTGCACCGTGGCCGGGACGTTGGAGAAGAAGTCGTAGCCGGTGAGCGTCTCCACCTGATCGACGCTCACGCGGTAGGTCTTCCAGTCGGCCGTGCGTATGCCCTGCGTGTTGGGCATGATGACGGCGATGGTGCGCGTCGAGGTCGTCACGCGCGACACGTCGTTCGTCCCCGACGGCAGGACGATGACCACCTTCCACACCTGCGCCGGCACGGCGACGTGGCCGCCGGCGACGGTCGTCGTCGTCCCGCCGTTCGAGCCCGTCCCGCCCGAGCCCGCGCCGCCCATGACGATGTAAAGCTCGTTGCCCGAACTCGTCAGCGTGCGGAGGTAGTTCTCCATGTTCGCCCACGGGCCCTGATTGTTGTCGGGCGACTGCGGCATCATGTTCGTCATCAGGAAGGTCGCGGAGTTGTCGGCCACCGTCAGCGTGCGGTCGGCCGAGGGGCAGTGGTGCCCGCGGTCGAAGCCCGAGCCGGAGTAGTCGGTCGCCTGCACCTGATACCAGCCCGCCGGGAGCGTCGCGTCGTTGCGGAAGTCGTCCTGCCGCGGCGTGCTCCCGAGCCACGAAGAGTCGAGGTGCCAGCTCACCCAGTTCGGCCGCCCCTTGTCGCGGTGGTAGGAGACGGCGAACTGCGGCTTGTCGAGCAGGTAGTTGGTCGGCTGGTTCACGTCGGCGACGGCGTTCGAGGGGTTGCCCATCGTCAGGTGGACGCTCGAAGACTGAGGCGGCGCGGAGTAGGGGTTGACGGTGACGTTGTCGATGTTGACGCGGTTGGCGCCGCCCGCCGTCTTGCGTATCGAGAGGCGCACGGGGCCGGGCGAGTTGACGGCGAAGCTGGCGGTGGCGAGCGAGGTCGAAGAGGTGCTCACCGTCGAGCCGACCTTCGAGTAGGTCGAGCCGCCGTTGGTCGAGACCCAGAGTTCCCAGGAGGACGCGCCGTCGGTGCCGAAGACGGCGTGCTGGACGGTGACGGTGCCGGCCGAGGCGTAGTCGAACTGCGTGTTAAGGGCGCCGACGTTTCTGATGCGGGCGGACTGCGCGCCGGTCTTGCGGTCGGTCGAGAGGTTGCCGATGAGCGCGTCGTCCATGTACCACCAGCCGGTCGAGAGGAAGACGGCCGCGGCGGCGTAAGAGGTCTTCGTGCCGCTCTCGAAGCCTTCGGCCGCCGACTGGCGGGCGCGCGAGGCGGGGGCGAGGGGCACGAGCGCGGCGAGCGCGAGGAGCGCCGCCGCGCACACGAGCGCGGCACGCTTGCTTAGTGTTCTCATCAAGGATTCTCCTCTTCGGGGTTAGCGGGCAAAGGGGCGGCGCCCGCCGCGCGAGGGCACGCGCCGCGGGGCCGCAAAGGGGGTGAGGCGTGGCGCCGCACGGGCGGCGCCGCCAGAGACGGGGCAAGAAGGAGCCGAAACTGTTTAAGCTTGCGCGGCCGAAAAGGGCAGGGCCGCAGAAAAGACTACTCCGCCGGGGCGCACAGTTTAGCCCGCGCACGCGCCGCGCATCAAGCTTTTCCGGCGCGTCGGACGAGCCGCGCGGCGGCGGCGAAAATTACCCGCGACGTGTGCCGCCGGCGGCGGCGGCGCGCGAAAGCGCGTTTTCTAAAACGCGCGAATCATTCAACTCAGGCCGGTACGGCCGCATGCAAAATTGTTGTTGACTTATCCGCGCGATGGGCTTATCCTCCCGGCTGCCTTGAATCCCGAGTTACCGTCCCCTCGCCCTTTTCGGCAGTTGCCCCGCATGCATTCCAAGGGCTGATGCCTCTCGAATCGTCAGCGTTTCCGCTTAGTTCTTTTAAACTGACACTTACGCGACCAGGCGTTTGCCTCACCGCGATGCACGCCCCACGGCTGCCGACTTAAGCACTCGGAACACGCCCCGTGCGTGACGCATCCCGGTTCAGACGCCCGGCCAAAAATTCCCGGCCCAACCAAAGAGAAGACCCCACCGCTATCGGCAAATAGCGGCGGGGCCCGTGACAATGTAACTACCGCCGCACGAAAGCGCCGGAGATACATCGCCCGCAGCAGGTATCCTAGCGCAAAGTGCGGCGCCGGCTCAAATTCCACCCCTGGAGAGTCTGCACCGTGACACACCTATATCCCGCCCGACGCCGCGCGGAAGGCCGCGCGCCCGCCCCAAGCTCAAACAGACGGATGACCGAGGCGCCCGCAGGCCGGCGCACCTCCTCCTAAAAGCGAACGACCCGACGGCCGCCGCCGCCGCGCGCCCTTGAGGCCGCGGCGCGTCCGCCCGGCGGGCGTGTCCCCGCGCGCGAGCGCTTTTACTAAAAAGCACTAAAGGAGTCCGCCGGCCCGCCCCTCCGAGGCGCGCGCCGCGGCGGAGGTCATCCCGATGTCTAAGACACTTTTGGCCGTAGGCCCCTGGCGCGAGTGCGGGAAGGTGGTCGCCTCCGCGATGGCGAACCGCTGGAGCGTGCTCTACACGCTGCTCTTCGACGACATCCCGCACGCCCTCGGCTTCACGCGCGTGGACTTAATCCTGCTCTCGGGCTGCGCGACGCGGCTCGGCTGGGAGGGGGTCGCGCGCGGTGCGTGGGAGATTTGCAGGGACACGCCCGTCGTCGCGCTCGGCGCGGGGCCGGGGCAGGACGCGCTGGTGAGCGCGCTCGTCGGCGGCGCGCCGCACGCGGCGGGCGCGGCCGGCGAAGGCGCGCCCGCGCCCGAGCAGGCGGCCGGCGGGGGCTTCAACTGCTCGGAGGTCTCGCCGACCCTCAGGCTCTACGAGCCGAAGGCGGCGGCGGCCGGCCCCGGCATCGGCCGCGCGCTGGCGCTGATAGAGGGGCGCTACAGCGAGCCCCTCACGCTCGACGACGCGGCGCGCGCCGCCGGCTACAGCCGCTGCCACTTCAGCAAGGTCTTCCGCGAGCGCGTAGGCGTCGGCTTCGTCAGCTACCTCGGGCGCGTGCGCCTGCGCCGCGCGGCCGAGCTTTTGTCGCGCACCGAGATGCCCGTGACGCGCGTCGCGCTGGAGGTCGGCTTCAACGACCTCTCGCACTTCGAGCGCGCCTTCCGCGCCGAGTACAGGCGCACGCCCCGCAAGTACCGCGGCGAATCGAAAGAAATGCCGCACGCCGAGAAATATCCGCCAAGTTTTCCCGCGCCCCGCGTGACATCATGAGCGCGTCCGAGGCCCGCGCACGGCTTCGACCCGCAGCCCCCCGACGGCGCGGCCGCGCACGGGGACGCACGCGCCGCGTGCGTCCCCATCCGGCGGTTCAGACTCGCCCGACAGCTCTTCGCGGGCGGAGCGTCATTTTGAGCCCCACGCCCCCCAAGCGGAAAAGAGAGGCCGCACGCGCCGACTCTTTCGCCGAATCCTTCGAAGACCGGCTCGACGTGTCGCGGCTGGCGCCGGGCGGGCTGCTCTTCGGCAGGGAGGCCGGGCACAGGGTCTACAAGGTCGCCTTCCAGAGCCTGCGCAGGCTCCCGAAGGAGGGCGTGCTCCTCGTAGACCTGAGCCGCGTCCGCCAGGCCAGCAACCAGGCGCTCAAGGAGGCGCTCTCTGTCGTGGACGTGCTGCGCACGGCGAAGTTCGAGGAGCGTTTCATCCTCTTCCTAGTGGACGAGCGCAACCGCGACCTCTGCGAGTCGGTCGAGATCGTGGCGCGCCACGGCGGCGACGTGCTGCCGGCGGTGGGGCGCGGCGGCGCGCGGATTCACTTCGGCAAGCTGACGGCGGCCGAGCGCGAGACGCTGAAGGCGGTCGAGCGCTACGGCGAGCTGACTTCGAGGGAGCTGCGCGAGCGCCTGGGGCTCCTGCCGAGCGCGGCCAGCAACCGCCTCAGGCGGCTCCACCACCTGCGGCTCATCCGCCGCGACGAGCGCGCCGTCTCCGGCAGCGGCGGGCGCGAATTCGTCTACCGCCCGCTGGTGCGGCCCGGGGCGCGGAGGGCCGCGGCCGGCCGGGGTCTTAAGTAAGGGGGCCGAACAGACTTGGCCGAGTTCCACGCCATCCAGGTGACCTGCGAAGCGGTCATGCGGCTGCTCCAGGAGTCGTACCGCCCGGACCTGATAGAGCCCTCGACCAACCTCCAGTTCGAGGTCTACGGGACGGAGGACTTCAAGGATCACATGGCGCAGGGCGTGAGCCTCTTCCTCTACCGCGTCCACCTCAACGCGACGCAGCGCTCGCCGCTCGTCAAAGACCCGGGGGGAAGCGTGCGCCGCGAGCTGCTGCCGCTTGACCTGCACTTCTTCGTCACGGCCTGGGCGCCGAAGGCGTCGCTCCAGCACGCCATCCTCGGGTGGGCGATGCGGCTGCTGGAAGACAGCCCGATCCTCTCGTCCTCGCTCCTGAACGGCGTGCGCGCCGAGACCTTCCGCGGCGACGAGACGGTCGAGCTGATCGCGGGCGCGCTGACGAACGAGGAGCTGATGCGCATCTGGGACGACCTGAGCGCCGACTACCAGCTCTCCGTCCCTTACGTCGCGCGCGTCGTCCGCATCGAGTCCATGCGCGAGCTTGCCGAGGGCGAGCCCGTCACACAGCGTCGCTTCGAGTACGGCGCGCTCAAGGGGGACTGAGGCGTTAAATGAGGGTGACTTACCAGCCCCTGGAGACCGCGGCGCGGACGGCGCCTCTGGGCCTGCGCTGCGTGGACATCGCGACGCGCTCGCAGGTCTCCGGCGGGCTGCGTGTGACGGCGCTGCCGGCCGACAGGACGGCGCGCCCCGCGGCGGCCTACCTGACGCGCTCGGGCGTCTACGCGCTGCGCGACCTGCCCGGCCTGCTCGACTTCGAGTTCGGCGGCGAAGCCCCCGCACAGAGCCCGCCGGCCTCGCCGCCCGGCAAGGAGTTCGCCGTCTTCGTCGAGGACGGCGCGGGGCGCTACCTGCCCTACGCGATGCGGCTGACGCTGCCGCGCGCGAAGCTGTTGACGACCTTCCTCTTCCCCGCCCCGGCGCGCGCGCACGCCGCCGGTCTGACGACCATCCGCGGCTCCTTGCGCGACGCGACGCGCACGCTCGCGGACGGCTCGGCGGGGCCGGCGCGCTTCGCGCGGGTCGAGGCCGAGTACGAGGCGACGAGCCCGCCGACCGTCTACGTCGCTTTGGCCGACTGGCGCGGCGAGTTCGCGCTCTTCCTGCCGGAGCCGAACCCCCTGCGGCCGCCGGCCGGAGTCTCCGTCACGTCGCCGAACACGGCCGGGAGGCAGACCATCTCGGAGCTGAGCTGGCCCGTCACGCTCCGCTTCTTCTACGAGCCGCAGGCCCAGCAGTTCATCACCACGGACGAGCGCGGGAGGGTGGGCACCTTGACGGGGCAGGCGGGGGGCGTGACCGACCGGCCGCCGGCCGACTCCACGCCGCGCTACTTCCCCGTCCTCCCGTCGCTTCTGAACCAGTCCGCCGCCGAAGTCTTCGCGGTCGCGGGCGCTTCGGGGCCGCCCGGCGCGGCGCTGGAGGCGGAAATCGAATTCGGCAAAGACCTGGTGGCGCGCACGGCGGGGGCACAGGACTCCGGCGTGTGGCTCGTGCCGCCGGCGGTCGTCTGAGCCTTAGAAACCGAAAGAGAGGTCTTCACATGCCAGAGTATCTTGCGCCAGGCGTATACGTGGAAGAGGTCAGCTACCGCGCCAAGTCCATCGAGGGCGTCTCGACGACCGTGACCGGCTTCGTCGGCCCGACGCGCTACGGCCCCGTGGGCGGCGAGCCCGAGCTGCTGACGAGCTTCGCCGACTTCGAGCGCATCTACGGCGGCATCGACTCGCTCGTGTTCGAGCCGACGCCGCCCGACACCGACACGGAGGAGCAGGCGAACTTCATGGCCCACGCCGTGCGCGCCTTCTTCGACAACGGCGGGACGAAGCTCTACGTGTCGCGCGTCTACGAGTACGACACCGACGGCGAGGCGGACGACGACACGGGCAAGGCTTCGGCGGGCACCACCTCGCCGCCGGGCGTCATCTGGGCGCGCTTCCCCGGCTCGGGCGGCAACATGCGCATCACCATCTCGGCCAAGGTCGGCCCGAACCTCCTGCACGACGACGGCTCGGGGGGTGCCACCATCTCGGGGCTCACGAACAACGACCTCGTCTACATACGCCAGCACAACCTCGGCTCGCCGGGCGGGCCCGGCCCCTCGGGGACGCCCGTCGCCGCCGGCCTCTACGACGTGCTGCGCGACGACGACGGCGTCGTCTCCTTCGACAACGGCTCGACCGTCGCGCTCGAAGACTTCGACGCGCCGGGCAACTACGGCGTCCACCTCATCACGGTCGTCGTCAGCGTGCGCCGCCCCGGCCGCTTCAGCTTCGACGAGCTGGTCGGCGAGTTCTCGCTCCACCCCGGCAGCCGCAACTCGCTCTCGGGCTACTTCACCGACAGCCCCGAGTCGCGCAACCGCTTCCTGCACGTCCCCTTCGCCATCCGGCTCGACACCATCGACACCGGCGCCGGCCTCTTCGACGCGCTCTTCCCCGACGCGGTCGGCGACGTGCTCCGCCGCCAGACGGCGACCGCCGCCGAGCTTGAGGCGACGAGCCCCGACGAGGAGCGCCCCGGCGCCTCCGACCTGACGGCGACCATCACGCTGACGGGCGGGAGCGACGGCCGGCTCCCGTCGGCGAACACCTACCGCGGCAGCGACACGGGGCCGACCATGACGGGGCTCTTCGCCTTCGAGGGCGTCGAGGAAATCTCCATCGTCGCCGCGCCGGGCTCGACCTACCACTCGGCCGTGCTCGACGAGACGGAGGACGACCGGCGCGCGAGCCAGATCACCTCGCACCTCCTGACCCACGTCGAGAAGATGCGCTACCGCGTCGCCGTCCTCGACTCGCCGAACGACTTCGCCCTCTCCGAGGTGCGCAACTTCCGCGGCAAGTTCGACTCGAAGCACGCCGCGCTCTACTACCCTTGGGTGACGGTGCTCGACCCGAACGACCCGACGGGCGTGCGCGAGATGGATTTGCCGCCGTCGGGCTTCGTCGCCGGCATCTACGCGCGCAACGACGTGGAGCACGGCGTCTTCAAGGCCCCCGCCAACGAGATCGTGCGCGGCGCCATCGGCTTCGAGACGCTCTTGAACAAGGCGCAGCAGGACGTTCTGAACCCGGAGGGCATCAACTGCTTCCGCTTCTTCGAGGGGCGGGGCTACCGGCTGTGGGGCGCGCGCACCATCAGCTCCGACCCCGAGTGGAAGTACATCTCGGTGCGCCGCTACTTCGCCTACCTCGAACACTCCGTGGACAAGGGCACGCAGTGGGCCGTCTTCGAGAACAACAACGAGGCGCTGTGGGCCAACATCCGCCGCACGGTCGAGGACTTCCTCTTCAACGAGTGGCGGTCGGGCGCGCTGATGGGCACGAAGCCCGAGGAGGCTTTCTTCGTCCGCTGCGACCGCTCGACGATGACGCAGAACGACCTCGACAACGGCCGCCTCATCTGCCTCGTCGGCGTGGCGGTCGTCAAGCCGGCCGAGTTCGTCATCTTCCGCATCGGCCAGTGGACGGCGGACAGGAAGGTCTAGGGGGAAGTAGACAGTAGACAGTAGTCAGTAGTCAGTAGGGCTCCGCCTCGCGGGCGTTGACGCTGACGACCGAACCGTTCGGCTGACGAGGGTTTCTACTGTCTACTGTCTACTGTCTACTGACTACTGTTTTGACTAAAGAGGGAGCGACACAACCATGGCAGTCCACCGCGACACCCCTTACGGCGCATTCAACTTCCGCGTGACGGCCACGCGCTTCGGCGGGGCCGAGACCATCCGCGCGGGCTTTCAGGAGGTCTCGGGCTTCGGCATCGAGGCGACGGTCGCCGAGTACCGCAACGGCAACGACCCGCAGAACCACGTCCGCAAGATCACGGGCGTCTACAAGGTCACGGACGTGACGCTCAAGCGCGGCCTCATCGGCGACGCCGACTTCTTCGGCTGGCTCAAGGACGTGCGCGAGGGCGTGCAGAACGGCGTCCTCGACCAGGTGACCATCGAGCTGATGGCCGAAGACCACTCGGGCCCCGTCATGACCTGGCGGCTCATGAACGCGCGCCCCATCAAGTACACGGGGCCGACCCTCAACGCCAAGGGCGGCACCGACGTGGCGATGGAGGAGCTGGTGCTCGCCTGCGAGAGCCTCAGCGTCGAGTAGGCGCGGCAACCCCTTCGACACGGCGCGGGTCTGACTCGGCCCGCGCCGCCGCCAGCCTCCGCGCCGTCCGCGGCGCGGGCCGGCCGCAACCCGTAAACGCCGTATGATCCGTGCGTCGAACATACGCCTGCCCGGGGTCTACTTCCTGCCGAGCCGCCGGGCGCCCGGGACGGGGCTGCCCCCGCTCGACGTGGCCGCCTTCGTCGGCTACGCGGAGCGCGGGCCGCTCGACTGGCCCGTCGCGGTCGAAGACCTCGACGCGTACCGCGCCGTCTTCGGCGGGGACATGGCCGTGGCGCGCGAGGCGGGCGGGCGCACCGTCTACGCCAACCTGCCCTCGGCCGTCGCCTCCTTCTTCGCGCAGGGCGGGCGCCGCTGCCACGTCGTGCGCGTCGCCGGGCGCAAGTCGTCGCGGACGCTCTTCCGCCTCGGCGGCCTCGTCGCGCTCGCGGGCAAATATGACGCGCTCTCGACCGAGCCCGACCCCGCGCCGGCCTGCGTCTACGCCTCTTCGGAGGGGCGCTGGTCGGAGTCCCTGCGGCTCGGCGCGCGGCTGCGCCCGACGCCGCTCCCCATGCGGCTCAGCTCGGCCTCGCCGCCCGAAGAGGTCTTCCGCGTGCTCGCGCCGCTCACGGAGGGCGGCGTCACGCGCGAGCGGCTTCAGTGGGCGACGGGCAGCGCGCCCGACGCGATAGGGCGCGGCGACCTCCTGCGCCTGAGCTTCGCCGACGGCGGCCAGTACCTCTTCCCCGTCGAGGAGGTGCGCCGCCCCGCCGAGCCCGCCCCGCCCGGCGCGACGCAGCGCGTCGAACTGCTCTCGCGCTACGCCTGGCAGGTCGCGCAGCCGGCGGCGCTCCCGCTCGTCGTCCGCGTTGACCGCCTGACGCCGGCGGGGGCCGAGCGGCTCTACGTCACGGGCAAGTTCTCGGCCGCGGGCGGGGAGACCGCCGCGCCGAGCTTCCTCTTCAAGATGGCGGGCCCCGACGCGCCGAAGGTCGCGGCCGGCGACCTGCTCCGCGTGAAGCGTATAGACAACGTCTCGCTGCTCATCTCGGTCTCCGAGGTCGGCGTGTCGAAGGAGTCGGGCGGCGGGGCGCAGTACTTCGCGCGCGCGCCGCAGGGGCTTCAGCTCCCCGCGGCGCAGTTGCCGCAGACCTCGCCGCCCACGCTCGCGGGCGTCGAGCGCCTGCGCTTCGACCTCCTGCTGCGCGCCGGCAAGGAGCGGAGGCCGACGGTCGAGGAGCTGTCCTTCAACGAGGGGCACGCGCGCTTCTGGGGCGACGTCGTGCTGACCGAGTCGAGCCAGATGCGCCGCCCCGTCGAGGGCGGCGAGCCGACGGCCGCGGCCGGGTCGCGCCCGCCCGCGCCGCAGGGCTCGCAGGCGACGGCCGCCGCCGCCGCGAGCGCCGACCTCTTCCGCGAGATACGCGGCGGCGGGCGCGTCGAGCCCTCCCGCCTCGCAAGGCTCGACCCGGCCGCGCTCGCCGGGCTGCTCTCGCCGGTCGAGGGCGACGGCCTGACCTTCCTGCCCGTCGGCATGCTCTCGGTGCTCGGCGAGGAGGACATACTCGGCCCGCTCGAAGACGACCTCGGCGGCGACGACCTCGGCGAGTACGACCCGACGCTCTTCGTAGACCAGGCGCTCGTCCGCGACCTCGACGACCAGCCGCCGACGGGCGACTCGCTCGCGGCCGAGGCGTTCGACCGCTACTACGTTCAGGACTTGCGGCTGAAGGGCCTGCACGGCCTCCTCTTCGCGGGCGAGGTGGCGCTCGTCGCGCTCCCCGAGGCGGTGCAGCGCGACTGGCCCGCGCCCGCTCCTCCGCCCGAGCCCGAGCCGCCGCCCGCCCCGCCGCCCGCGCCGCCCGACCTCTCGGACTTCCGCTGCTGCGGCGCCATGCAGGTCGCGTCGCCCCCGGTCGCGCCGACGGCCGCCGCGCCGCCCGCGAAGAAGAAGGCGCCGGAGCTTCCGCTGCTCAAAGAGCTCGACGCCAACGACGAGGCCGACGCGCAGTACATCTCGGAGCTGGGGCGGCTGGCGTCGCTCCACCACGCGCTGCTCAACTTCTGCCAGGCGCGCCGCGACGCCTTCGCGGTGCTCGCGCTCCCCGCCTTCTACGAGAAGCGCCACTGCGTACGCTGGCAGGAGGAGTTCCGCCAGCGGCTGGGCCTGCCGCGCCGCCGCAGCGTCTTCACCGACGCGCGCGACACGGCCGACCTGAGCTACGCGGCCGTCTACCACCCGTGGCTGCTGCTCGCCGACGCCGCCGCGGCCGACGGCCTGCGCGCCGTGCCGCCCGACGGCGCGGCCTGCGGCCTGATCGCCGCGCGCGAGCGCGAGCGTCAGGTCTGGGTCGCGCCGGCCAACACGCCGCTGGTGGGCGTGCTGGGTCTTGCGCCCGAAGTCTCGACCGAGGACTGGGCCGACCTCTTCGAGCAGCAGTTCAACTTCCTGCGGCGCGAGGCGCGCGACTTCCGCGCGATGAGCGCGCACACGCTCGCGGACGAGGCCATCTGGCTCCAGGTCTCCGTGCGCCGCCTGCTCATCCTCGTCCGCAAGTTCGTCGTCGAGCGCGGCATGGACTTCGTCTTCGAGACGAACCACGAGCGCTTCCGCCGCGGCGTCCACCTCGTCCTCGAAGACGCGCTGCTCTTCATGCACGGGCTCGGCGCCTTCGCGGGCGCGGGCCCCGAGCAGTCCTTCAACGTCACGACCGACGCGAGCGTCAACCCGCCGCAGAGCGTGGACGCCGGCCGCTTCGTCGCGCAGATACAGGTCGCGCCGAGCCAGCCGGCCGAGTTCATCACCGTGCTCCTGACGCGGGTGGCCGAAGACCTTTTGCAGGCGAGGGAGGGCTGAGGGGACACGATGGCCGACTTCGACGACTACCCGTTCACCGCCTTCCGCTTCGACGTGCAGTTGATGGTGGACAACCCGCAGGGCGCGGGGCTTTCGAGCCCGCTGTGCGACGCGCAGTTCGCGGAGTGCGACGGCCTTGAGATGTCGATGGAGCCGAAGACGGTGCGCGAGGGCGGCAACAACCTCGAACAGATACACCTGCCCGGCCCCGTCTCCTACGGCCAGCTCACCCTCAAGCGCGGGATGACGAAGAACCTCGACCTCTGGAAGTGGTTCAACGCGGCGGCCGGCGGCCTCAACGACGGGCAGGGCGCGAACCGCCGCGGGCTGACCGCGCTCGGGCAGGTGACGATGCTCAACAACGCGGGCGAGCCGGCGCTGCGCTTCAGCCTCTACGGCTGCCTGCCCGTCAAGATCAAGGGCGCGGCGCTCAACGCGAAGGACGGGCAGGTGGCCGTCGAGGAGGCGCAGATCGCCTACCGCTCGCTGAAGATTCGGACTCCTTGAAGGGGGTGGACTGTCTTGACTACGCCGAAGAGGGCCAGGCTCAAGCACATCAAGTGGGACGCCAACCAGAAGACGGCGAAGGACGGCGACGCCTCGAAGACGGTGGACGTGCAGTTCAACCCTTCGACGCTCAAGGTCTCGTTCTCGAACAAGAACGCGGGCGGCGACCAGCCCGGCGGCTCCTCGAAGCAGTTCGTCGGCAGCGGCACCACCAAGCTCTCCGTCGAGCTGCTCTTCGACACGACGGCCGACGGCACGGACGTGCGCGCCTTCACGGAGAAGGTCGCCTTCTACGTCAAGGCCGACCCGGCCTCCGGCTCCGGCTCCGACAGCAACCGCGTCCCGCCGGGCGTGCAGTTCGAGTGGGGCAGCTTCATCTTCCGCGGCACGATCGAGTCGATGGACGAGACGCTCGACTACTTCTCGGAGGAGGGCGTGCCGCTGCGCGCCAACATCTCTTTGAGCATCTCGCGGCAGGAGATCGAGTTCCTGCCCGGCGAGCAGGGGCAGGGCGGCGGGGGCGGCCGCCCGCTGGAGACGGCGCAGTTCCGCGACAGCATACAGGGCCTCGCCGGGCGCAACGGCAAGAGCGGCGACTGGAAGGGCATCGCCGCCGCCAACAACATCGACGACCCGCTGCGCCTCTCGGCCGGCGCGCTCATCGACGTGAACGCCAGCGCCTCGGTCGGCGTCGGCGTCGGCCTGAGCGCGGGGGTGAGCGTGTCGGGCGGCGCCTCGGTCTCGGGGAGCGTGCTGGCGAAGGCGAGCGCGGGCGCGGGCGTGAGCGCGCGCGAGGCCGCGAGCGCCAGCCTCAACGCCGGCACGGGCGCGAGCCTGAGCGGCGGCGCGGGCGTGAGCCTCAAGACGGGGCGCTGAAGGGAGGAGCCGACACACGATGCCAGTAGTCATCAACGAAATGGAGATAGAGGTGGAGCCCGCGCCGCAGACGCGCGGCGCCGGCGGCGACTCCGGCGACTCCGCGCGGCAGGGGTCTCAAAGCGTCAGACCCGAGGAGGTGCTCCTCGTCGAGCGCGTTAGCCGCGAGCGTATGGAGCGCGTGCGCGCCGACTGAAGCCGGACTCGGCGGGACGAACGGAGAGCGATGCCGGACAGCACGACCATCACCGGATTCTACGCCTCGACCCCGACGCTCAAGGTGGACGGGGCGGCGAAGGCCGACCTCTCCGCCCAGCTCCGGTCGCTGCTGGTCGAGGAGACGACGCTCGGCCTCTTCCGCTGCGAGGCGACCTTCACGAACTGGGGGACGAAGGACGACCACGCCGGCTTCCTCTACTTCGACCGCCGGACGCTCGACTTCGGCAAGGAGTTCTCGGTCGAGTTCGGCCCGCCCGGCTCGCAGTCGCAGGTCTTCAAAGGCCGCGTCACCGGCATGGAGGCGCACTACCCGAAGGCTTCGGAGCCGCTCCTGACCGTGCTGGCCGAAGACCGCTTCCAGGACTTGCGCATGGAGCGCCGCACGCGCTCGTTCGCCGACGTGTCGGACTCGGACGTCTTCAGCCAGATCGCCTCGCAGCACGGGCTCACGCCGCAGGTGGACGTGGACGGGCCGACCTACCGCGTGCTGACGCAGGTCAACCAGAGCGACCTCGCCTTCCTGCGCGAGCGCGCGGCGGCCGTGGACGCCGAGCTGTGGGTGGACGACCGCACGCTCCACGCGCAGGCGCGCTCGCGCCGCGACGCCGGCACGGTCGCGCTCAGGTACGGCGAGCAGCTCCTTGAGTTCTCCGCGCTCGCAGACCTCGCGCACCAGCGCACGACCGTCAAGGTCAGCGGCTGGGACATCGCGGGCAAGAGCGCGCTCGACGAGGAGGCCGGCGAGTCGGTCGTCTCGGCCGAACTCGACGGCAAGCGCTCGGGTTCGAGCGTGCTCGGCGAGGCGCTGGCCGAGCGCCACGAGCGCGTCGCCTCGGCCGTCCCGCTCTCGCAGACGGAGGCGCGCGCGACGGCCGAGGC
>DASVWB010000207.1:0-9359 GCA_036389815.1 Pyrinomonadaceae bacterium | reverse complement strand
GGCGCGTTGAAGACGGCCACGCCCGCGTCGGTCGCGGCCGCGAGGTCCACCTGGTTGACGCCGATGCAGAAGCAGCCGACCGCCAGCAGGCGGTCGGCCGCCTCCAGCACGCGCCCCGTCACCTTCGTCTTCGAGCGTATGCCGAGCAGGTGCACGCCGCGCACGGCCTCCGTTAGCTCGTCTTCCGAGAGCGCGCGCGGGAGCCTTTCGACGCCCGCGTAGCCGCCGCGCGCGAACGCCTCGGCCGCCGACCCGCTCACGTTTTCGAGCAGGAGGACTCTGATCTTCTCCCGCGGGTAGGAGGTCTCAAGGTTCTTCGTCATCGGGAAAGTCGTTCGACTCCGGCGGCGATTCTGCCACAGGGAAATCCACCTGTGGAAAAGCGGGCTGTGGAAAACGGGCGCGGGCGTTCAGCGCGCGGCGGCGGGCGGGACTTCCGTCCACTCGACGCCGCGCGCGCCGAGGAAGCGCGCCAGCGCGTCGGCAGCCTCTTCGAGCCCCTTCGACCTCGGGCGGGTCGCGCGCACGCCCGGCTCCCAGAAGACGCGGCGGATTTTCAGCAGCCCCTCGGCGCGCTCGAACTTCGGGTCAACGCGAGCGACGAGGCGGTCGCCTTCGAGCACGGGCAGGACGTAGTAGCCGTAGCGCCGCGCGGGCTCGGGCACGAACGCCTCGAAGCGGTAGTCGAAGCCGAAGAGCCTTTGCGCGCGGGCGCGGTCGCGCAGGACGGGGTCGAAGGGGCTGAGGAGCCGCGTCGCCGCGGGCGGCTCGGGCAGCCGCGAGAGGCGGCGCTCCCAGTCGGGCAGCGCGTAGGCCGGGCGCGGCCTCGCCGCCGCGGGGTCGAGCGGCTCGACCAGCACGGGGACGATTCTCCCCGTGCGCTCCGCCGCGGCGCACCAGAGCTTCGCGCGCGCCGGGTCGAGCGCGGCCCAGAACTCGGCCAGCTCCTTCGGCGTCGCTATCACCAGCCGCTCCAGCGCCGTCGAGCAGGCCCACTCGGCGTGCTCCTCCTCCGAGGGCGCGGGCGCGCGGTGCAGCTCGGGGAAGACGCGCCCGGTCAGGTCGTAGACCTTCTGGAAGCTCTCGCGGCGCGCGACCGCAAGCTCGCCCGTGCGCCAGAGGTATTCGAGCGCGGCCTTCTGCGGCTTCCAGCCCCACCAGGCCGACGACTGGCCGCGCTCGTGCTCGAAGTCCTGCGAGCGCAGAGGCCCTTCGCGCGCGATGCGCTCGCGCACGGCGTCGACGATGCGGTCGGGCTCGCCGCCCATGCGCTCCGTCCACCACGCGCTCGCGCGCATGCGCGCAGCGGCGCGCGCGAAGCGCGGCTTCCAGTAGACGAACCAGCGCACGGGGACGGCCGAGGCGTCGTGCGTCCAGTGCTCGAAGAGGGTGCGGTCTCGTTCGAGCAGTCGCGCGAGGTGTTCGCGCTGATAACCGTGGAGCCGGCTGAAGAGCGTCAGGTGGTGCGCGCGCTCGACGTAGCTGATCGAGTCGAGCTGGACGAAGCCCATCCGCGTGACGAGGCGCAGCAGCGCGGCCGGGGTCGCGGCGCGCTCGGTGTCGTCGAGCAGCCCCTGCGCGCCCATCAGGAGCAGCCGCGCCGCGCGCGCCGGAACGCGCGGCGCGCCCGCGCCCCACCTCGCCGCCGGCTTCAGAGGCAAAGCTCCCTCCCGCTCTCGAAGTGGAGCGCGCGCCCGGTCAGGGGGTCGCGGAAGGAGACGGACTTCGCCAGCAGCTTGAGCGGCGCGGAGAAGTCGTCCTCCCCTTCGGGGAATGCTACGGGGTAGAGCCTGTCGTTCAGGACGGGAATCCCGAGCGCGGCGAGGTGGACTCTCACCTGATGCTTGCGCCCCGTCAGGGGGCGCGCCTCGTAGAGCGCGGCGCCGCCCGAAGTCTTCAGCACGTCCACGCGCGTCTCGGCGTTCGGCTCGCCCGCGGCCTCCCTCATGCGGAAGAAGGGCTCGCCGCGGACGATGCGGCTGCGGCGCGTGACGGGGAAGCGGAGGCGGGCGCGCGGCGCGAGCGCGTGGTAGACCTTCGAGACTTCGCGCCGCTGGAAGAGCGAGGCGTAGGCCCCGCGCGTCGAGGGGTTGACGGAGAAGACGACGACGCCGGCCGTCTCGCGGTCGATGCGGTGGACGGGCGCGAGGTGCGCCGCACCCGTGCGGCGTTTGAGGCGGACGAGCAGCGTCTCGCGCAGGTAGCGCCCCGCGGGGACGACGGCCATGAAGTGCGGCTTGTCGGCGACGAGGACGTGCTCGTCGCGGTAAAGCACAAGCTCCTCTTCGGGGGCGGCCGGCTCGTCGCCCGGGTCGCGGTAGTAGAAGACGCAGGCGCCCGCGCGGTAAGGGCTCCCGGGCGCGAGCCTGCGCCCCGTCTCGTCGGCCACCTCGCCCCTCAGCATCCGCGCCGCCCAGGTCTCGACGCCGACGGACGGGTGATGCTCCGCCAGAAAGTCGAGCACCGTCGGCCAGGCCCCCGGCGGGAGCGTCTGCCGGCTCGGCGCGACGCCCTCGACCGTCGGCAGCGGCGACTTCAACGCTTCTCCCTTCACGACGCTCATTCGGTTACAGAGATTGAACCACGGGGACACGGAGACGCGGCTAAGAGCAATTTCAAATTTGAAATCTCAAATCTCAAATTCTTAAAGCTGTGTCTCCGTGGTTCAAATCACCTTCCGGCCGGCGGGCGCGGGGCGTAGGAGTCGTAGACGGCGCGCGCGAGTTCGGCGATAACGTCCTCCTGCTTCTCGGCCGGGAGCTTCGAGCCGTCGAGCAGCACGGCGACGGCGAGGTGGCCGCGCCCCTCGGGGAGCGTGATGAGCCCCACGTCGTTCGTCGTCGCGGGGCCGGTGCCGGTCTTGTCGGCGACGGGCGTGCCGGCGGGCACGCCCGCGCGCAGCCGCCGGTCGCCCGTCACCACGCCCCCCATGAGCGAGAGCAGCACTTCGGTCTGCGGCGGCGCGAGCGCCTCGCCCTTCTGTATCCGCGCGAGCAGGCGCGCGAGGTCGGCGGCGGTCGCCGTGTTGGGGTGTCGGCCTGTGCCCGACAGGAACTCCTTCACCGAGGCGCGGACTTCGATGCCGGGCAGGCCGAGCGCGCGCATGCGTTCGGTGACGGCCGCCGGGCCGCCGACGAGTTCGAGCATCCTGTCGCTCGAAGTGTTGTCGCTCCGCTCGATGGAGAGTTCGAGCAGCTCTCGCAGCGTCCGGTCTGACGGCGCTCGCCAGAGGTCGCTGTTCGCCTTCACGCCCGGCGCGGCCTCCGCCGGCTCGACGTGCACCTGCTGGTCGAGACGGAGCCCGCCCTCCTCCACGCCCTTCAGCACGGCGACGGCGAGCGGCAGCTTGAAGACGCTGTAGAGCGGCATCGGGCGGTCGCCCGCGACGGAGGCCGTCCGCCCGGTCTCGACGTGCGTCACGGCCACCGCGCAGTCTCCGCCCACGCGCCCGCAGACCTCCGCCAGCCGGCGCGTAAGCTCCGCGTCGGCCGACCCGTCGCGCTCGGCCGCGGCCGCGGCACTCGCGGGAGTCGGCGCGGCCGGCCCCGGCGGCGCGGTCGAACCCTGATTCACACAACCGTTGAATGAGACGGCCGCGACGAAGGCGGCGAGGGCGAGCGTTCTTCTGCCGAGCAAAGGGGGACTCCTTCCGGTCGAAGATGTGGAGGGGAGAGGGAGTTTACCACAGACGCGCCGACGGCTTTGGGATTTGAAATTTCAAATCTGAAATTTGAAATTTGAGATTTCAAATCCTAGGTTCTAAAGCCTCGTCGCGCCCCCGCGGTCAGCCCCTCCCGCACGGCTCTCGGCCGGGGCGGCGCGCGGCGTCCCTTCTCGCGCGCGGGGGCGGGTCGGCGCGCCGCGCGACGACGAACTCCTTGTAGTGGCCGTAGCGGCGCAGGATGTGGTCGACGTAGTTGACCGGCTCCAGCCCGCGGCAGAAGCCGAACTTCACCACCTCGTCGGTCGAGTACTGCTGCGTGGACTTCTGCAAGAGCCAGTAGGAGACGTCGGCCCACGCGAGCGGGTCGCCGCCGTACTTCGACGCGAGCCGCTGCGCGTCCTCGACGTGGCCGGGGCCGCAGTTGTAGGAGGCGAGGATGAACTTCATCCGCTCGCCCTGGTCTTCGATGCGCTCGTCCCAGAAGCCCTCCAGCCACTTCAGGTACTTCGTCGCGCCGCGCACGTTGTCCTCCGGGTCGAAGGGGTCGCGCACGCCGACCTGCCGCGCCGTCGCCGGCATGAGTTGCAGCAGCCCCGACGCGCCCGCCCACGACTTCGCGTCCGGCTTGAAGCGCGACTCCTGGTACATCTGCGAGGCGAGCAGCCGCCAGTCCCAGCCTATCTCGCCCGCGTACCGCCTGAGCAGGTCGTCGTACGGGCAGAGCTTGCCGGTCGAGGAGGTCATGTAGTCGCTCGTCGCGCGCTCGATGTAGCCCTTCATGTCCACGAAGTACTTCTTGTACATGCGCGAGAAGAGGCCGGAGTTCTTCGCGTCGGCGATCCAGTCGTTGAGGGCGGCGAGCAGTTGCGGCGAGTTCTTCCTGACGGCCCACGCCACCTCGTGCTTGCGGCCGAGGACGGGGCGCACCTTGAGGTTGCTGTACTCGGCCTCCTTCAGCGCGGCGAGGTTGGCCTGCATGACGGTGAACTCGACCTCGCCGCGCGCGATCTTCTGCGCCAGCGCCTCGTCCTGTATCTGCCCCAGCTCGACGACGTGTATCTCGCCTGAGATTTCGTCCGAAAGCTCGACGAGCGTCCGCTCGTAGGGCGACCGCTCCGGCAGGTCTACGCGCTTGCCCGCGAGCTGCGCCGGGTGCGTGACGAGGCGGGCGGGGATGTCCACCTCGGGCGAGGGGTCGGCCGGCCCCGGCGCCATCGCCTTCTCGGCCACCTTCGACGCGGCGGCCGGCGCCTCGCCCTGCTGCACGAGCGCGGGCTCGGTCTGGTAGAGGGCGCGCGTGAAGGCCGCCTGCGACTCCGTCTCCGGCACGGGGACGAGGCGCGCGGCGGCGATGTCGCCCTCGCCCTCGTTGAGCAGCGGCAGCAGGCTCTTCGGGTCGGTGACGACGACCATCTTGAGCGCGAGCCCCTGCGACGCGGCGAACTCGCGCAGCAGCTCGTACTCGTAGCCGAGCGGCTCGCCGCGGTAGACGAAGTAGGTGGTCGAGTTGTAGGGCGCGAGCACGGTGAGCGTGCCGCGCCCGCGCAGCTCTTCGAGGTCGCGGCTGACGGGCTCGGGCGGCGGGCGCACGCCCTTCTTGCGCACGATGGGGTCGACGGATTCGAGCTTCGTGCGCGGCCCGCGCCGGCACGACGCGGCCGGGAAGATGACGAGGAGAGACGACAGCAGCAGGCAGAGCAGTCTACACGTCGGGCTCATCGGGTTTCGGTCCAACGGGCGGGGACACCCTTCGCTCAGTCCGGGGATAGGCCGTAGGTCGCGGGGTACGAGTCCCACACTTTGTAAGCCAAAAACGCCCGCGAGTCAACGCCCGACACGGCGGCGCTCACCGTTAATACTGTTATAGCGCGCGAGAAAAAGCCCCGCGGCCGTCGGGAGGCCGCGGGGCTCGGAGCGCCGGGTGTGCCCCGGCGGGGTTTAGAAGATGAACTTGACCTGGTAGCGGACGACGCGGCCGCCGCCCTCGTCGAACTCGGGGCGGAGGAAGCGGCCGGGCGTCGAGTTGATGACGCTGGCCGCGATGCCGGTCGCGGCCGGCGAGAAGGGGCTGATGCTGCCCTGCCCGTACTGCGGGTGGTTGAAGATGTTGAAGAACTCCGTGCGGAACTCGAAGTTCGTGTTCTCCGTCAGCCTCACGCGCTTGAGCAGGTTCAGGTTCCAGTTGTTCGTCCCCGGCGAGCGCAGCGTGTTGCGCCCGAGGTTGCCGCGCCGCCCCGACCCGGCGAGCAACCCGATGTACTGCGCGGAGGCCGGGTCTATGCAGGCGCCGGCCGCGTCCGGGTTCGTGTAGTAGGTCGCCCCGACGGAGACGGAGCACGGGTTCGAGCTGGCCGTGGCGACGGCCGGGACGGCGCGCACCCCGGGCACGCCCACCGGGTTGTAGTCGGGGCGGTCGAGGTTGCCGCCGATGGCGTCGGCGTCAGCGCCGTTCGTCACCGTCAGCGGCACGCCGCTCTCGAAGGTCGTCACGCCCGAGACCTCCCACCCGCCGAGGGCGCGCCCGGCGAAGCCGCGCTGGTCTCTGAAGAACGGCAGCGCGTAGACGTAGGTGAGCGAGAAGCGGTGCGTGCGGTCGAAGAACGAGACGGCGCGCTCGGCGGCCTGCCCGCCGAGGATGGCCGGGAACGAAGCCTGCTGCGGCTGGTTCGTCTCCACCACGCTGAAGACCTCGCTCGCGTTGTCGATGAGCTTCGAGAAGGTGTAGGAGGCGGTCGTCGCCAGTCCGTTCGCGAACCGGCGCTGGAGCAGGAACTGCCCCGAGTGGTAGATGGAGGAGCCGCTGTTGGTGCGTATCAGGCGCGAGCCCTGGAGCATGTCGAGGCGGTTCGAGAGCGGGCAGGGCGAGCCGACGGCGAAGCGCGTCGTCGCCTGCGCCGCCGTCACCGTGCCGCCCGGCGTGCAGGCCGAGGGGTAGCCGGCCGGGATGGGGCCGCGGAGCGCCGCCGGCACCGAGGGGTTCTTGTCCTCGTTGACGAAGAGCTTGGTGCCCTTCGACCCGACGTAGGAGACGTCGGCGGCGAGGTTCCACGGCAGCGCGCGCTGCACGCCGACCGACCAGCGCTGGTAGTAGGGGTTGACGAGGTTCGGGTCGACGAGCGTCTGCGCGTCGAGCGGCGAGAGCGGGCGGGCGGAGGTCGGCAGCCGCGTCGAGAGCGCCGAGAGGCCGCGCGGGTTGCCGGCCGCCGCGTCCACCACCGAGTTGATGCTGGTCGCCACCACGTTCGGCGAGGAGGTCGCGGCGTTAGAAGCGATGTTGTTGAAGAACGAGTCGTAGCCTATCTGGTAGCCCATCCTCAGCACCGTCAGGCGGTCGCCGACGACGCGGCCGAGGAAGCCCTCGGTGTACGAGGGCGAGTAGGCGAGGCCCACCGTGGGCGAGAAGTTGTTGTTGTCGCCCGGCACCTTGTTCGGCAGCGCGAAGGGGCCGAGGCGCGTCTCGGGGTCGACGTTGAAGAGGCCGGTGAAGGCCGTCGTGCCGAGCGTGTTGATGGGCTGGCCGAAGTTCTCGTAGCGCAGGCCGAGCGTCAGGGTCAGGTCGGAGTTCGCGCGCCAGCGGTCCTGGAAGAAGTACGCCTGGCGCGTGAGGAACGGGTAGTACTTCGGGCTGCCGAAGTCGCGCTGCGTGCCGCCGCCCGAGCCGCCGAAGTTGTCGACGAAGTTGCCGAGCGCGCTGTAGCCGGTGCTGCTACGGAAGGTGAGCAGGCCGCGCTCGACGATGGGCGCGAGCTGGCGCGAGCGCTGCTTCAAGACGTCGAAGCCGAAGCGGAAGGTGTGGTTGCCGCGCAGGTAGGTCATCGTGTCCTGCACGACGTAGTTGTTGGCGACGCGCCCCTGCGGCAGGTTCGTCTGGATGCCGAACTGGCTGATCTGCGACACGTCGAAGCGCGGCAGCGTCGCCGCCAGGGGGTTCGAGGGGTCGACGGGCGCGCCGATCTTGATGCGGTTGTAGGCGAGCCGCAGCTCGTTCGTCAGCGTGGCCGAGAAGACGTGCGTCTCGCTGATGAGCGCGTTCTGGTAGCGGTTCTGCGAGGTCGTCTCGAAGCCGGGGAAGTTGGCCGTCGCCAGCGGGTCGTTCTGGTTGTCGTAGAGGTAGCGCCCCGAGAGCTGGTCGTTGTCGCCGAGCTTGTGGTCGATGCGGAACTGCATCTGGCGGTCGAGGTAGTTGCGCGGCAGCGAGAAGAAGCCGGTGCCGAACTCGACGCACGGGCGGTTGGCCGCAGGAGCCGGGCAGTTCGTCGAGGAGGTGCCGGAGGCGCCGGGCGCGACGCCGAGCGCTATCTGGAAGGGCTGCGAGGTGCCGCGCACGTCGCCGATGGTGTTGAGGTAGGCGTCCACGTTCGAGTTCGCGCCCGCGGGGAAGAGCGAGCGCAGCGTGGCGACGCCGGCGGCCGTGGGCACCGTGCGGCTGAACTGGAAGGTCGAGACCTGGTGCTGCTCCTGGTACGCGCCGAAGAAGAAGGTGCGGTCGCGGGCGATGGGCCCGCCGAACGTGCCCGAGAACCACTGCTCGGTGCCGGGCAGCGGGTGGCCGCGCTTCTGCACCTCGGGGTCGAGCGCCTGCGTGTTGGTGATGGCGTCGTCGCGCGTCGAGTCGAGCAGGTAGGAGAGCGTGCCGTGGAAGGAGTTGGTGCCCGACTTGGTGATGGTGTTGACGACGGCGCCGCCCGCGCGCCCGAACTCGGCGTCGAAGTTCGAGGTCTGCACCGAGACCTCCTGCACGGCGTCGGGGTTCGTGATCTGGAAGCCCTGGCCGGCGACCGAGATGTCGTTGTTCTCGGTGCCGTCAATCAGGAAGTTGTTCGAGCGGCCGCGCGAGCCGTTGACGGAGAAGGTGCCGACGCCGAAGCCGTAGCGGTTCGACGAGACGCCGGGCAGCGTCAGCGCGAGGCTCACGGGGTTGCGGCTGGCGATGGGCAGCTCCGTGATGCGGGCGGCCTCGATGTTGCCGCCGCGCACGGGCGCCTCGGTCTGGAGGATGGCGCCGGCGTCGGCCGTCACGTCCACGGTGATGTTCTGGCCGCCGGGCTGGAGCTGCGCGTCCACGGTGGCGGTCTGGTTGGCGAGCACCACGACGTTGGTCTTCGACAGCTCGCCGAAGCCGGCGGCCGCGACCTTCACGGTGTAGGTGCCCAGCTCGACGGCGTCGAAGCGGTACGCGCCCTCGCCGTTGGTCGTCGCCGTGCGCGAGACGTTCGTCTCGACGTTCGTCAGCGTCACGGACGCGCCGGGGACGACGGCGCCCGCGGGGTCGGAGACGATGCCGCCGACGGTGCCGCGGCTGGTCTGCGCGAAGGTGAGGGGCTGGAACGATAAGAGGCACGCCAGCAGGGCGGTGCCGAGTAGTCTGAAGTTAACTATGCTTTTCACTTTTCACCTCGACTCTTTGTGAACGGGGCTTTGGCCGGGAGACATCCACTCTGTTAGACGCGGCCGCGTTAATCTGAACGGCGCCGCGGATGTCAATCACGCTCGGCAACAACCGTGCCCCGCCGCCCGGCGGGGTAGAGGTGAAGCGTTTATCCGGTCGGTCTTGCTACTCGGTCGCCCGCCGGCGTGAGGCGCGCGCTCCGGCAGATTCAGGGTTTTGAATTTTCGCCGCGGGCCTTCAAAAGTTCGGAAAACGCCCGCGTGAACGTTTCGCCAAAAGGTCGTACGAAGCGGGCGCGGGGGGGGG
>DASVWB010000206.1:0-8857 GCA_036389815.1 Pyrinomonadaceae bacterium | reverse complement strand
GCCGGGACGGCCTTCTTCGCCTTGTCTTCGAGGAAGGGGAGTTGCAGGTCTTCGAAGATGAGCGCGGCCAGCTCGTCGATGTCCACCTCGGCCTCGTAGTAGTCGGCGCCCGCCTCCTGCCCGGCCGGCCCCGGCCCGCGGCCGGGCCCCGCGCCCTGGCCGGCCTGCCCCTCGCGCGCGATGACGTCGCCGACGCGGGTCTTGCCGTCGCCCTGCCCGACGTGCTTCTTCTTCTTGTGGTCGAAGCGGAACTTGTACTCGTCGAGCGAGCGGATGGGGACTTTGACGGTGCGCTTGCCGTCGGAGAGGATGATGGCCTCGTTCGAGACGATGGAGCCGAGGTTGCGGCGCACGGCCTCCTTGACGCGCTCCTTGTGCCGCTCCTGGTCGATGATGCCCTTGCGCTGCAAAGACCAGTCGTTGCGCTGTATCGTCCCCGAGATGTGCGGGTCGCTCGTCATTGCGAACTCTCTTCCCTCTTCCCGCCGCCGTTGCGCCGCTCGCTGATGAGCCTCTCCACGGTGTCGATCAGAGCGTCGAGGCGCCCCCGGGTGTCCGAGTGCGACTCGACCAGGGCCATTATCTCCCCCTCGTGTATCTGTGCGATGGCGTGCAGCGAGCGGACGCTCTCTTCGGTGTGCTCCCACCTCTCATTCGCACGCGCCCACGTCTCCTCGTTCCGCGCCCACCTCTCTTCGTTCCGCTCGTACATCTCGCGCAGCCGCTGCATGTCGGCTTCCGACTTCGCCTGGGACTGCGCCTGCTGCTGAATTATGAAGGCGATGGTGCGCTGCGTCCTCTCGGCCCAGCGCAGTAAATCGCCCGCAGTTGGCAAGTCCCGTCCGCCGCTGTCGTCTCTCTCTTCGTCGCTCATTCAATTCTCTCCTTGAACGCGCGGCGGGTGAGCGTCCTCAAGTTACGAAGTCCTAAAGGGCGGCGCCCGCACTCCTGTCGGGAAGCGCGGGCGCCGATGATTCCCTGCCAGTCGCCCGCGTCAGCGCGAGAGGAGAGTGCCGACGTAGGTCAGCAGCTCGTTGGCGCAGACGGGGCAGTAGCCGCCGTCGCGCACGAGGCGGTCTACGACCTCGTTGATGCGGCGGAGCTGGTCGGGGTCGGGCGTCTTGGCCGAGGTCGTGATCTTCACCACGTCCTTGAGGTCGGCGAAGATCTTCTTCTCGATGGCCTCCTTCAGCCGCTCGTGCGAGGTGTACTCGAACTGGCGCCCTTTGCGCGCGTAGGAGGAGATGCGGATGAGTATCTCCTGGCGGAAGGTGTTCTTGGCGTTCTCGCTGACCCCGATCTGCTCCTCGATGGAGCGCATCAGCGGCTCGTCGGCCTCCATCTCCTCCTCGGTGATGGGGTCTTTGATTCTCTCCTTGTTGCAGTACGCCTCGACGTTGTCGAGGTAGTTGTTGCAGATGGTGCGCGCCATCTCCTCGAACGAGTAGACGAAGGCGCGCTGCACCTCGACCTTGGCCAGCTCGTCGTACTCCTTGCGCGCCGACGAGATGAGGTTCAGGTAGCGCTCGCGCTGCTCGGGGTTGATGCCGGTGTGCTGCTCGAAGCCGTCCTTGATGGCGCGCAGCGCGTCGATGGGGTTGATGCAGGTGATGCCGTCGCGCACGAGCGCGCCCGACAGCCGGTTGATGATGTAGCGGGGGCTGATGCCGTCCATGCCCTCGCGGACGGCCTCCTCCTTCAGCTCGCGCACGTCCTTCGACTTGTACCCTTCGACGTCCTCGCCGTCGTAGAGCTTCATCTTCTTGACGACGTCCACGTTGGCGCGCTTCGGCTCTTCGAGGCGCGTCATGACGGCGAACATGGCGGCGACCCTCAGCGTGTTCGGCGCGATGTGGACGTTGCGCAGGACCTCGGACTGGTTGAGGAGCTTGTAGTAGATGCGCTCCTCCTGCGAGACGCGGAGGTTGTAGGGGACGCGCACGAGGATGATGCGGTCTTGCAGCGCCTCCGACTTCTTGTTGCCGGCGAAGGAGACGTACTCGTTCTCGTTCGTGTGCGAGAGGATGACCTCGTCGGCGTAGAGCATCGCGAAGCGGCCGGTCTTGATGTTCTGCTCCTGCGAGAGCGTGAGGAGCGAGTAGAGGAACTTCTCGTCCACCTTCAGCATCTCGATGAACTCCATCACGCCGCGGTTGGCGATGTTCAGCTCGCCGTCGAAGCGGTAGGCTCTCGGGTCGCTCTCGACGCCGACCTCGCCGATGGTCGAGAGGTCGATCGAGCCGGTCAGCTCCGTGATGTCCTGCGACTTCGGGTCCGAGGGGGCGAAGGTGCCGATGCCGACGCGGTGCTTCTCGGAGAAGACGATGCGGTGGATCCTCACGTCCTCGTGGCGGCCGCCGTAGGTGTGCTCTAAAGCGTAGCGGCACTGCGGGCAGAGGTCGCCCTCGATGTAGATGCCGTAGTGCTTCTCGATCTCGGGGCGCAGCTCGGCCGGGATGAGGTGCAGCGGCTCCTCGTGCATCGGGCAGTCCTTGATGGCGTAGACGGCGCCCTCCTCGGTGCGCGTCCACTCCTCAAGCCCCCGCTTGAGCATGGTGACGATGGTGGACTTGCCGCCCCCGACGGGGCCCATCAGGAGCAGGATGCGCTTGCGGACTTCGAGGCGTTGCGCGGCCGACTTGAAGTACTCGACGATGCGCGCGATGGGCTCCTCGATGCCGAACAGCTCCGAGGAGAAGAACCTGTAGCGGGCGATCTCGTCGCGCGTGCCCTCGTTCAGTTTCTCGACGCCCGAGGCGTGAACCATGTCGTTGATGCGGGCGTGAGAGAGCTGCGCGAGGCGCGGGTTCTGCGTCACCAGCTCGAAGTAGTCGCGGAAGGAGCCCTCCCAGGCCAGCGCCGCCTGGTCACGGCGCAGCGCTTCGAGCCGCGCCGTAATGTCGAACTTGCCGTTGCCATCCTGCTCTTGCATAGCCTTCTGTAAACCTCACTGTCGGCTTCGCGCGCGCTGGGGACGGCGTGTGGAGTCACGCCCTCGGATGAAAAGTCAGGCGGCCCCCCCGCGGCGGCCGCCCAGAGGAACGTCCTCGATGCGCTTGTGCAGGGCGCCCGCGCGAGACGCGCTCGCCGCGCCGTCGAGTTTTGTTCAACCCCTCAACCAACTCTCTTTTTCAACCGGGAAAGGGCCGCCGGGACGGCTCGAAGTCTGTCGAAAACGTCCGCCGTTGGGGGCAAGTATAGCACAGCACTCTCCCGCCCCGGTCAACACTTATTTTTCCGCCGCCAGCATCACCCGAGGCCGCAGCAGCCCGGCCGAGGCGTCGTAGGCGGCGACCGCGACGAGCGCCCCGCCGCCGCCGTAGAGCGCCACGTGCGCGCCCTCCTCCCACGCGGCAGCGTGGCGCGCGGGCACGGCCGCGCCGTGCATGACGCGGCGCGCGTCCTCGGCCGTTAGATGCGCCGCCGGCAGGTGCGGGAGCGCCGCTTCGAGCGGGAGCAAAAATTCCCCGCCCGCCCCGACGAGCCCCTCAAGCCCTTCGAGCGTGAGCGCACGCCCGGCGCCGAAATCGCCCGCGCGCGTGCGCCTGAGCGCCGCGAGGTGCGCGCCCGTGCCCAGGTTCTCGCCGGCCGACTCGGCCAGCGCGCGCACGTAAGTCCCGGCCGAGCAGACGACGCGCGCGCGCACGTCGCACGTCCCGTCGGCGTTGGGCTTTATAAAGCTTCCGCCGCCGCCGGCGACTATCTCGAACTCGCTCACGCGGACGCGCGCGGCCCTGCGCTCGACCTCCTCGCCGCGGCGCGCGAGTTCGTAGAGCTTCTTCCCCCCGACCTTCTTCGCCGAGTACATCGGCGGCACCTGCTCTATCTCGCCGCGCAGGGGCGCGAGCGCCGCCTCCAGGCGTTCGAGACTGACGGCCGAGCAGTCCAGCGCGGCCTCGCCCAGTCCCGGCGACTCGCGGCGCGCGCCCGTCAGGTCGCCCGTGTCGGTGGAGAAGCCGAGCCGTATCGTCGCCTCGTACTCCTTCTCCGCGCCCGCGAGGAACTGCGCGAGCCGCGTCGCGCGCCCGACGAGCAGGACGAGCACGCCCGTCGCGAAAGGGTCGAGCGTGCCCGTGTGCCCGACGCGCTTCTCCCGCAGGACGCGCCGCGCGCGCGCCACCACGTCGTGCGAAGTCCAGCCCTCGGGCTTGTCTACGATGAGCAGTCCGTCCATGCGCCTTCAATCTTAAAGCAATCGTTTGCCGGCCAGAAGGCGGGCGGGTAGAGTATCGGCAGTGATGCTGAAGGGCGGGAAGAAAACACGGAAGTATAAGCCGCGGCCGTCGAAGACGGAGCGGCAGATCAACGCCGACCTCGAAGAGGAGAAGAGGAAGGCGCGCCCGCCGCGCGTCGTTGACGCCGAGCGCGCGCGCGCGCGGACGCTGCAAAGGGCCGTCAAGCTGCTCGCCGCGAAGCCGCGCTCCGTCGAAGAGCTGCGCGAGCGGCTGCTGGAGAAGCAGTGGGCGGACGAGGCCGCGGCCGACTACGCGCTCGCAAAGCTCAAGGAGTACGGCTACCTCGACGACGAGCGCTTCGCCTTCGGCTTCGCCTCCTACCGCGTCAGGCAGAAACCCGTCGGCCGCCAGCGCCTCGCGCGCGACCTCCAGACGAAGAAGGTCTCGAAGGAGACGGCCGACGCCGCGCTCGAACTCGTCTACCAGGAGACGCCCGAGGAAGAACTCATCGCGCGCGCCATCGAGAAGCGCATCCGCCTGCGCGGACGCCCCTCGACGCGGCAGGAGACCAAGAGCCTCTACGACCACCTGCTCCGCCTCGGCTTCTCCTACGACCTCATCATCCGCAAGGTGCGCGAAGCGTCCGACGCCACGGAAGAAGAAGAGTAGGCAGTTGGCAGTTGGCAGTTGAAAGGCAACAGACAGTAGACAACCATCCGTCGCCCGAACGCCGCGGCTGCTATCTTCAACCCACGCCGAGCGGAGCCTACTGACTACTGACTACTGTCTACCGTCTACCTGTCTTAACTGCCCACTGCCTGCTGCCTACTGCCCCCCGTTTCGCCCGCCTCCGCGCCGCGTGCTAAACTTCACGCAAGGAGATTACGTCCAGTATTCACGCCGTCGCGGGTCAGCCTCTACTGACTACTGACTACTGACTACTGACTACTTTTTTATGCTGACAGGTAACGAAATCCGCGAAAAGTTTCTGGCCTACTTCGAGAAGCACGGGCACCGCCGCGTCCCGTCGAGCCCGCTGCTGCCGGCCAACGACCCGACGCTCCTGTTCGCCAACGCCGGGATGAACCAGTTCAAGGACGTCTTCCTCGGGCGCGAGCAGCGCGACTACACGCGGGCGGCCTCGTCGCAGAAGTGCCTGCGCGCCGGCGGCAAGCACAACGACCTCGACGAGGTCGGCAAGACCGCGCGCCACCACACCTTCTTCGAGATGCTCGGCAACTTCTCCTTCGGCGACTACTTCAAGGAGGACGCCATCCGCTTCGCGTGGGACTTCCTCGTGGGCGAGCTGAAGCTCGACCCCGAGCGCCTCTGGTTCACGGTCTTCGCCGGCGACGACGAGGTGCCGGCCGACGAGGAGGCCGTCCGGCTCTGGACGGAGGCCGGCGCGCGCCCCGAGCGCATACTCCGCTTCGGCCGCAAGGACAACTTCTGGCAGATGGCCGAGACCGGCCCGTGCGGGCCGAACTCCGAGATCAACTACTACCTCGGCGAGCACCCCGAGGACCCGGAGTTCAACCGCCCCGAGTTCGTCAACGGCCCCGGCGACACGACGATGGAGATTTGGAACCTCGTCTTCATGCAGTACAACCGCGTCGAGACGGAGCCGGGCCGGTACGCCCTGGAGCCTCTGCCCGCGCCTTCCGTCGACACGGGCGCGGGGCTCGAACGCCTCGCCGTCGTCATGCAGGGCGTGCAGACGAACTACGACACCGACTTAATCAAGGAGATCGTCCTCCACACGGCGCGGCTCGCCGACCGCCACTACGAGCCCGACACGCAAGAAGGGTTCGCCATGCGCGTCGTCGCCGACCACGCGCGCGCCACGGCCTTCTCCATCGCCGACGGCATCCTGCCGAGCAACGAGGGGCGCAACTACGTCCTCAGGAAAATCATGCGCCGCGCCATCTACCAGGGGCGCCACGCGCTCGGCTTCGAGGGCCCCTTCTTCCACAAGGTGACGGACTTCGTCGTTGACCGGATGAAGGACGCCTACCCCGAGCTTGAGACCTCGCGCGAGTTCATCCACCGCATGGTCACGCTCGAAGAGGAGCGCTTCGGCTCGACGCTCACCGTCGGGCTGCAAAAACTCGAAGCCCTCTTCTCCACGGCGTCCGAGGGCGAGATGCCGCCCTACGCGGAGCTGGCGCGCCTCTACGACACCTTCGGCACGCCGCGCGACCTCATCCGCGTCGGGCTCGAAGCGCGCGGGTTCAGTGTCGAGGAGGACGTCTACAACGAGGAGGTCGACCGCGCGCTGCGCGAGATACAGGGCGCGGGCGCGAAGGAGCAGGCCGCCCATCGCGCGGCCAAGTCAAACCCCGTCTACGCGCGCGTCGCCGAGCGCGTCGGGGCCTCGGAGTTCACAGGCTACGACGAGACGCGCACCGACGGCGCGAAGGTGCTGGCGCTCTTGCGCGGCGAGGAGGAGGCGGAAGAGTTGAATGAGGGCGACGAGGGCGAGGTCGTCCTCGACCGCACGCCCTTCTACGCCGAGTCGGGCGGGCAGGTCGGAGACACCGGCGTCCTCGTCCACGGCGACACGCACGCGACCGTCAACGACACGCCGCCCGCGCCCGCGGGCGGCCTCGTCGTCCACCGCGTGAAGGTCGACCGCGGCCGCCTGCGCGTCGGCCAGACGGTGACGGCGCAGGTGGACGCGGAGAAGCGCGACGCGACGCGGCGCAACCACACGGCCACGCACCTGATGCACGCCGCCCTGCGCGAAGTCCTCGGCACGCACGTCAAGCAGGCCGGCTCGGTCGTCGCGCCCAACTACCTGCGCTTCGACTTCTCGCACTTCCAGCCCTTGACGCGCGAGGAGGTGGCCGAGATCGAGCGCCTCGTCAACTACCAGATACTGCGCAACGAGCGCGTCCAGACCGACCTGCTCTCGCTCGACGAGGCGATGCGCTCCGGCGCGATGGCGCTCTTCGGCGAGAAGTACGCCGAGAAGGTGCGCGTGCTCACCGTCCCAGGCTTCTCCAAGGAGCTGTGCGGCGGCACGCACGTCCGCGCGACAGGCGACATCGGCCTCTTCAAGATCACGTCCGACGAGTCCATCGCCTCCGGCACGCGCCGCATCCGCGCCGTCACGGGGCGCGACGCCTTCCTCCGCTTCCAGGAGACCGAGGCGCTCGTTGACCAAATCTCCGGCGACCTGCGCTCGACGCGCTCGGACGCGCCGGCCGCGGTCGCGCGCCTACAGGACGAGCTGAAGAAGGCGCGGCGCGAGGCCGACGAGCTGCGCCTGAAGCTCGCGCTCGGCGGCGGCGCCGCGTCGGCGCAGGACGGCGAGGAGGCGCGCGAGGTCGGGGACGGCGTCCTCGTGCTCGCGCGCGAGGCCAGCGACCTCGACGCCTCGGCGCTCCGCCAACTCTCCGACACGCTGCTCGCGCAGCTCAAGACGGGCGTCGTCGTGCTCGGCCGCCGCGCCGACGGCAAGGCGTCGCTCATCGTCCGCGCCTCGCCCGACATCTCGAAGCGCGTCCCGGCCGGACAGGTCATCAAGGAGCTGGCGCCCATCATCGGCGGCCGCGGCGGCGGCAAGCCCGACATGGCCGAGGGCGGCGGCCCCGAGCCGCAGAAGCTCAGCGAGGCACTGGAAGCCAGCTACGACGTCGTCGAACGCCTGCTCACCGAAAAGGGCGCCGCGGCTTAAAGCGGAAGTAAAAAGGCAGAAGGCAAAAGTGAAGAAGCAAGGCGGCGTGCCCCTCGTCATCAATTTGACGGGAGGCACGCCGCTTCTTATCCCTTACTTCTGCCTTCTGCCTTTTTACTTCCGCTGGCCGTCGGCCCACGTCTTCTGCTTGTCCGTGAGCGCGACGTTCATCTTCTGGAGCGTCGCCGCGTTCAACGTGCCCGTGGCCTTGAGCCCTTCCGCCTCCTGATACTTTTTGAGGCCGGCGCGCGTCGCGTCGTCGAGCTTGCCGGTCGTCTCACCCGAGTAGAGGCCGCGCTGTTTGAGAATCTCCTGCGCCTGCTTGATCTGCTCCTTCGTGGCGCGGAAGACGGGGCCGCGCTTCTTCGCGGCGGCGCCCGTGTTGCCGCCGGCCGTGGTCTTGGGGGCGTTCGTGTTCTGCGCCGCGGCCGCCGCCGAAAGAGAGAGCGACGCCGCGAGAGCCGCGGTGAGTAGTCTTTTCATCTCGTTCTCCTGAAGGGTGAGGTGCGCTGGCGGTCGCACGCGTTAAATGCCGGAGAGTTAACCCGCCTGGAAGCGGCCTCCATCATACACGCCCTGTCAAGACTCCCGCCGGAAGCCCACCCCACACGCCCTATCCCCGCCCCAACTGAGCAAATAGTTTGGGTTAAACAAACGGGGAATTTTGTTGAACAGGCGAGTTCCCGTGTGCTATCCTGTTCTAGCGTTCGGTCGAGCGCGTCCGTAGACGGCTCTCCGAAGCCCCTTCCTCAGACAGACTTCCCATACGCCCCTCCCCCGATGCGGGGACGGCACGAGCCCGGAACGAGCAAGCTCATGAAAAGACTTACCCCCCTCTGCGCCCTCCTCTTCTTCTCCTGCCTGACCGCCTCGGCGCAGCAAGTCGGCAACGGCTACCGCTTCGACAACTTCGACGTGCCGGGCGGCGTGCGCGTCGAGCAGCCCGCACAGCCGGCCGCCGTGCGGCCGCGGTCGGCACTGAAGCTGACGGCGCGGGGCGTCG
>DASVWB010000205.1:0-12057 GCA_036389815.1 Pyrinomonadaceae bacterium | reverse complement strand
CACATCCCCGACCACCCCCGAAGCCTTCCTCAGCAGCGGGTGAATAAGTACCCGACCCTGCCCGTCCACGGTCGCCTGCTGGCCGTAATAGTTCGTCCTGTCAAGGAACTTCCGTCTGGCAGGGTCCATCGAGGGAAGGAGCGCCAGGCGCTGTTCGATGGACTCCCATTCGGGCAAGGGGTATATGCGTACGCAGTCGCCGGTCAGGCTCGTAACGTAAACATCCTGGGTGGTATACTTCTCTTCGACGTAACGCCTGAAAGCCGTCGGAATTTTGAGTCGCCCCTTTTCATCAACCCGCGCCGTGTAATTTCCTCTCAACATAAGAGTTGGGGGCGCCGGTCTGGGACGGGTACTGCTTAAACCTTAAAGTGACACTCTAACCGTCGGCGGCAAGCTGCTCACTGTAACCCACTTTCAGCCACTTTTGACCACCCGCCGCGCATAGTACGCCTGTGCTTAAGCCCCTGTCAAGAGTAAAAACAGGGTCAAAACGAAATTTTTAAGCACGATTTGGTGTAGCCCGCGTTAAGCTTTCCATAGCCAACCCGGCGGCTATCCTGTATATTGGCCCGCAAGGATATAAATATTAAGGACAGGCGTGGTCGGTGGTCTCAAATTCTGCGGATGAGTTTCGGCGAACTTCTCTTCTTCGGCGGCCTCGTGGCGCTGGCCAACGTAGGGGGCGGGCTTCTGCTGGCCCGCCCCGGCACTTTTCAGCGGAGCCGTCACTTCCTGGCGTATCTCGTGGCGCTCGGCGCGGGCTTCATGCTGGCGGCGATTTTCATCGAAATCGTCCCGGAAGTGGTCACTTTGTGGGCGAAAAGCGGTTCCGAAGGCGGGGAGGCGGGGCAAGGCGTTCTGGGCGCGATGACGCTCCTGCTGGCGGGATACTTGCTCATCCATTTTTTTGAACACACCATCGCGCCACATTTTCACTTCGGAGAGGAGACGCACCCCGAGGCGGTCGTGCGCACTTCCGCGGCCTACACGGCCATCGGCGGGCTCTCGATTCACACGTTTTTCGACGGGGCGTCGGTCGCCTCTGCCTTCGTGGTGGATAGGAAGGCGGGGTTGCTCGTCTTCGTGGCGGTGCTGCTGCACAAGGTTCCCGAAGGGTTTACGGCCGCGTCGATAATTCTGGCCTCGGGGCGTTCGGCGCGGAGGGCCTTGAACGCGACGCTGATCATCGGGGGCGCGACGTTGGTGGGCGTGCTGACGGTCGCGGTCTTGCAGGCGCGTGTGGCCGAGGCGGTGGCTTACGCGCTCCCCTTCTCGGCCGGCGTTACTCTGTACGTGGCGGCGAGTGACCTCATCCCGGAGGTCAACCACCTGGAGGAGCGAAACCCCTTCGTCTCGCTAGTAGTCTTCGGCGGCGTGGCGCTCTTCTACCTGCTGCACCTTTTAATCGAAGGCTGAGGGCGGCCGCGGGCGGCGCCGGGCTGAACGGTGGCGTACAGTTAATAAACAACGCTTTGAGATTTTCGTAATACCCTTAGACGTATATAACACTGGTGAAAGCGACGGTTAAAAGGCTTCCGACCCCGCTCGCGGCGTTCCTGGCGCTGGCGTGGCTTTTGGCGTGCGCGGCCGGCGCGCGGGCGCAGGACGCGCGCGCTTACACGGAGGCGCCGCTGCCCGCGCCCGAAGGGTTCTACAAGTACGTCGCGGACGAGGCGGGCGTCCTCGACGCCGGGACGCGCGAGCGGCTGGCGACGATTTTGAATCGGCTGAAGGAGCGGGCCGACATCGAGTTCGCGGTCGTCACCGTCCCGACGACGGGCGACAGGGACATCTTCGGGTATTCGCTCTCGCTGGCGCGCGGCTGGGGCATCGGCTCGAAGGAGGGCGAGAAGAACGGGCTGCTGCTCGTCGTCGCGGTCAACGACCGCAAGTGGCAGGTGCAGGTCAGCCGCCACCTCGAAGGCGACATGCCCGACACGCTCGTGGCGGAGATAGCGCGGCAGCGGCTCGTGCCGCCGGTCCGCCAGGGCGATTACGCCAAGGGCGTCAGCGACTTCGTGCTGACGACCGTGGCGACGCTCGCGGAGAAGCGAGGCTTCCAGCTCGAAGGCATCGACCGGAGCTACGCGTACCGGGCGCCGGTGCGGCGCACGACGCCGACGCGGGCGCGCGAGGCGGGCGGCGTCCGGATAGGCACGTGCTGCCTGATTATCGTCGTCATCGTCATCCTGCTCTCGATGGCCAAGGGGGGCCGCGGCGGGCGCGGGGGGCGCGGCGGCTGGGGCGGAGGAGGAGGAGGCGGCTGGCTCACCTCGATACTCGTCGCCAACGCGATAGGCGGCGCGATGCGCGGCGGCCGTAGCTCCAGCGGGTGGGGCGGAGGCGGAGGCTCGGGCTGGGGCGGGGGAGGCGGCGGCGGCGGGGGCTTCGGCGGCTTCGGCGGCGGCGGCGACTT
This sequence comes from Pyrinomonadaceae bacterium, assembly GCA_036389815.1. GTDB lineage: Bacteria > Acidobacteriota > Blastocatellia > Pyrinomonadales > Pyrinomonadaceae > QHXN01. The sequence continues at coordinate 9,638 of DASVWB010000205.1, read as the reverse complement.
CGGCGGCGGCGGGGCCGGCGGCAGTTGGTAAGAAGCGATGATCGGCGAGTGACGAGTGATGAATGTTAAGAGGCATGCTGTTTTGCATTCATCACTCGTCATTCGTCACTCATCATTCCGGAGGCCGTGATGGCGAATAGAGTGGCGCAGGAGGCTTTCAACCACCTGATCGGCGACCTGAAGGCGACGCACGGCGACAACCTGGCGTCGGTCGTCCTCTACGGGTCGGCGGCGTCGGGCGACTTCGTGCAGTTGGAGTCGGACTACAACCTGCTCATCGCGCTGCACCGCATCACGCCGGACGACCTGAAGCTGGCGCAGCCGCCGATGCGCGAGTGGCAGCGGCTCGGCCACCCGATGCCCGTCTACTTCACCTTCTCGGAGCTGCGCGACGCGGCCGACGTCTTCCCCATCGAGTTCCGCCAGATGGAGCGCGCGCGCGTCGTGCTCTACGGCCGCGACCCGTTCGAGACGCTGCGGCTCTCGGACAAGAACCTGCGCCACCAGACGGAGTACGAGCTGCGCAGCAAGCTCATACAGCTACGCCGGCTCTACATCCCGGCCTCCTCTTCGGCCGGGCGGCTGCGGGACTTGATGACGGACAGCCTTTCGAGCTTCGCCGCGCTGTTCTCGCCCGTGCTGCTGCTGCACGGGCAGGAGCCGCCCGTGCTCAGACACGACATCGTGCGCGCGACCGCGCGGCTGCTCGGGCTGGACGGCGGGGTCTTCGAGCGCGTCTTCGCGCTGCGCGGCGACGGGGCGCGCGCGCCCGGCGAGCGCGAGGCCGACGAACTGTTCGCCGAATACCTGGCGCAGGTCGAGCGGGTCATCGAGGCCGTCGATCGCCTGGAGGTGTCCAAGGAGATGTAATTTTAAGGAGATGTAATTTTAAGGCGTGCGTTCTTAGCGTCGCGCGGGCGTCGTCGGGTTTCGCAAAGGTGGTCAGATTTTGAGGAGGAGTATGATGAAAACAAGAAGGGTGTTGCTCGTGGCTCTCGTCGCCTTCGTCGCCTTCGCGTCGGGCGGATGCGGCTACAACACGCTCACGGCGAAGCAGCAGAACGTGAAGGAGAAGTGGGCCAACATCGAGTCGCAGCTCCAGCGCCGCGCCGACCTCATCCCCAACACGTTCGAGGCGGCGCGCGCCTCCAGCATCCAGGAGCAGGAGGTCTTCGGGCAGATCGCCGAGGCGCGCTCGCGGCTGCTGAACGCGACGCGCGAGGCGCCGAAGGGCGAGAACGGCGACAAGACGCCCGAGCAGAAGCAGGCCGTCATCGACGCGGCGAACAGCTTCGGCGGCACCATCGGCCGCCTGCTCTCGCTCGCCGAAGCCTACCCGGAGCTGCGCTCGACCGAGGCGTTCCAGAAGGTGCAGACCGTGCTGGAGGGGACGGAGAACCGCATCTCGGTCTCGCGCGAGGACTACAACGCGGCGGTGAAGGACTACAACACCTCGCGCAGCCAGTTCCCGACCGTCATCGGCGCGAAGCTCTACGGCTTCAAGGACGAGCCCTACTTCCGCGCCGAGGAGGGCGCGCGCGAGGCGCCGAAGATCAACGCCGACTCGCTCCGCCGCAACCAGCCGAGCAGGTGAGGCCGAAGTAAAAAGCCGCGGGGCAAAGGTCAGTGGATAAAAGGCAGCGCGCCTCTCATCGAGTTAATGATGAGAGGCGCGCTGCCTTCCGTCTTCACCCCGGCCTTTTGCTTTTTCAGAAGCCGCGGGCGCTGCACATGCCGCAGTGGTCGCAGGGCTTGCCGCCGGGCTCGACCGTGCAGGTCTTCTCGCTCTCGAAGAACTCGACCAGCTCTGAGACGGCCTCGCCGAGCCCCGAGAACTGCTCCTGGCTCGGGTGCGAGGTCGCGGGGACGTAGGTGCCGCTCAGCCACGTCGGGTGGGGCTGGGGCGGCGTGGACTGCACGCGGCTCGCGGGAGGCTGCCGGGGGTTCTGCTGTCGCGCGTCGGCGTCCGCCCCGTGTCCGGGGTCGCGCGCGCACTCGTCGCCGTGCGTGATGTGCGACTCGATGTGCGCGAGCCGGCTCTGTATCTCGGAGAGGCTCGCGCGCAGGGCGGCGAGTTCGCCGCCGCCGTCGCCGCCGCCCGCTTCGCGCGGCGCGTCGGCCAGCCGGCGCGCGACGCGCTCGGCCAGCTCACGCACCCTGTCCTGCTCGCTGCTGCTCATCCTTCGCTTCTTACTTCTCCGCTTCGAGGAGGTCTACGCGGTCTACGACGCCGACGATGGCCGAGTCGATCGCCGCGCCCTGCTCGCCCGTCGCGGCGGTCGAGGCGCCCCAGCCCTCCTGCACTATCAAGACCGTGTCGCCGATGCCGGCGTCCACCGAGTCGAGCGCGAGGAGCGTCGCGCCCCATTCCTCGCCCGCGGGCGTCACGGGCTGGCAGAGCATGACGCGCGCGCTCGCGTAGCGCTCGTTCTTCTGCGTCGCCACGACGTTGCCGAGCACGCGCGCCAGAATCAACGCCCGCCCCTCCCCTTCGACACGTGCGCGTCCGAGTCAACGATGGCGATGATGGTGCAGTCGGTCGGCGTGTCCTCGCGCCGGAAGGGGAAGCTCGCCTCCTTGCCGCGGCACCAGAAGACCAGCTCGCCCACGCCCGCGCCGATGGCGTCGAGCGCCACGAGCGGCTGCCCCTGCGGCTTCAGGTCGGCGTTGAGCGACTGCACGACGAGGAGCTTCCGCCCCTCCAGCGAATCGTTCTTCACCGTCGCCACCACGTTCCCGATGACGCGAGCAAGCTGCATGGTTCAAGTAGACAGTAGTCAGTAGTCAGTAGTCAGTAGAAAAGCCTTCTCGAATCGTCCGGGTTTCGACGTCAACGGCCGAGGAGCGGAGCCTGCTGTCTGCTGTCTACTGCCTACCGCCTTTCAATCGTTCACGAAGTCCACGGTGTCTATGACGCCGACGATGGCCGCGTCCACGGGCCTGTCCTTCTGCCCCTCGGCGAGGCGCGCGGAGGAGCCGGCGACGACGAGCACGCGCTCGTGGAAGCCGGCGCCGACGGTGTCCACGGCGACGACGTAGCCGGAGCCGTCCGAGCCGTCGAGGTTCAAGGGCCGGACGAGCAGGAGCTTGCTGCCCTTCAGCCGCTCGTCCTTCTGCGTCGAGACGACCGTGCCGAGGATGCGCGCGATAATCATAATTAAGAGTCTGGAGTCCGGAGTCTGGAGTCCGGAGTCAAGAATGACGGGACTGCCGCTGTCTTGACTCCAGACCCCAGACTCCGGACTCCAGACTTTCCTACCTGTCCGCCCCGACGGGGAGCGCCTCGTCTACGCTGCCGTGCGGGCGGGCGATGACGTGGACGCTGACGAGTTCGCCGACGCGGCGGGCGGCGGCGGCGCCGGCGTCGGTCGCGGCCTTCACGGCCGCCACGTCGCCGCGGACGATGGCGGTGACGAAGCCGGCGCCGATCTTCTCGTAGCCGACCAGCGTGACGTTGGCGGCCTTCACCATCGCGTCCGCCGCCTCGATCATCGCCACAAGGCCCTTCGTCTCAACCATGCCGAGTGCTTCCTGAGGCATTCGATGTGCTCCTGTCTGTCAGTTAGTCGTAAACCTTCGGTGCCCGAACTCACGCGCGGGTCACGCCCGCTTTCAGCCCGCCCCTCAACGCTTCGGCGCGAGCCCCGCCGCCTGGCTCAGAAGCTCTATCAACTCCTCGCGCGTCAGGCTGACCTTGCCGTTCGAGGCCGCGCGCGGGGCCGGCGTCGCGTCGCGTTCACCGGTCGGGCAGACGACCCGCGTCTCGTGCAGGTAGCCGCAAGCCTGGCAGCGCGCGCGCTCGTCCAGGTAGCCCGCGCGCTCGCGCACGTCGATGAGCTTCTCGATGGAGTCGGGCGGGAGGTCGCGCGCGCCGCCGAGCGCGCGCGCCAGAATCGCTATCTTCGCCGTGTGCTCCAGGGTTTCGAGTCGGTCGAAAGCCTGCCACACGTCGGCGCCGTACGCAACCGCGCCGTGGTTGGCCATCAGGAGCGCGTTGTGGTTCTTCACCAGCGGGAGCATCGCCCCGGTCAGCTCGTCGGTCGAGGGCGTGCCGTACTCTGCGAGCGGCACGCACCCCAAAGTCAGAATCACCTCCGACAGGATAGGCTGGTCGATGGCGAAGCCCGCGACGGCGAAGGCCGAGCCGTGCGGCGGGTGCGCGTGGCAGACGGCGCGCACGTCCTCGCGCTCGCGGTAGATGAGCAGGTGCATCGCCAGCTCCGACGACGCGCGGCGGTCGTTGAGCGCCTTGCCTTCCAAATCCGTGAGGGCGAGCGAGTCCTCCGTCATGCGCCCCTTGTTGGTCTGCGTCGGCGTGGCCAGCACCCGGCCGTCGTCGAGGCGCACGCTCACGTTGCCGTCCGAGGAGACGACGTAGGAGCGCTCGTACATGAGTTGTCCGACGCGGACTATCTCGCGCCGGGCCGTCTGCTCGTCCATCAGAAACTTCTTAAACGGCCTCGCTCAGTCGGCGAAGAACCGTATCTCGACCTCTCTCTCGGCCGAGACGGGCACGCTGTTGACCGTCTCCGGCGCGAACCGAATCTGCCGCGCCGCGCGTTCGACGGACTCCCACACCGCTTTGGCCTCGTCCGACCCGTCGTCCCCGCCGCGGGGCCAGCCCGCCGACGGGCTGACCTTCTGCACCGTGCCGTCGGCGCCGAAGGTCACGCGCACGCGGGCGGCGTTGAGCCCCTTCCCCATGTCAACCCCGCGCGGCCAGCGCGCGTCGGGCTTGAAGAGGATGACGAGCGGCCTCGTCTCGGCGACGAGGTACTGGCGGCGCATGCGGCAGTGGCCGTGCCCGCGCCCGCGCGGCTCGCCGAAGGGGCCTTCGGGGCCGAGGCCGGGCGTCACTTGCTGGGGCCACGTCCAGACGGTCGCGGCGGGCGGCGCCGGCCTGAACAGCCAGCCGAGCGCCGTGCCGGCGATTAGAGCCAGCGTGAACGGGAGGGCCTTCTTGAGCAGTATCGAAAACATGACCCGGACTCCTTGTCAGCTCTGCTGCAACTCCTGCTCCTCGCGCTGCGCGATCTCCTCGTAGGGGAGCAGGCTGCGCGGGTTGGTGACGCACGTGATCTGCGGGCGCGCAAGGAAGTACGATAGCGATTCCAGGGAAATCGTCAAGTCAACCGTCTTCACCTTCACGCCGAGGCGCGCGTGCAGCCGGACGGGCGCGAAGTTCAGGACGGCGCGGACCCCGGCCGACATGACGAGGTTGAGCACGCGCTGCGCGACGCGCGCCGGCACGGCGACGACGGCCACGTCGATCCCCTTCTCGCGGACGACCTGCGCGAGCCGGCGCACGTCGTAGACGGGCGTCCGGGCGGCGCCCACCTTCCGGCCTATCTTCTCGCGGTCGTTGTCGAAGAGCGCGACGACCTCGAAGTTCGACTCGCGGAAGCCGCCGTAGTTGGCGAGCGCGGTGCCGAGGTTCCCCGCCCCGACTATCGCAAGGCGGTGCGCGCTGTCGAGGCCGAGTATCTGCGTCAGGTGGCGGCGCAGCTCGTCCACCGAGTAGCCGACGCCGCGCGTGCCGAACTCGCCGAAGTGCGCGAGGTCTTTGCGGATCTGCGCCGAGTTGAGGCGGAACTGGTCGGCGAGCGCCTGCGACGAGATGGTCTTGATGCCGGCCGAGGCGAGCAGGTTCAGGCAGCGCAGGTACACGCTCAGACGGCTCGTCGTCAGCTCAGAAATTTTCTCCGACTTCATCCGAAAACCTTTTTCCGGGAGAGTGCCTGCCGCGAGTATACCGCGCCCCGCCCCGCCGCGTGAAGAAGCCGGCCCGCGCCGCGAAAAAAGCTTGGACGTGCGGGGCGCGTCCGTCCATAATCCAACGCCACGCAAGCCCAGCCCGGACGAAAAGAGGTCGCGCACAATGAGAAGAGCCCCCGAGCGTTTCTTCATCGCCCTCGCCGTAACGTCATGCGCCCTGCTCGCGCACGCGCAGGCGCAGACGAAGCCCCGCGCGCGCGACCTCGGCGTGCCGTTCGAGGGCACGCCCGGCCCTTTGAACGCCATCACGGACGTGCGCGGCGTCGAGGTCGGCTTCGTCACGCTCGTCTCCGGCGAGGGCAAGCTCGTCGTCGGGCGCGGCCCCGTGCGGACGGGCGTGACGGCCGTGCTGCCGCAGGGGAAGAACTTCCGCGGGCGCGTCTTCGCCGCCTGGCACACGCTGAACGGGAACGGCGAGATGACGGGGACGACGTGGCTCGAAGAGTCGGGCGGCCTCGGCACGCCCATACTCATCACCAACACGCACAGCGTCGGCGTCGTGCGCGACGCGGTCATCGAGTGGAACGCGCGCCGCGGCGCGGGTGAGGGCTACTCGGGCGACTTCAGCCTGCCCGTCGTCGCCGAGACGTGGGACGGGTTTCTGAACGACATCAACGGCTTCCACGTCCGCAAGGAGCACGTCTTCCAGGCGCTCGACGGGGCGAAGGCGGGGCCGGTCGCCGAAGGGAACGTCGGCGGCGGGACGGGGATGCTCGCGCACGGCTTCAAGGGCGGCACGGGCACCTCGTCGCGCGTGCTCGCGGCGGCCGAAGGCGGCTACACCGTGGGCGTGCTCGTGCAGGCCAACTACGGGCGGCGCGACCTGCTGCGCATCGCGGGCGTCCCCGTGGGCAAGGAGATTCCAGACCTCATGCCCGAGCGCGGCAAGACGGGCGACGGCGAGGGCTCGATCATCGTCGTCGCGGCGACGGACGCGCCGCTGCTGCCGCACCAGTTGAAGCGCCTCGCCAAGCGGGTCTCGCTCGGCGTCGGCGTCATGGGCGGGCGCGGCGAGACCACCTCGGGCGACATCTTCATCGCCTTCTCGACGGCCAACCCCGAAGCCGCCAAGACCGAGGGCACGGCGCAGCTCACGATGCTGCCGAACGAGCGCATCAACCCGCTGCTGCGCGCCACGGTCGAGGCCACCGAGGAGGCCATCGTCAACGCCCTCGTGGCCGCCGAGACGATGCGCGGCATCGACGGCAACACCGTCCACGCCCTCCCGCACGAACGCCTGAAGGAGATACTCAGGAAGTACAACCGCCTCTCGAAGTAGACGGGGTAAGGCGGTAAGCAGTAGGCAGTAGGCAGTAGGCAGTAGGCAGTAGACAGTAGGCAGTAGGCAGTAGACAGTAGAAAAGCCCTGGCCGGTTAATCGTTCGGATGACGCCTTCACTGTCAGCAAGGCGGAGCCCTACTGACTACTGTCTACTGCCTACTGCCTACTGCCTACTGTCTACTCCTCCCCCCCTCCCCCGTTGCCGACCGCCTGCGGTTCATCTAAAATCCACGGTGTAACGCGAGGCGCTCCCGAAATTCCTTCTCTCGTCAAAGCAAGTAGAGCATGATCGCACACCTTTCTGGGACCCTGCTGGCGAAGCACGCCACCAGCGTGATCGTCGACGTGGGCGGCGTCGGCTACGAAGTGACCATCCCCGTCACGACCTTCTACGACCTCGGCGAGGCGGGCGAGCCCGTCCGCCTGCGCATCCACACGCACGTCCGCGAGGACGCGCTCCAGCTCTTCGGCTTCCGCACCGAGCGCGAGCGCGAGCTGTTCACGCTGCTCATCTCGGTGAGCGGCATCGGCCCGAAGTCGGCGGTGGCGATGCTCTCGGGGATGAGCGCCGACGAGATCGTGACGGCCATCCGCCAGAACAACTACGCGCGGCTGACCTCGATCCCCGGCGTCGGGCGCAAGACGGCCGAGCGGCTCGTCATCGAGCTGCGCGACAAGATGGCGCAGCTCTCGGGCCCCGCGCCCGACGAGCAGCCGGCGGCCGGCGGCGCCGCGGCCGCGCCCACCGAGGACGCGCTGCGCGAGGACACGCTCGCCGCGCTCCTCCAGCTCGGCTTCCCCAAGCCCGCCGCCGAGAAGGCCATCACGGGCGCCATGCAGGAGGGCGGCGACCTCTCGGTCGAGACGCTGCTGCGCCGCTCGCTGCGGCAGTTGTCGAAAGGATGACGCCGGTGAATGGTGAATGGTGAATGGTGAATAGATAAGCCCACCATTCACCATTCACCATTCACCATTCACCAGCTTTTATGTCTGACCTTGAGCCGGGTAACGTGCGCGAGCGCGGGGCGGTGGAGGACGAGCGGCAGTTCGAGCTGTCGCTTCGGCCGACGCGGCTCGGCGAGTACATCGGGCAGAAGAAGGCGACCGAGAACCTCGGCATCTTCATCCGCGCGGCGCGCGCCCGCCGCGAGGCGCTCGACCACGTGCTGCTGACGGGCCCGCCCGGCCTCGGCAAGACCACGCTCTCCGTCATCATCGCCAACGAGATGGGCGCGGAGCTGCGCTCGACGGCCGGCCCCATCATCGAGAAGCCGGGCGACCTCGCCGCGCTCCTGACCAACCTGCAAGAGGGCGACGTACTCTTCATCGACGAGATACACCGCATGTCGCCCGCCATCGAGGAGGTCTTGTACCCCGCGATGGAGGACTACCAGCTCGACATCATGATCGGGCAGGGGCCGTCGGCCAAGTCCATCAAGCTCGAACTCCCGAAGTTCACGCTCGTCGGCGCGACGACGCGGCCGGGGTTGATAACGGCCCCGCTGCGCGGCCGCTTCGGCATCGTCTTCCACCTCAACTTCTACACGCACGAGGAGCTTGCGACCATCGTCCGCCGCTCGGCCGAAATCCTCGGCGTCGAGATAGACGAGCGGGGCGCACGCGAGATCGCGCGGCGCGCGCGCGGCACCCCGCGCATCGCCAACCGGCTGCTGCGGCGCGTGCGCGACTACGCCGAGGTCGAGCACCAGGGGCGCGTCACGAAGGAGATAGCCGACGACGCCCTCAACCGCATGGAGGTGGACACCTTCGGCCTCGACGAGATGGACCGGAAGCTGCTGATGATGATTATTCAACAGCACCAGGGCGGCCCCGTCGGCCTCAACCACATGTCGGCCGCGCTCCAGGAGGAGAAGGACTCCATCGAGGAGATCATCGAGCCCTACCTCATCCAGATAGGCTTCCTCAACCGCACGCCGCGCGGCCGCACCGCCACGCGACTCGCCTACGAACACTTCGGCATCGAGCCGCCCAGACCACAACAGCAGCAACGCCCCGGCCTCTTCGACCCGGAGTGAGCCCGCAGGAGCCGCGAACGCCTTTGAAGACCTCGCCGCGCATACGCCGGGCACTCCTCGCCGCGCTGGCCGCGTCCGCCGTCGCGTGCGGCGGCAGCGTAGCGCCCGCCGCGGCGGGACAGGACGCGAGGCCGCCGAAGAAGGCCGGCGCGCGCAAGAAGGCGCAGGCCGCCGCCGAGGCCGCCGCGCGCGAGACGCGCGAGGCAATCGCCGCCTTGAGGGAGGCGGCCGAGGCGGCGCGCTCGTTCGACGACGCGTACGAGGCCGTCATGACGCAGGCCGAGGCCGCCGACGCGCTCTGGCCGTACGACGAGCAGGCGGCGCGCGCCATACTGCGCCTCGCGTGGGAGCGCACGACCGCGCCCGGCGCGGAGGACGCCTTCAAGCCGCAGGACGAGGAGCGGGAGCCGACCGCGCTCGACCTGCTCCGCACGGCGCGCGAGGAGGTCGTCGCGCGCGCCGCGCGGCACGACCGCCGGCTGGCCGAAAGCCTCTCGGCCGAGAACGCGCGCGACCTCGCCGGGCGCGAACTCGCGGAGCGCGAG
>DASVWB010000204.1:0-4203 GCA_036389815.1 Pyrinomonadaceae bacterium | reverse complement strand
AGTCAGTAGGCTCCGCCGGTCGGACGTTGCCGCCTTCACCTGAACGCTTCGCCGACGACGGTCTTCCTACTGTCTACTGTCTACTGTCTACTGTCTACTGTCTACCGTTTTCCTCTCGCCTCCTCGGGCGAGGAACGCTTTCGCCTCCGACAGCTCGGGCCGGTCGGCGTCGGCGTGGCGGCAGAGCGCGAGGAGCTGCTTATAGAACCCTTCGGCCTTCGCCATGTTCCCCGCGAGCGCGGCCGCGCGCGCCGCGCCGTAGAGGCCGTTGAAGCGGTTGGGCGCGTTGCGGAGCGACGCCTCGAACTCGCGCGCGGCCGCGGCGGGCTCTTTAAGCTCAAGCAGCAACTCGCCGAGCTGCTCGCGCGCGGGGAGGAGCGCGCCGGGCGTGACGGGGTGCTTTTCGGTGGCGTCGTCGAGGTCCGCCGCCGCGCGCATCAGTTTGAGCGACTCCTCGCGCGCCCCCTCGGCGTGCGCCAGCCAGGCCGAGGCGACCAGCCGCGCGATCTCGACCTGCTTCGCCCAGTCGTAGCCTCCCCGCACTTCGGCGAGCGCCCGCCCGGCGGCCGTCAGCTTCTCGACCTCCTGACGCGCGGAGGCCGCGTCGCCCGTGCGCGCGGCGCCGACCGCGCGGGCGAAGTGTATGTGCGCCTCGGCCCAGCGGAAGTTCTCCCAGGGGAACTGGCCGAGGGCGTCCGGGGGCAGTGCCAACCGGGCCGCCTCGTCCCAGCGCCTCCGTTCGAGCGCGTAGCGGGCGGGGATGGCCGTGGCGGCGTAGGCCACCTTGAAGGTCTGGGGGTCAACCCTGCGAATCCTGTAAAGCTCTTCGAGCACGCCCCGCGCGCGCCCGTCCTGCGCGCCTTGCAGGTAGGCGTAGGCGAGGTAGTCCATCGCGTGGAGCTGCTCGTCCCAGGCGCCCTGCATGTGGTTCCTGACGGCGAAAGCCTCGGCCGCGGCCTTGGCCCCGAGGTTGGATTGGATGGACTCCTGCCACAGCCCAAGCCGCGTGAAGATGTGCGAAGGCATGTGGCGTGCGTGCGCCGATGAGGGCGCGATCTTCGCGTAGCCGCGCGCGGCCGGCAGCGCGAGCCCCGCCAGCGCCGGGTAGTCGTAGCTGTGGATGATGTAGTGCGTGACGCCCGGGTGCTGCGGCTCGCGCGCCAGCACGCCGTTCAGAATCCGCGCCGCCTGCCTTTCGCTGGCGTAAGTCTTGTCCCCGGCCGCCATCCCCTTCGCGATGAGCGTCAGCGCGTAGAAGACCCCGGCCTCGCGGTCGGACGGGTAGCGCCGCGAGAGCTGCGCCATCGCCTCGCCGTAGGCGGAGGCGCGCGCGCGGTGGTCGAGTTTGTCGGCGTCTTTGTAGAACAGCCCGACGGCCGCAATGTAGTCGCGCTCGCGCGGCGTGCGCGCGCCGGCCGCCCTGGCCTGTTCGACGGCGCGCGCGCCCTTGCGCAACTCGTCCGCGGTCGGCGGCGCCCAGAGCGGGTGGTAGTTGCTCATCGCGACGCCCCAGTAGGCCATGCCGCAGCGCGGGTCGGCGGCGGCGACTTCGGCGAAAGCCTTCTCGGCCTCCTCGTACTCGAAGGAGTGGAGCCAGGCGACGGCGCGGTTGAACCGGCGCCGCGCCTCGGGCGTGCAGGAGACGGCGAAGTTGACGCGCCCGAGCTGTTCCGCCTGTTCGTGGTGGTGCTGGTGTGCCTCCTGAGCCGGGGCGGGAAGGGTTTGACCGAGCAGCGCGGCAAGAAGGGCCGCGGTCGAAACGGCGGCGGCCGGGAGACTCTTTTTCACGGGCCTGCTCCTGCTTTAAGAATTTGAAATTTCAAAGTTGAAATCTAAGTCTTAGACGACCTCGGCGCCGGCCGCGCTCATCTCTTCGAGGGCGCGCAGGTCGTCGCCGGGCCGGAGGTTGACGGCGCGCATGGCGTCACGGAGCGCGCGGACGCGGAAGCCTTCGCGCAGGGCGTCGAGGACGGTGTTCTTGACGCAGTAGTCGGTGGCGAGGCCGCCGACCCAGACCTCGCCGACGCCCTCGCGGCGGAGGTCTTCGGCGAGCGCCGTGCCGTCGAAGGCCGAGTAGTTGTCCTCGTCGCCCAGCCCCTTCGAGACGACGCGGACGCGCGGGTCGTCGAGCAGGTCTTCGTGGAACTCCGCGCCGCGCGTGCCCTGCACGCAGTGGGCGGGCCACGTCCCGCCGTAGGCCGAGAAGTGTTTGGTGCGGGCCGGGTGCCAGTCGCGGCTCTTGTAGACGGGCTCGCCCCGGCGCAGGAACTCTTCGATGAGCCGGTTGAGCGGCGCGACCACCTCGTCGCCGCGCTCGACGGCCAGCGCGCCGCCGGGGCAGAAGTCGTTCTGCACGTCCACGACGACGAGCGCCCGCCGCACGTTTGGGGATGACATCACGATTCGCCTCCAAGGTCGGAACAGTAGGCAGTAGGCAGTAGGCAGTCGCTCCGCGTTTCGGACGTTGAAAGATTAACTCGAAGTCCTCGACAGAAAGGTTCTCAACTGCCGTCTGCCTACTGTCGTCTCGCCTCATTCTACGCCACGCGTGGCGGGGCGCAAAAAAGCCCGCGCGAACGTTTGAGGTTCGCGCGGGCTCCGCCCGGCGGGCGGCGGGGAGAGTGTGCCGCCCGCCGGAACGGCTCGGAGGCTGCCGAGCGTCAGAAGAAGAGGGAGTAGAGCAGGCGGTTGGGCGAGCCCGTGCCGATGCCGGTCAGCCGGCCCGTCGTCGAGCCGTTGACAATCGCGTTGCGGATGGTCGCGGGCGACGAGCCGGCGTGCGATTGCAGGTAGAGCGCCGTCACGCCGCAGACGTGCGGCGAGGCCATCGAGGTGCCGCTGATCGTGTTCGTCGCCGTGTCGGACGTGGCCCAGGCCGAGGTGATGGAGGAGCCCGGCGCGAAGATGTCAACGCACGTCCCGAAGTTCGAGAAGGACGAGCGCGCGTCCGTCGAGGTCGTCGAGCCGACCGTGATGGCCGCGCCGACGCGCGCGGGCGACTGCGTGCAGGCGTCCACGGCGCTGTTGCCGGCGGCGATGGAGTAGGTCACGCCCGAGTTGATGGAGTTGTTGACGGCCGTGTCGAGCGCCGAAGACGCCCCGCCGCCGAGGCTCATGTTGGCCACGGCCGGGTTGACGTGGTTCGCCGTCACCCAGTCCACGCCCGAGATGACGCCCGAGGTCGAGCCCGAGCCCTGGCAGTTGAGCACGCGCACGGCGCGCAGCAGCACGCTCTTCGCCACGCCGTAGGTCGAGCCGCCGACCGTGCCGGCGACGTGCGTGCCGTGGCCGTTGCAGTCCTGACCGTTGCGGCCGTCGCCGACGAAGTCGGCCGAGACGGCGGCGCGGCCGCCGAACTGCGTGTGCGTGGTGCGGATGCCGGTGTCGATGATGTACGCGCGCACGCCCGAGCCCGTCCAGTTGTAGACGTAGGTGCCGTTGAGCGGGCGGTCGCGCTGGTCGATGCGGTCGAGCCCCCAGGTCGCGCCCGACTGCGTCGTGTCGGCCGTCATGACGCCGTCCTCCTCGACGAACGCGACGCGCGGGTCTCGGCTGAGGGCGAGCGCCTCGTCTTCGGTCATCTCGGCCGCGTAGCCGCTGAGCGCGCTCTTGTAGACGCTGTGGACGCGGCCGCCGTAGGCCGAGGAGAGCACGTCGGCCATCTGCTGCGCCTGCGAGGCGGGGCCGTGCTCGCCGGCCGCCACCTCGTCGAGCACGACGATGTAGTGGCCGGGGATGCGGTCGGCGCCCTTCTTGTGGAGCTTGTCGCCCCTGCGGGCGGGGGCGGCGGAGGCGACGGAGGAGCGGGCGCGCGGCGTGCTGGCCGCGAGCAGGGCGGTGAGAGACAGGGCGAGCGTGGCGAGTAGTAAAAGACTCTTTCTCATTATCCCTCCAAAGGTCTGGTTGTCAGTTCTTGAGGGTGGACGGCGGGCGCGCGGGGCCCGCCGTGAGGTCCCGCGTGGGCGCCGGGGGAGAATGGCGCCGGCGGCGCGGGCGGACGCCGCGCGCACACACACACTGACCTCACCGTGTCGGGGAAGGGCGAACTGCGGGCAAGAAGAGACTGTGCGGAACTGCCGACTCTTACTTAAGACTTCTCGTGAGTCCGTGCAATATACCAGCTTTCGCGCGGCGCGCAAGCAATTTTTTTTGCAGGCGCGGGGCCGCCCCGTTCGGTGCCGAACAATGCGAGGCGCGGGGGGC
>DASVWB010000203.1:0-26163 GCA_036389815.1 Pyrinomonadaceae bacterium | reverse complement strand
CGACTCGGTGACGAAGGCGCTCGCCGTCCTCGTCTTCCTCGGCGTGCTCCGCATCGTGCAGGACTACGTGCTCTACCCGCGCATCATCGGCTCCGGCATCCACCTCCACCCGCTCGCCGTCATCCTCGCCATCCTCGCCGGCCACGAGCTGGCGGGCGTGGCCGGCATCTTCCTCGCCATCCCCGTCATCGCCGTGCTCACCGTCACCTACCGCCACTGGCTCGAACACCGCGGCAGCGAGGGGCTCGTCGCCGAACTCCTGAGGCCGGCCGAGACGCCGGCCGCCGGCGCCGCGGCGCAGCCCCCGGCGGCCCCGCCCGCGGGCGCCGCCGCCGACGCGCCCCGCCCGGAGCCCGCCCGATAATTAGGTTGACTGTTGTCCCCGTTTGAGGCTTAATGTCAGCCGTTTCCGAGCGGCCCCGGCGAGTCTGTCTTACCCCGGACAGACTGTGGGCCGCCCGGCGTTTAAAAGTTTCCTGTCTTCACCGACTTATCTCACGCCGCCGGAAGCAGAAGCACAGGACAAGACCCGAGGACAAACGACACAAGGAGTTCCCCCGATGCCGTACCCCCGCAGGCGCGTCCTTTGCGCGGAGCCACACGAGGACACGCGCCGGTTCGTCACGATGCTCCTGGAGCGGCAGGGCCTCCAAGTCGTCTCGGCCGGCACCGTCGAGGAGTGCCTCCGCCTCGTGGGCGAGGCGGCGTTCGACCTCTACATGCTCGACGACGACTACATCGACGGGACGGCCATCCAGCTCTGCAAGCGGCTGCGCGAGGTGACGCCCGGCACCCCCATCCTCTTCTTCTCCGCGGCGGCCTTCGCCCGCGACCGCGAGATGGCGCTGGAGGCCGGCGCCAGCGCCTACCTCACGAAGCCCGACGACCTCTTCGAGATCGTCAACACCGTCAACTCCATCCTCTCCGGCAAGCTCGTCCGCCCGCGCGCGAACGAGGCCGAAAAGCCTTGACCGCAGGCCGCCCTCGCGTTTAAATTTAGGTTCCCCTGGTGCCCCCTCGCTCGGCTTCCCCTTTAAGGCTCTCTCTCCGTCGGGGTGTGTCTGAATGCCAGAAGGAAAGCGCCGGCGCATACTGTGCGCCGAGTCGAATAAGGACGTGGGCGACCTGATCGCGCTCATGCTGACCCGCAAGGGCTACGAGGTCGAGTCGGTGCAGACGGCCGCCGACTGCCTGAAGCTGGCCGCCACCGAGCGCTTCGACCTCTACATCCTCAACGACGCCTACATCGACGCCGACAGCCTGGAGCTGTGCCGCCAGCTCCGCGAGTTCGACCCGGCGACGCCCGTCCTCCTCTTCTCGCTCGAAAGCTCCGGCCCGCGGCGCCGCGCCGCCGCGCAGGCCGGCGTCAGAATCTACCAGAGCAAGACCTCCGACTTCGTCGCGCTCGTCCAGACGATAGACCGCCTCTTGCAGTCTTAGGGAGTAGGGAGTAGACAGTAGACAGTAGAAAGACAGGCGGCGCGCCCGGTTGAAGTCGAGCGCGCCGCCTTCGGTTTTCTACTGTCTACTGTCTACTGTCTACTGCCTACTGCCTACTCCCTTCCCCTCCATCATTTCAACGAAGCGGCGGAAGTGGTGTTCGGCGTCGTGGGGGCCGGGCGCGGCCTCGGGGTGGTACTGGACGGAGATGACGGGCAGGCTCTTGTGGCGCAGCCCCTCGACGCAGCCGTCGTTGAGGTTGACGTGCGTGACCTCGACCTCTTCGGGGAGGCTCTCGCGTTCGACGGCGAAGCCGTGGTTGTGCGAGGTGATCTCGACGCGCCCCGACAGCAAATCCTTCACCGGCTGGTTGCCGCCGCGGTGGCCGAAGCGCAGCTTGTACGTCCGCCCGCCGAAGGCGCGGCCCAGAAGCTGGTGGCCGAAGCAGATGCCGAAGGTCGGCACGCCCTGCGTAACCAGATTCCGAATCTCGTCGACGACCTCCGTCATCGAAGCCGGGTCGCCCGGCCCGTTCGAGAGGTAGACGCCGTCGGGGCGCATCCCGAGCACCTCGCGCGCGGGCGTCGAGGCCGGCACCACGCTGACGCGGCACCCCAGGGCGGCCAGCTCCTTCAGCGAGTTCCGCTTCACGCCGAAGTCGTAGCAGACGACGTGGAAGCGCTCCCCGCCCTCGGCCGGGATTTCGTACGCGCTGGCGGTCGTGACGACGCTCGCCAGCTCCCTGTTCTCCATCGGCGCCGACGCGCGCGCCTTCTCCAGCAGGCTCCGCTCGTCGAGGTCTAAGGAGGAGACGCAGGCGCGCATCGCGCCCTTGTCGCGGATGTGGCGGACGAGCGCGCGCGTGTCCACGCCCTCGACGGCGGGCACGTTCCAGCGCCGCAGGTAGTCGTCGAGCGACCCCTCCGAGCGCCAGTTCGACGCGAGCCGGCTCGCCTCGCGCACGACGAAGCCCTCGACCCACGGGCGCGCGCTCTCCTCGTCGGCGCGGTTCACGCCGTAGTTGCCGATGAGCGGGTAGGTCATGCAGACGATCTGCCCGGCGTAGGACGGGTCGGTCAGCACCTCCTGGTAGCCCGACATCGAAGTGTTGAAGACCATCTCGCCGCACGCCTCGGCCGGCGCGCCCCACGCGCGGCCGCGGAAGCTGCGCCCGTCTTCGAGCACGAGCAGTGCCGGTTTCGTCTCCCTCGTCGTCATAAGCTCAAACGCCGCCCCCGCTCACCCGACCTCCGTGTACTTGAGGTGCAGCCACGCCGCCATTTGCGCGCCCGCGCAGGCCGGCAGCGCCGTCATCGCCAGCCACCAGACGAAGAACCACGCGTCGGGCTCCAGGTAGGAGATGATGCACGCCGGCGCGGCGCACAGCCACACGCCCCAGCGCCACCCGGCCTCCGGCCACAGGAACCCGAACGCCCCGCCGAGCACGAGGTGGCCGAGGCCGAAGGCCGCGGAGACGCCCACCCCGAAGTCGCCGTAGTGCGCGCTGGAGCCCCGCAGGAAGACGGCCGCCATGAACATGAAGGGCAGGCCGAAGAGGCCGGCGAGCGGCGCCAACACGTAAGAAATGACGGGCACCTCGGGGTTTCGCAACGCCATAAAATCTCCCCCGTCAGGTCTGCGTGCGCAGGAACTGCTGCGCCTCGTTGAGCCAGCGCTTGTCGGCGCGGTACTTGTACGCGGGCGAGGTGCGCACGGCCTCGACGCACCGCTGCATCCACTCCCGCGCCTCGCGCATCTGCCCGAGCCCGAAGGCGGCGCGCCCCATCAGGTAGAGCCCCTCGGGGTCTGCCGAGCGGCGGTCGAGGAAGCGCCCCAGCGCGTCGCGCGCGTCGGCGAACTGGCCGGCGGCGACGTAGGTCGCGCCGACCTCGCGCCAGACCTCGTGCTGCGCGTGCGCCTCGTCGCGCGAGACGACCTCGCCGAAGTGCTGTATGGCCTCCGCGAGCCGCCCCTCGGCGCGCGCGATGCGCCCGAGCTGGTAGTGCGCGTCGGTCTCCCCGGGGTCGACCTCGACGGCGCGCCGGAAGCGCTCGCGCGCCTCGGCGTACTCCTTCCGCTGCTGGTGGAGGAGCCCGAGGTTGTAGTGCGCCGACGCGTCGGCCGGGTTGAGCGTCGCCGCCTCCAGGTTCTGCCGGAAGGCGGCGCGCGCGCGCTGGTTGCGCTGCGCCTCGGCGAAGAAGGAGCGCGCCGCGAAGAAGAGCATGAGCAGCAGGAACGGGGACGCGAGCAGCAGGCTCAGGAACCGCAGCACCGGCGCGGCGACGACGACGGCGGCCGCCGCCCCGGCCGTCGCCAGCAGAGCGCGCCCCCACCCCGTCCGGAAGACCTCGCGCACGGCGGCCCACGCCCAGAGGAAGAAGAGCGGCAGCAGGATGACGTAGGAGAAGACCAGCGGGAGCAGCCCCGAGCCGCCCATCAGGCGCAGCATCTCGGGCGTCACCTGCCCGCGCGCCACCGCCAGGTCGAGCGCCTCGCGGTAGCTCTGCTGCATGGCGTCCGAGAGGCCGACGGCGCGCGCCAGCACGACGAAGAGCACGCCGAGCAGGCTGGCGGCGGCCAGCACGTAGAAGACGCACGAGAGCGCGGCGGCGTACTCCTGCCGCAGCACGAGCCCGAAGCCGCCGCGCCGCTCCAGCAGGTTGGCGCAGAGGATGGCCGCCGGGACGAAGACCGCCGCCAGCACCACCATCAGCCCGGCCGCGTTCATCACCGCGGCGAAGGCCATCCCGGCCGCGCCGAACGCGCCCGCCAGCACCGGCCACAGCCCGACGAGCCCGTGCGCCCCCTGCGCCGCGAGCGCCACGAGCGCCGCCCGCCCCAGCGACCCGCGGTCGCGCACCTCGGCCAGCCCGCGCGCGGGCGCGTAGAACATCAGCAGCAGCGGTCGCAACCAGTCCATAAAACAAGTAGGCAGTAGGCAGTTAGTTTGCTATCTCGGGCGGCAAATATCAAATCCGTCGGGACACACGCCGGGGCGCTCAAGGCAGAACGCACCCGGGTTTGACCCTGCCGGCCTTGCCGCCTTAACTGCCTACTGCCGTCTGCCTACTCGGAATCGTCGAGCCGTTCCATGTGGTGTGTCGGGACGCCGGGGTAGTCCGTCTCGTGGCGGATGAAGCTGGCCTTCGAGAGGGGCCAGTAGCGGAAGAGCGCCTTGCCGTAGATGTACTTCTCGGGGACGAGCCCCCACGAGCGCGAGTCCGACGAGTTGTCGCGGTTGTCGCCCATCACGAAGTAGTAGTGCGGCTTGACGTAGACGGGCGGCTCGTCCGAGGCGGCGACGTTGAGCGCGTTTTCGAGGTAGGGCTCCTGGAGTTCCTTGCCGTTGACGAAGATGCGCCCGGCCCTCACCTGCACGGTCTCGCCGGGCAGCCCGATGACGCGCTTGATGTAGCTCTTCGTCGGGTCGTTCGGGAACCAGAAGACGACGATGTCGCCGCGCTCGATTCCCGGCAGGCCGTAGTAGATGAGCTTGTTGACGAAGATGCGCTCGCCGTCGTGCAGCCGCGGGAGCATCGAAGTCCCCTCGACCTTGACGGGCTGCGCGACGAAGACGAGCACGAGCGCCATGATCATCAGCGCGAAGACGAGGTCGCGCAGCAGCAGGCGCGCCTCGCCCCAGAAGTGCGTGCGCGACTCGTCGCGCAGACGCCGCACCTCTATGTCGCGGTCGTCCTCCGCGCGCACGTCGCCGAACGCCGGCACGCCCCCGCCTTTACGTCCGAATAAGAGCATAAACGCCCCCCGAAAGTCCGAGGTTAGCCGCCGCCCTCGGCCGTTGTCAACGGAGGAAGTAGACAGTAGACAGTAGACAGTAGTCGGTAGGGCTCCGCCTGACGGACATCGAGGCTGACGTGCAGATGATTCGACTCCGACGGTATTGCTACTGTCTACTGTCTACTGTCTACTGTCTACTCCCAAAAGCTTGACAGCCCGCGCGCGGCGTCTCTATTATCGGTTCGTAAAGTGTTGCCACCCTTAGACAAACCCTTCCCCTCGGAAGTCGGAGGAGCCCGGAGCGGAGGCTTGAAGCGACGTGATTAAACTCGACATCGTGAACCGCGTGGCCGAGCGGACGGGCGTCCCGAAGATGAAGGCCGAGCAGGCCGTGGACGCCCTCTTCCATTCGATGAAGGAGGCGCTGGCGCGCGGCGAACGCATCGAGCTGCGCGGCTTCGGCGTCTTCGTCGTCAAGCCGCGCAAGCGCGGGGTGGGGCGCAACCCGCGCACGGGCGAGGAGGTCGCCATCCCCTCGGGCAAGACCATCCGCTTCAAGCCCGGCAAGGAGCTACAGGCGCACGGCTTCGACGCCGAGCACGACGACGACATCCACGACACCGAGCCGCCCGCGGGCCCCGGCTCACCCGCCGCCCCGTCCGACGGCGACGCCTCCGGCGGCTTTTAATTTAAGGGGCTAGGGGCCAGTAGCCAGTGGCTAGTTAAGAACTGCTTTTCAACTAGCCTCCGGCTCACGGCCTCCAGCCCCTACCTTTATGTCTGAATCCGTCCATGAGATACCGACCTTCGCGGCGCGCGGCGCGGGGCTGACCGACGGCCGGCCGGGCGCGGCCGTGCGCCCGACGGCGCGCGAGTGGGCGAGGCACGCGGCGCTCTTCCTGCTGACGGCTCTGACGACGGCCTGGGCCGGGATGAGCCTGCTGCTCGGGCCCGACTACGTCGAGCCTTCGCCGGCCGCGCCCGCCGCGGCGCTCGACTACGCGCTCTACCTGCCGAAGTACTACGTGCTCGCGCTCGGGGCGACCGCCTCGTACGCGCTCGCGCACCCGCACTACATCTACGAGGGGCTGAAGTTCGCCGCCGCGCTCCTCTCGATACTGCTGGCGCACGAGTCCGGGCACTACGTCGCCTGCCGGCGCTACGGCGTGGACGCGACGCTGCCCTTCTTCATCCCCGTGCCGCCGCCCTTCCTCGCGGGCACGCTCGGCGCGTTCATCAAGATAAAGTCCCCCATCCCGTCGCGCCGCGCGCTCTTCGACATCGGGGTGGCCGGCCCGCTCGCGGGCTTCGTCGTCATCGTGCCCGTGGCCTGCGCGGCGCTGCTCACGTCGGCGCCGGCGCCGCCCGTGCCGGAGGGGGCCGTCTCCCTCATCTTCAACGACCCGCCGCTGCTGCGGCTGCTGGCCGGGCCGCTCGGCGTCCGCGACCTGGCCGGCATGGCGCCGAACCCCTTCTACTTCGCGGCGTGGATAGGGCTTTTGGTGACGAGCCTGAACCTGATGCCCGTCGGGCAGCTCGACGGCGGGCACGCCGTCTACGCCCTCCTCGGGCGGCGGGTGCACGGGCAGGCCGGGCGCGTCGCCGTCGTCGCGGTCGTGGCGCTCGCCTTGCTCGGCTGGCACTATTACGGCGTGCCGAGCGGCGTCCTCTACGCCGTCCTGCTCCTCGTCATGCTGCGCGTCCCGCACCCGCAGCCGCTCGACGGGCGCGACCCGCTCGGCGCCGCGCGCGTCTGCGTCGCGCTCGCCACGCTCGCCGTCTTCCTGCTCTCGTTCCTCCCCTTCCCGCTGACCATCCGGTGACGCGGCCGGCGCCGGGAGGCGAACGCCCTTGGAAAGACTGAAGGGGGGCGAGAGTCGGCGTGACTCTCGCCCCCCTTCAGTCTTCCGCCCCGCGGGCCGCCCTCACCTCTCCTTGTCGAGCAGCGTCGTGGTGTTCTCGGTGACGCTGGGCGGCTGGTATATCTCGGCGGTGTTGGCGCGCTGCTGGTTGAAGAGCGGCGCGGGGGTGAACCGCGGCGCGTCGAGGGCGGGGTGCCCCGCGCCCGGCCCCAGGTCTTTGCGCGAATTAACGTGGATGAGTTCTTCGCCGAACAGACGCGCGTAGACGAGCCACACCAGCCCCGTCAGGAAGAGTGTCAGCGGGACGAAGAGCGGCCCCGGCCCGTCCACGAGGAAACAGAACCCGAAAAAGATTGGGAACAGCACGACGCTGAAGAAGATCAGCTTCGCGCCGCGGCGCATGGCCGCGCGCCTGGCCGAAGGCGCGTCCGACTCCTGCGGCGGGCGCGGGGCGCGGGCAGCCGCCGCCGCAGAGTCGTGACCGGCCAGGAGCGACGCGTGCGGCAGGAGCGACAGGCCGCACTTCGGGCAGAAGCGGACATCCTCCGACGGTTGCTGCTGGCCGCACTGTGGACAGAACATACGCGCACCTTCGGTTCGTGGCTTTGAAGACATCTGCCGTGAGACTACGCCCCGCGGCGCGGGGAAGTTCTGGGGGGCCCGCGCCCGTAAAGCGATTTTCGCCTTCGCCCTCCGCGGATAAGAATTTAACCGCAGGGACGCGCGGGCGCGGCTAAGAGCCATTTGAAATTTCAAATTTCAAATTCTTCAGGCCGTGGCCGCCGACGAGCCAACTGACGGGTTAACTTGCTAGAAAACAGCCTCTTACGAACCCATTCACGTCAAGCGAATCTTTCAGACGGTTTATTTAGTCGCCCGCGAGCGTTCAACTAAATGGGCCGTGAGTCTCTGCCAGTATACCTCAGGTGTACCTCTGGCTTTAAAAACGTCGGGGCCGCCCTTTTGAGAGCAGCCCCGTAAGCCCGGAATCATTCTGCCGCCTTAACAGGCCGCGCCGGTCTCCGTAACATCAACGTCCAAAGAGCCCGCGTCTTTTCGGCCTGCCTCCTTTTCATCCCTGCCGTAGATGGCCGCTCCTAGCGTCTGTGTGGCCTCGTGTTGTAGGCTCGGCAATAGGGTTCTCAAGAGGCATCTGCATATTCACTAGGCTACTTACACTAAGCGGTGTGCTTTGATGGCCCGCTTTGCAAGAGACGGGCTAGAAGATACCTCAGTCTGTCTGGTTCTTCGCCGAGGTAAAAAATCCAGTCGTTGCCTTCGACGTTGACCTCTGTATCCTCCAACTCCTCAGCGTACTTCTCAGGCATAACGACGAGCGGAGTGTTGCCATTGTACTTCGCGTGTTCGCGCACGCGTCTCCCTACACTCAGGACTTTATCCGCAGTCTTCCCGACGAGGTTGACCAACACTAAGTCGGCATC
Organism: Pyrinomonadaceae bacterium; assembly: GCA_036389815.1. Taxonomy (GTDB): domain Bacteria; phylum Acidobacteriota; class Blastocatellia; order Pyrinomonadales; family Pyrinomonadaceae; genus QHXN01. The sequence goes on along the minus strand of DASVWB010000203.1, from coordinate 17,681 downwards.
CACGCCCCCGCCGCCAATTCTTTCCAGCGCGTCCTCTTGGTCTACCGCCACAATAACGCGGTAGCCATAGCCGCGAAGGTTGCTCACCAGCGGCCTGCGCGTCTCGTCATCCTCTTCGATAAGGAAAATAGTCGGCTGCTTCTCGTGTCCGTTGTTCATCATTATCCCCTTTACCAAAATTTATTATTATCACGCCCCGGCAGACGAGAGTCTGTCCAGATTTCGACAAACGAATAATCCTATGTCTGGCGCGTACTCACGTCTGTCTAATTCGGACGATACGTGCTATACTCTTCATCAGTCAGAACAGTTCTTTAGCAATTCAACATACGACATCGGGAAAGCCTAGCAGCCTTCTCCTTGTGCCGCGTGCTGCCTTTAACGACACGACCGCAACCACAAGGGGACACCGATGTACGCACACACAGAATCACGCCAGCAGACCTCCAACCGCATCCTTAACGCGCTAACTCGCTCCGAGTTCGAGAGCCTGTCGCCTTACTTAGACCCCGTCAATCTGTCTTCCGGCGAAATCCTCTCCCGCCCCGACCAGCCCGTCACACACGTCTACTTCCCGAACCGGGGGACGGTCTCGGTCGTCTCCACGTTCGAGGACGGCGCGAGCGTCGAGGTCGGGATGGTGGGCAACGAGGGCATGTTCGGCGTCTGCGTCTTCCTGGGGAGCGTCAGCACGCCGCTCTTAGCCCAAGTGCAGCTACCCGGAGACGGCCTACGGATGCGGGCGGACGTACTCAGGCGTGAGTTCCAGAAGGGCGGGCAGCTACAAGACCTCCTGCTGCGCTACACGCAGGCCTTCATCACGCAGATAGCACAGACGGCGGCCTGCAACCGCGCCCACCCGCTCGACGGGCGGCTGGCTAAGTGGCTGCTCATGTGCGCCGACAGGGCTAATTCTAAGGAGTTGGCGCTGACGCACGAGTTCATCGCTACGATGTTAGGCACGCGGCGGGCGGGTGTCACCGAGTCCGCCTGCCAGCTCAAAGAGGCGGGGCTAATCAGTTACAGGCGGGGGCATGTCACCATCACCGACCGCGAGGGGCTGGAGCGGCTGTCGTGCGAGTGCTACCCGCTGGTGAAGAAGGAGTTTGCCCGCCTCGTCGGGGCGAACGGTCAAGCCGCATACGTGTAGAGCCTCACAACCAGCATCAGCCAGTCTTTGACAGTTTGAGCGGTACGGGCAACGGCGCATGACTCCCGCGAAGCGTCCTTTAAGGGGCTACGAAATGTCACCCGACCGATACCGCATCCTCTGCGCGGACGACCACGACGACACCTGTTTTCTGCTCTCGACCCTGTTCGACGGTTGGGGCTACGAGGTCAGGAGCGCCGGGGGCGTCGAAGAGACTCTAACCATAGCGGGGATTGAACACTTCGACCTGTTCATCCTCGACTACCACTACCGCGACGGGTCGGGAGTTGAACTCTGCCGACAGCTTCGCCAGATGAAGCCGCAGACGCCAGTCATGTTCTACTCCGGCGAGGCTTATGAGAGTGACAGAGAGCAGGCTCTCAGGGCAGGCGCAGAGGCTTACGTAGTCAAGCCCGAACTTAAGGGTCTGTTGACCGCCGTACAAAGGGTACTGCAAAGGCAGAAGCTCGGTGCCAATAGCGGAGTCTGACGCATGAGGCGATTCTGTTTTGCCTGGGGTTATACCGCATGATGTTTCGTTGATGTGTCGTCTAAACAAAAGAGGCCGCCCGCGAGATGCAAGCGACCTCATCAAACCAGTATACCTCCAGTGTACTTCCGACCCGTTCCTCGACCTCTAAACCCGCCCTTCGACTCCTAAGCCGGGGCGCCCGCAGGCAATAAACCTCTGATTTCCCGAACAATCCTCTCGGCGGCCTCGACATCCTTGAGCGCGACCATGAAGAACTTGTAGCCCTGCTGGAAGCAGATGACGCCGTTGCCGAAGAGCCAGATGCCGCTCAGGAGCGGGTTGCCGCCGACGAGCCAGCTGACGGGCGCGCCGACGACCGTCCCCGGCTGGAAGATTTGCGCCCACATCGTGACGCCCGCGGCGCAACTGAAGGCCCCGAGCAGCGGCGCGCCGACGTAGCGCGCCATCTTGCGCTCGAACTCGACGCGGCGGCGCTCGGCCTCGTCGAGCTCGCCCGCGGCGACCAGCCGCTCGCGCTCGCGCAGGTACTCTTCGAGCTTCTGCCCCACCTTGCGCGCGGCCCACACCGGCAGCGCCGAGTGCGTCAGCCAGTGCGGGTGCGCGCCCAGGAGCACGCCGTCCAGGCCGGGGAAGGCCGCGCCCCCGCGGACGCCCGCCGCCAGCGAGAGCGTGACGACAATGGCCTGCTTCGGGTTCTGCCGCGCCCAGTCGTAGGCGCGGTAGAGCCCCGCCGTGGAGGCCGCTGTCAGACGCGTCGCGCGCAGCCCCAACCCCGCGAAGCGCGCGCCGACGCCGGCCGCGCGCGCCGCGCCCTTGTAGTACTTCTTCGCGCCGCCGAAGACCTCGCCGGCGCGCTCGCCCGCCTTCTGCCCGGCCTCGCGCACGCGCCCGCCGACCTCGCGCGCGAGCCGCGCGGCCTCTTCGGCGGCGCGCGCCGCCTGCTCGCGCGCCTCGCGGCTCCGCTCGCGCGCGCCCTCCGTCTGCTCGTCGAGGTCGAGGTCGTCGCCGATGCGCTCGGCCTCCGTGCGCGCGCGCTCCGCGCCCGTCTTGACGGCGTCCGCCCCGCGGCGCGCGGCCTCGCCCGCCGCCCGCGCGCCCTCCTCGACGCGCTCGCGGATGTTGTACTTCTCGTCAAGGTCGCGCGCCTTGCGCCGCGCCGCCTCGCGCCACTCTTCGAGCTTGTCCCGGTAGTCTGACATAAGTTCTCCGAAACTAGACAGTAGACAGTAGACAGTAGAAAAACTCATCGGCAATGCAGTTCCGCGTCGTCAGCATCAGTATCAGGAAGGCCGAGCCCTACTGACTACTGTCTACTGTCTACTGTCTACTCCCCTATGATACGCCGAGCGCCGGCGTCGGGTTCGCGGGGGCGCAGGCGGCGCGGTCGCGCCCCGCGCGCTTGGCCTCGTAGAGCGCCGAGTCGGCCGCGGCGCGCAGCTCGTCCTGCGTGCCGGCGCAGGACGGGAGTTCGGCGACGCCGAGGCTGGCGGTGACGCGGCACGGCGCGCCCGCCTCGCGCGCGGAGACCGCCGAGCGCAGGCGCTCGGCCACCTCCATCCCGCGCTCCAGGCTCGTCTCCGGCAGGATGACGGCGAACTCGTCGCCGCCGATGCGCGCGCCCGTGTCGATGCCGCGCGTGCCCGACTGGATGACGTTCGCCACGCAGCGCAAGACCTCGTCGCCCGCGTCGTGCCCGTACGTGTCGTTGACCTCCTTGAAGTTGTCGACGTCAACAATCAGGAGGCAGAAGGGGCGGCCGTAGCGCTCCGTGCGCGCCACCTCGCGCTCCAGCTGGCGCTCGAAGCGGCGGCGGTTGGCGAGCCCCGTCAGGTGGTCGGTGAAGGCCGCCTCCTGGCACGAGTCGAGGTACTGCTTGAGCTCGATGAGCGTGCGCGCGCGCGCGCGCAGGAGGTCGAGGTCGGTCGGGTCGGTGATGTAGCCCAGAGCGCCCAGCTCCGAGCCGAGGCGCACGTCCCTCCCCTCGACGCGCGCCGCCGACTGGATGATGACGGGGATGAACTTGGTCTGCGGGTTGGAGCGGACGCGGCGGATCATCTCGTACCCGTCCATGTTGGGCATCATCACGTCGGTGACGATGAGGTCGGGCTGGTAGAGCTCGACGGCCTGGAGCCCCGCGGCGCCGTCGTCGGCCGTGAAGACCTGGTAGCCCTCGTTCTCCAGCGCGAAGGCCAGCAGCAGCCGCTTGTCGGGCTCGTCGTCGACGACGAGGACGCTCATCTTGCTTGCCATGATTTTGCTAAAAAACTGTCTTGCACCCCTCCGGCCTTCGTGCTATTGTGCCCGCTATTCCAAGGGACGGTTTACCCGGATTGTTGTCGCGGTTAACTTTTCCTCATCGAATAACGGGTTAAATTTTAGCTTTACCTCGCTGTTTCGGCGGCACCCGCGTCAGGCTTTATCTCCCTTTCCGGCTAAGCAGGGTTCGCGGGTCGCTCCGCCCGACTCACGTTCGCGCGGGTACGCCACCGAGCCGCGCCACTCGCTCTTGAGATTCCCGAAACTTTAAAAGAGGTTTCCCCCGTCATGTCACACCGACGCGCCAGCCACCTGCCCGCCGCCGACCGCGCAGAGATTCTGCGCCGCTCCGAGATCGGCGCCGGCCTCTCCGCTGAGACCCTCGCGCTCCTCGCCGCCGGCTCCCAGGCCGTGGACTTCCGCCGCCGCCGCTTCATCTACCGCCGCGGCGACGTGGCCGACGCGCTCTACCTCATCGCGCGCGGCCGCGTCAAGGTCTGCTCCATCGAGGACGCCACCGGGCGCGAGGCCGTCATCGACATCCTCGGCGCGGGCGCGCTCTTCGGCGAGTCGTCGCTCTACTCGGCGGGGGTGCGCGAGAAGTGCGCCATCGCGTACGAGCAGGCGCGCCTGCTCAGGATGCCCGCGGGGGTTTTCAGGGAGGGGATGGCGGCGAGCCGCGAGCTTTATGATTACACCTTCCGCATGGTTGGTCAACGGCTATCGAGGGCCGAGCGCCGCGTCGCCGACTTCGCGCTCGACGCCATCCCGGCGCGACTCGACAAGCTGCTCGTAGACCTCTCCGAGCGCTACGGCCGCCCGGCCGAGGAGGGGGTGCTCATCGACCTCCAGCTCCCGCACCGCGAGATCGCCTCCATCGTCGGCTCCACCCGCGAGAGCGTCACCGTCCGCTTGAACGCCCTGCGCCGCGCCGGTATCATCGACTTCGTCGACCGGAAAATCTTAATCAAGACCCCCGCGGCCCCGGCCGCGGTTTAGAAGCTTTCAGCGGTCAGCGGTCAGCGGTCAGCTAAACCGAGACGAACCCGCGTTTGGCTGAAAGCTGAAAGCCGAGCGCTGAAAGCTTTATGAAGTGCCCCATCTGCCACCGCCCCACGACCTACGACAAGAGCAACCCCCACCGCCCCTTCTGCTCCGAGCGCTGCAAGCTGCTCGACTTCGGCGCGTGGGCCAACGAGGAGTACGCCGTCCCGGCCGAGGAGGCGCCGCCCGCGCCCGCCGACTCGCCGCGGGGCACGACCGCCACGGGCGGGGACGCGGACGCGGACTAGGCCGCGCGTGGGTTGGTGTAGAATGTCTCGGCGGACTCGCCCGGAGGAGTTTGAAAGGCATGCTTCCGAGAATTCCCCTACGGTTCGGCGCGGCGCTCGCCGCACTCGCCCTGGCGGCGCTCGCGGCCGCGTGCGAGCTCGACGGCGCGTCGAAGAGGCGCGCCGAGTCGAGCCGCAACGCCGGGGAGGCCGCCGCGCGCGGGCCGCGCACCAACCTGCCGCTGCCGCCCGTCGCCACCTCGCACGGCACCACCTCGACGAGCGTGCCCTCGCCGCGCGGCTCCTGGACGCAGCTCGACGGCCGGCGCGCGGGGCTCGAAGACCTGCGCGGCCAGGTCGTCGTCCTCGACTTCTGGGCCACCTACTGCCCGCCCTGCCGCGAGGAGATTCCGCACCTCGTCCGCCTCCAGAAGCAGCTCGGCCCGAAGGGGCTCAAGGTCATCGGCCTCAACGTCGGCGGCCCGAAGGACAGGCCGATGGTGCCCGAGTTCGTCAGGGAGTACGGCATCCAGTACCAGCTCGCAGACCCCGACGACGACACCGTCCGCCTCTTCATGCCGACGGACGACTCCATCCCGCAGACCTTCGTCATCGACCGGCGCGGGCGCCTCGTCCGCAGCTTCGTCGGCTACGACTCCGAGGTCGCCGCCGAACTCGAACGCACCGTCTCCGAGGCGCTTGCCGAGAAGGCGGACTGAGGGGGAGTAGGCAGTAGGCAGTAGACAGTAGACAGTAGGAAGACAGAGCGGCGCACCCGGCTTGGAGGCTGAAGTGCGCCGCTCACGTTTTTTCTACTGCCTACTGCCTACTGCCTACTGTCTACATTCTTCCCCCTGCTTGCCTTTCCGCGGGCCGAGGGTTACAAACTCCCTATCCGACGAAAACGGTCAGAGGGGTTTTCAAGTTGAGGAGAGCCAAGATACTCGCCACGCTCGGCCCGGCTTCGCGCGAGCCGGCGGTGCTGGAGTCGCTGCTGGCGGCGGGCGCCAACGCCGTCCGCATCAACATGTCGCACGGCACGCAGGAGGAGCACTCCGAGGCCGTCGCGCGGGCGCGCACGGCGGCCGCGCGCCTCAAGCGCCCGCTCTCGGTGCTCGTCGACCTGTCGGGGCCGAAGATTCGGACGGGGGTGCTCAAAGGCGGCCAGCCCGTCCAGCTCGAAGCCAACGCCGTCTTCACGCTCACGACGCGCTCGGTCGTCGGCGACGCGCGCGAGGTCTCGACCAACTACCCGGGCCTCGCCCGCGACGTGCGCCCCGGCGCGCGCATCCTCCTCGACGACGGCGCCATCGAGCTCACCGTCGAGTCCGCGACCGAGACGGACGTGGTCACGCGCGTCGTCAACGGCGGCACGCTCTCCGAGCGCAAGGGCATCAACCTGCCGGGCGCGTCGCTGCCCATCCCCTCGCTCACGGACAAAGACCGGCGCGACCTCCAGTGGGCCGTGCGCGAGGGCGCCGACTACATCGCGCTCTCCTTCGTCCGCCGCGCGGAGGACTGCCTGGAGGCCAAGGCGCTCATCAAGGCCGCGGGCGGCTCGCAGCCCCTCGTCGCCAAGATCGAGAAGGCCGAGGCCATCGACCACCTCGAAGAGATCGTGGACGCGGCCGACGGCCTGATGGTCGCGCGCGGGGACCTCGGCGTGGAGACGAGCGTCGAACTCGTCCCCGTCTACCAGAAGCGCATCATCGAGGCGGCGAACCGCAAGGAGAAGGTCGTCATCACGGCGACGCAGATGCTCCAGTCGATGGTCTCGGAGCCGCGCCCGACGCGCGCCGAGGCGTCGGACGTGGCCAACGCCGTCTGGGACGGCACCGACGCCGTGATGCTCTCGGCCGAGACGGCCTCGGGCAAGTACCCCGTGCTGGCGGTGGCGACGATGGCGCGCATCATCGATTCGGCCGAGGCGGGGCGCCCGCCCTCGACGAAGGACACCATCACGCGCTTCGCCGGCAAGCAGTCGGGGCGCGTCAGCCGCGCGCTCTGCGAGGCGGCCGTCTTCGCCGGCGAGGAGATAGACGCGCGCACCATCGCCGTCATCACCGCCTCGGGGCTGATGGCGCGCCGCCTCTCTTCACTCCGCCCCGAGCAGCGCATCGTCGCGCTCACGCCCGAGCGCGGCGTCGCCTGCGAGCTGTCGCTCATCTGGGGCGTCGAGACGCTGCTCCACTCGCCCTGCGACAACACGGAAGAGATGCTGAAGATATGCGAGCGGACGCTCGTCGAGGCCGGCATCGTCCAGCAGCAGGAGACCGTCGTGCTGATGGCCGGCCGCCTCTCCGGCCTCGGCCTCTCCAGCTCCGTCACCCTCTACACCATCGGCGGCCCGCTGCCGCGGAAACTCTGAGAGTAGACAGTAGACAGTAGACAGTAGACAGTAGAAGAAGAGGCGGCGCGCTTCAGCCATCAGCCGAGGCGGGCCGCCTTCTTTTTCCTACTGTCTACTGTCTACTGACTACTGTCTACTGTCTACCGTCTACCCTCTTTTGCCTTTTCCCCTTCACGGCCCTATCCTTCTGTGCGTGGCGATTGCTGAGGTGACGGCGCGGAACGACGAGCAGTTGCTGGCGGCGTGCCGCCGCGGCGACGAGGGCGCGTGGGAGGAGCTGGTGCGGCGCTACCAGCGGCTCATCTACGCCATCCCGCGCCGCGCCGGGCTCGACGAGGACGCGGCCTCGGAAATCTTTCAGGACGTCTTCGCCGCGCTGCTCGAAAGCATCGAGACCATCGAGCAGCCCTCGCGCCTCCAGGCGTGGCTCGTCACGACGGCCAAGCGCAAGACGTGGCGGGCGGTGGGGCGTGCGCGCTCCTCGCGCCCCTTCGCGTCCGAGGAGGGCGAGGCCGAGGGCGAGATGTACGACCTCGCCGACGAGGGGCTTCTGCCGGACGAGGCGCTGGCGCGGCTCGAAGAGCAGCACCTCGTCCGCGCCGCCCTCCACGAACTCGAAGGGCGCTGCCGCACGCTCCTCCAAATGCTCTTCTACGCCCCCGAGCCGCCGCCCTACTCCGAAATCGCCGCCGCGCTCGGCACGAGCGAGGGCAGCATCGGCCCGACCCGCGCCCGCTGCCTCAAGAAACTGCTCGACGCCCTGAAGAAGAAAGGATTCTCGTAAGCCGCGAACCGCGGCGGGAAACGCGGGCCGACTGCGCGACCTAAGTGCTGAAACGATAGGGTTTTTAACCCGCCGCGGTTTACGGCCTACGGTTTACGCCCTTTCCATGTATTTTTCGCCCCGGCGGGCGCACTGTCTCGCCGAGCGGGCGTGTAAACCTCAGGCGCCCGGGTGGAGAGGAAAATGAGACTGACCTCAAAGCACATCCCTTTCGCGCGGCTGGCCGACCTGGCCGAAGGCCGTCTGTCGCCCGAGGAGGCGGCCGAGGAGCGCGCGCACCTCACGGGCTGTAAGAACTGCGCCGGGCAGGCCGCGCAGCTCGGCCGGCTGGCCGCGCTCATGCGCGCCGACGCGTCGGAGGACGCGCCGGCCGCGGCCGTCGAAACCGTCGTGCGCATGTTCCGCGCGCGCCGCACAGGGGAGAGCGCGCCGGGGCTCATACGACGCCTCGTCGCCGCGCTCGCCTTCGACAGCAGCAGCCTGACGCCCGCCTTCGGCGTGCGTTCGGGGCAGGCCGCGCCCGCGCGCCAGCTCCTCTTCAGCGCCGGCGACATCGACCTCGACCTGCGCCTCGCGCAAGGCCCCGAGGGCTGGACGGTCTCGGGGCAGGTGCTCGGGCCGTGCGCGGGCGGCGAGGTCGAGCTGCTCGACGCCGCGGGCCCGGCGGCCGCGCGCGCCGCGCTCAACGACCTGTGCGAGTTCACGCTGCCGGCCGTCGCCGAAGGCGTCTACTCCGTCCGCCTGCGGTTCGACGGGACCGAGGTCGAGGTGCCCGAGTTGAGTCTGAAGGCTTAGAAGATTTCCGGCCTGCTGCGAGCTGAACCGCAGGGACACGGCTTCGGGGATTCGGGGTTTCAAGTTTGGAACCCCGAATCTTCGCGGCCGCGTCCCTGTGGTTCATTCCACTTTCCAAGGCGAACGACCCGAAGATGAACCGAGCGGAACTGGTCTCACGACTGGTCTCGGCCGCGGACGACGAGGAGCGGCGCGCTCTGCTCGCCGAACACGCCGCGCTCGCCGACGTGTCGCTGGCGCACGCGCTCAAGGACGTGTGCCTCCAGGCCTGGAGCGGCGACCCGCCGCGCGCCGTCGCCGCCGCCGCCGCGCTCGAAGCACTGGCCGAGGCGGGCGACTCCGAGGAGGCCGCGGCGCTGCGCGACTGGGGCCGGGGGATAGCCGCGCTCACCGGCGGCAAGATGGAAGAGGCGATCCGCCACCTTGACGAGTCGGAGGCGCGCTTCCAGCGCCTCTGCCAGCCGCACACCGCCGGCTCGACGCGGGTCAGCAAGCTCATCGCCCTCGCCATGCTCGGCCGCTACGAGGAGGCCATCGAGACGGGGCTGCGCGCGCGCGACGTCTTCCTTGAGCACGGCGACCTGCCGGCCGCCGGCCGCGTCGAGCACAACATCGGCAACCTCTGCGTGCGGCGCGACCGCTACGAGGAGGGCGAGCGCTACCTCCGGCTCGCGCGCGAGCGGTTCCTCCCCACGGGCGACCTCAAGCAGCTCGCCATCATCGAGAACTCGCTCGCCTACCTCTACACGTTCCGGCAGGACTTCGGCTCCGCCGAGCGGCTCTACCGCCAGGCGCTCGGCCACGCCGAGGAGGCCGGGCTGGGCGCAACGCAGCCGACCATCCAGGCGTCCATCGAGGCCAGCATGGGGAACCTCGCGCTCTTCCGCGGCCGCTACCGCGAGGCGCTGGAGCTGCTCGAACGCTCGCGCCGCCACTTCGACGCGATGGGGATGCCGCACGAGTCGGCCATCGCCGAGATGGAGCTGGCCGACACCTACCTCGAACTCAACCTCGCCGCCGAGGCGCGCGCCATCTACCGGCGCGTCATCCAGACCTTCGCCGAGTCGGGGATGCGAGCCGAGCAGGCGCGCGCTCTGGCGCAGGCCGGGCGCGCCGCCGTCATCGACGGCGACGCCGAAGGGGCGCACGACCTGCTCGCGCGCGCCCGCGCCCTCTACGCGGCCGAGGCCAACATGGTCGGCGAGGCTTACGTCACGCTGGCCGAGGCGCAACTCCACCTCGCCGAGGGCGACCACGCCTCGACCGCCGTGCTGGCCGCGCAGGCCGAGACGCCGCTGGCGCGCGCCGGGGCGCGCCGGCGCAAGCTGCTGGCGCGCTGGATGCGCGGCGAGGCCGCGCGCGCCCAGGGGCAGGAGCGGCTCGCGCAGATACTGCTCGACATGACGCTCAGGGAGGCCGAGCAGGAGGCGCTCCCGCAGATCGCCGAGCGCTGCCACACCTCGCTCGGCCTGCTGGCCGCCGCCCGCGGCGAGACCGAGAGGGCCGAGGACTCCTTCCGCCGCGCCGTGACGCTCATCGAAGACCTGCGCGCGCCGCTCCCGGCCGAGGAGTTCCGCACGGCCTTCGTCGCCGACAAGCTGACGCCCTACGACGAGCTGGTGCGGCTCTGCCTCGCTGACGGCGGCGGCCGGCGCGTCAGGGACGCGCTCTGCTACACGGAGCGCGCGCGCTCGCGGGCTCTGGTCGAGATGCTGAGCGGCGCGCTCGCCGTCCGCCCGCGACCCCGCGACGAGTTCGAGGCCGGCCTGCTGGAACAGCTCGGGCGGCTGCGCGAGGAGCTGAGCTGGTTCTACAGCCGCATCAACCGCCACGACGAGGCCGACGCCGCGCGCGGCGCCGACGCCATGCGGGCGCTGCACGACGCCGCCCGCGAGCGCGAGACGCGCGCGCTCGAAATCATGCGACAGCTCCAGCAGCGCGGCGGCGGCGGCGAGCTGGGGCGCGCCGAGCCGCTCGACCTGGCGGCGCTGCAAAGGGCGCTCGGCGCCGACACCGCGCTCGTCGAGTACACGAGCCTCGACGGCGAGCTGCTCGCCTTCGTCGTCACGGACGACTCGGTCGAGGTGGTGCGCGGCCTCGCGCACGAGCGCGAGGTGGGCGAGGCGCTGGGGCAGTTCCGCTTCCAGCTCGGCAGCCTCCGCTACGGCGCGGCGCGGATGCGCTCGCACCTCGCGGCGCTCACGGAGCGCGCGCGCCGCCGCCTCGGCGCGCTCTACGACCTGCTGCTGCGCCGGGTCGAGCCGCGCCTCGGCGGCCGCCGGCTCGTCGTCGTGCCGCACCGCGCGCTGCACTACGTGCCGTTCCACGCGCTGCACGACGGCGAGTCCTACGTCGTCGAGCGGCGCGAGGTCTCCTACACGCCGAGCGCGGGCGTGCTCCGCCACTGTCTTGAGAAGCCGCAGCGGCCGTTCGAGCGGGCGCTGCTCCTCGGCGTCGCCGACGAGCAGACGCCGCGCGTGCGCGACGAGATCAGGGCGCTCGCGCCGCTCTTCCCAGACTCGCTGGCGCTGCTCGACGCCGAGGCCACGCTCGACGCCCTGCGCGCGCACGCGCCCGCGGCGGACGTGCTCCACCTCGCCTGCCACGGCCAGTTCCGCCCCGACAGCCCGCTCTTCTCCTCGCTCCGCCTCGGCGACGGCTGGATGACGGTGCACGACGCCTACACGCTCGACGTGGGCGCCGGCCTCGTCACGCTCTCGGCCTGCGAGACGGGCGTGAGCGCCGTCGCGCCGGGCGACGAGCTGATCGGGCTCGTGCGCGGCTTCTTCTACGCGGGCGCGCCCTCCCTGCTGATGAGCCTCTGGACGGTGGACGACGAGGCGACGGCCGAGCTGATGACGGACTTCTACACGCACCTGCGCGCCGGCTCGCGCCCGGCCGCCGCGCTGCGCGCCGCGCAGCTCCGCCAGTTGCGCGAGCGCCCGCACCCCTTCTTCTGGTCGCCCTTCGTCCTCACCGGCCGCTGGTGAAAAAAGTAGGCAGTAGGCAGTAGAAAAGCTTTCTTTTATCCCGGGCCGGCCGCCGCCGTCCTCAACATCCCGCGGGCGGAGCCCTACTGACTACTGACTACTGTCTACTGCCTACTTTTTTTATTCGCCGTGTATTTTTCCGCCCGCGGCGGGCACTGTTTTACGGGGGTGGGGCATCTAATGCCATGAATTGCCAGCGCCCGGCGGCCTCATCCCCGACGAGCCCTGCGTTTCGGTGGCTACCCGACTCATACGTTTAGACGGAATTTTAAGGAGTCCCCTTCAAAATGTCCCGCAAGCCTTCGCGCCTTCTGGCGCTGTTCGCGCTCGTCGCCGCCCTACTCTTCGCGGGGGCGGTCGCGCCGCCCGCCTCGCGCGCCGATGGCGGCTCGCACAACGACGGCGAGGAGTCCTACGTCAAGGACGAGGTCAACGTCAAACTCTTCAGTGCCTCAGACCTCCAGGCGGTCTCTCAGCAGTACGGCCTCCAGCTCGTCGAGCAGTTCGGCTCGCGCCCCATCTACCGGATGCGCGTCACCGACGGCACAGACTCGCAGGCCAAGGCCGCGGCGCTGGCCGCCGACTCGGCGCGCGTCGAGTACGCGGAGGCCAACTGGACGGCCGGCTCGCCCGAAGGGAGCGGCCTCATCTGGAGCGTCGGCGACGGCTGGGATCAGGGGCTCATCTGGAGCGTCGGCGGGCAGTCGCAGTACCAGGCGCAGTGGGCGCAGGACAAGCTCCGGCTGAAGGAGGCGCACCGCGCGACGAAGGGCGCGGGCGCCATCGTCGCCGTCCTCGACACGGGCGTTGACCGCCGCCACCCGGCGCTGGCGGGCCGCCTCCTGCGCGGCCACGACTTCGTTGACGACGACGACGACCCGAGCGAGGTGCTGCCCGCCCCCTGCGCCGCCTCCTCCGACCCCGCGAGGTGCGGCCCTTACGGCCACGGCACGCACGTCGCCGGGCTGGTCGCGCTCGCGGCCCCCGAGGCCCGAATCATGCCGCTGCGCGTGCTCGACGCGCAGGGCGTCGGCAACGTGTGGGTCATCGCCGAGGCCATCCGCTACGCGCTCGACCCGGACGGCGACCCGGCGACGGACGACGGCGCCGACGTCATCAACATGAGCCTCGCCACCGTCCACGACTCTAACCTCCTGCGCACCATCATGGGCGACGCCTGCGACACCGGCGTCCCCTCGGCCTTCCCGAAGGTGGTCATCGTCGCGGCGGCCGGCAACCGCGGCACGGCGCAGCGCATGTACCCGGCGGCCGAGAACTTCGACGGCGAACTCTCCGTCGCCGCCAGCAAGTCCGACGACACGCTCTGGGAGCTTTCGGAGCGCGACGACCGCGTCGTCAACGACGTGATGGCCCCCGGGGTCGGCATCACGAGCAGCGTGCCCAACGGCGGGACGGGCGTCTGGGCCGGGACCTCGATGGCCGCGCCGTTCGTCGCCGGCCTCGCGGCGCTCGTCCGCTCGGCCGCGCCCGCGCTGACGGCCGACATGGTGAAGGGTCGCATCCGGGACACGAGCGACCGCCCGCAGCCCGAGCAGCCCGTCAAGCGGCGCGTCAACGCCGCCAGCGCCGTCGCGTCGCTCGTCACGCCCGGCGTCAACCCGATAGACGACACGCGCAACTTCGTCCGCCAGCAGTACCTCGACTTCTTCAACCGCGCGCCCGACAAGCCGGGCGACGACTTCTGGACGGGCGGCGTCGAGCAGTGCGGCGCGAACCAGCAGTGCCGCGAGGTCAAGCGCATCGACACGTCGGCGGCCTTCTTCCTCTCCATCGAGTTCAAGGAGACGGGCTACCTCGTCTACCGCGCCTACAAGGCCGCCTACGGCAACCTCTCGGCCGAGAGGGCGGTGCCCGTGCGTTACGAGGAGTTCATGCCCGACACGCAGCGCATCGGCGAGGGCGTCGTCGTCAACGCCGACGGCTGGGAGGGCAGGCTCGCCGCCAACCGCGACGCCTTCCTGCTCGACTTCGTCAGGACGGCGCGCTTCAAGGCCGCGTTCCCCGACGGGACGGCGCCCGCGGCCTTCGTCGACAAGCTCTTCCAGAACGCGGGCTTCGCCCCGCCCCAGGCCGAGCGCCAGGCGCGGATAGACGAGTTGTCCGCGAACCCCGACTCGCCGGCCCTGCGCGCCGCCGTGCTGAGGAAGGTGGCCGACAGCCCCGCCTTCGTCCGCCGCGAGACGACGCGCGCCTTCGTGCTGATGCAGTACTTCGGGTATCTGCGCCGCAACCCCGACGACGTGGGCTTCGACGGCAAGCCCGACCCGACCTTCTCTGGCTTCAACTTCTGGCTCAAGAAGCTCGAAGACAGCGGCGGCGACTTCCGCGCGGCCGAGTTGGTCAAAGCCTTCGTCACCTCAATCGAGTACCGCCAGCGCTTCGGACAGTAGCCCGGCGCGACGAGCGCGGGACGAGGGACGCCGGACTGAAAGCATCTCGTCTTTCAGTCCGGCGTTCCTCGTCCCGCGTTCGTCGCGCCGAAAAATTTCCCGCCGCCCGTATTTTTCCGAACCGCCCCCACACTGTACGCGTGTAGGGGAGCGAGCCCGTCACGCTGGTGAGGCTTCCGCGGGCCGCGCGCCGAAAGAGCAAGGGGGAAAGGCATCTGGCGGGACGTTTCCGTCACGGGGAGAACGGGCGTCTCGACAGCAGGGCGGCGCGGTCGGCAAGGCCGCGCCGCCCAAGCTTTTTAGTAGACGGCAGTCAGTAGTCAGTAGACTGAAAGGCGGCGCGCCCGGCCCCAAAGGCTTCGGACGCGCCGCCCGTATTTCTACTGTCTACTGCCTACCGTCTACCGTCTACTCCATCTTCTCACTTCACGCCGTACTTCCTGAACCAGTCTTGCAGGCGGCGCCAGCCGTCGGCGGCGGCCTCCTTGTTGTAGGAGGGGCGGTAGTCTGCGTGGAAGCCGTGGCCTGCCTCCGGGTAGACGACGATCTCGGAGCGCGCGGCGGCCTTCGACTTCGAGCGCTTCAAAGCCTCGCGCATCCGCTCGACCGTCTCGACGGGGATGCCCTGATCCTTCCCGCCGTAGAGCCCGAGCACGGGCGCGTTCAACTCGTCCACCAGTTCAATCGGCTGGCGCGGCGTCAGGGGGTTCGGTTTGGCGTTGGCGGCGGCGACGAGCCGCCCGTACCACGCGACGCCCGCGTCCACCTCGCGGCTGTGCGCCGAGTAGAGCCAGACGATGCGGCCGCCCCAGCAGAAGCCCGTGACGCCGACCCGCTTCGCGTCCGTCTTCTTGGTGCCCCGCGCCCAGGCGACGGTCGAGTCGAGGTCGGCCATCACCTGCTCGTCCGGCACGCGCCCGACGACCTTCATCACCTCCTCCATCGCTACGCTCGTCGTGTCGCCCTGCCGGAAGTAGAGCGACGGGGCGACGGCGAGGTAGCCGAGTTTGGCGAAGCGGCGGCACACGTCCTTGATGTGTTCGTGGACGCCGAAAATCTCCTGCACGACGAGGGCGACGGGGAAGTTCCTGCCCTTCGCGGGCATCGCGCGGTAGCCCGGCATCTCGCCGCCGCTGACGGGTATCCTGACCTCGCCCGCTTCGAGCCCCACGGCGTCGGTCGTAATCACGGTCTGCGCGGTCACGGGCTGGACGGCGAGCGCGAACCCCGCGGCCAGCGTCGCCGTGATGAAGCCGCGCCGCGACACCTCCTCGGGCAGCAGTCCGACTAGTTCTTCGTGCGTCTCTCTCACAGGCTCTTCCTTTCCTAAAGTGGGATGCCGCTACTCTAGCGCAAGCGAGCGGCCGCCGGAAGACGCCCGCGGCTTTTTTTCGCGGGCGGCCGCCGCCTTGAAAAGGGGCGCGGGGCGGCGTAGATTGACTGACGCTTTTCGAAGTCCCCCGAAGCGTGGGAGGAGAGTTTTTTATGAGCATCTGCGAATCGCTCGCGGCCGAACTGCGGCAGGAGGCGAAGACCTCGCGGAGGATTCTGGAGCGCGTGCCCGAGGGTTCGTTCGGCTGGAAGCCGCACGCGAAGTCGATGTCGCTCGGGCGCCTCGCCGGCCACGTCGCCGAACTGCCGTCGCTGATCGTCCCCGCGCTCACCGCGGACGAATTAGACTTCGCCTCCGGCGACTTCAAGCCCTTCGAGCCGGAGAGCACGGCCGGGCTACTGGAGAAGTTCGACCACAACGTCGAGACGGCCGCCGGGCTGCTGGAGAAACAGCCGGACGAGCGCATGGGCGAGAACTGGAAGCTGCGGAGCGGCGACCACGTCATCCTCCAGATGCCGCGCGCCGCGGTCGTCCGCTTCATCGGGCTCAACCACGTCGTGCACCACCGCGGCCAGCTCTCGGTCTACCTGCGCCTGCTCGACGTGCCGCTGCCCTCCATCTACGGCCCCTCGGCGGACGAGGCGGGCGCTTAGCCGGCGGCGGCTCTCGCGGGGTTCGAGTCTATGACAAGCGGCACGGGGCCGGTCAGGGTGGGCTGCTGCGGCTTCCGCTCGTCGCGCGAGTCGTACTACGCGGCGCTCGACTCGGTCGAGGTGCAGCACACCTTCTACCAGCCGCCGCAGGTCGCGACGCTGCGGCGCTGGCGCGAGGAGGCGCCCCGCGGCTTCGAGTTCGCGCTCAAGGCGTGGCAGCGCATCACGCACCAGGGGTCGAGCCCGACCTACAGGCGCGTCAAACGCCAACTCACCGAAGAGGAGAAGGAGGGCGCCGGCTCCTTCCGCCCGACCGAGACGGTCGCGCAGGCGTGGGCGCTGACGCGCGAGTGCGCCGGGGCGCTCGGCGCGCGCGCCGTGCTCTTCCAGTGCCCCGCGAGCTTCAAGCCCGTGCGGGAGAACGTCGAGAACATGCGCCGCTTCTTCCGCGAGGCGGAGCGCGGCGACCTGACCTTCGCGTGGGAGCCGCGCGGCGGCTGGCCGCGCGAGCTGGTCACCGAGCTGTGCGAAGAGCTGGGGCTCTGGCACGCCGTAGACCCCTTCTCCGAGCGCACGGTCACGCGCGGCCGCTGCTACTTCCGGCTGCACGGCCGCCGCGGCTGGCGCTACAAGTACGAGGACGCGGAGCTTGAAGAGCTTCACTCGATGCTGCCGCGCGACACGCCCTCCTACGTCTTCTTCAACAACGTCGAGATGCTCGACGACGCGCGCCGCTTCCGGGAGATGGCGGAGTCGGGCGGCTGAGGTCGGCCGTGACACCCGACCGCGCGCGGCTACTGGAGCACGCGCAGGTCGCGCTCGCCGACTATCTTCCAGCCGCCCTTCGTGCGCCGCCAGCGAAGCTCCTGCAAGACTTCGCCGTTGCGGCTCCCGTCGCTGCCGGCGATGCGGTAGCGCTTGCGGAAGCGCATGACGGCCGTGCGGCCGTCGCCGCTCACGCGTATCTCGGGCGCGGCGGCCTCGACGTTGACGGAGGAGGCTTGCGCGAAGAGCCGCGCCTTCTCGGCGCGCACGGCCTCGCGCGAGGCGTTGCGCGAGAGGTAGAAGGCTTCGACCGTCGGCGCGTAGAAATTCATCTGGCGACCCACGTCGCGCGAGTTGGTCGCCGCGAGCCACCCGCCGAGCGCCGAGCGCAGCTCGCCCTGCGTGGAGGCCGCGGCCTCCGCGCCGCCGG
>DASVWB010000202.1:0-13927 GCA_036389815.1 Pyrinomonadaceae bacterium | reverse complement strand
CAAGTAGACAGTAGTCAGTAGGCGGCAGACAGTAGTAGTCTAGAGGGCGGCGCGCCCGCGGATAGAACGGGGCGCGCCGCCCTTCTGTCTCTCTACCGACTGCCGTCAACCGACTACTGTCCGCCCTCTTCGCCATGGACGAACGCCTGCTCACAGAGTTCCTGGCCGAGGCCGAAGACCTCATCGAGGGGCTCTACGGCGACATCGCCGAGCTGCGCGCGCGGCGCGCGGAGGGGCGCGCGCGGCGCGAGCTGGTCGCGCGCATCTTCCGGCAGGCGCACACCGTCAAGGGCACGGCCTCGGCCGCGGGGCTCGACGCCGCAGGCCGCGTCGCGCACGAGTTCGAGTCGCTCCTCGACGCCGTGCGCACGGGGCGCGCGCCGCTCGACGACGAGGCGCTCGAAGCCTTCGAGGAGGCGGTCGGCGGCGTCGCCGAGAGTCTGGGCGCGGCCGCGCGCGGCGAGCCGCAGGCGGTGCCCGAGCAGCTCGTCGCGCGCCTGCGGCGGCTGGCTTCGGGGGGGGAAGGGGCGGCGGGGGGCGCGGGCGCGGGCGAGTTCGCCGGGAGGCCGCCGGGGCTGACAGAAGAGGTCGCGCTCGCGCTCGGCGCGCACGAGCGTGCAAGGCTCGCGGAGGCGCTGGGCGAGGGCGCGCGCGCCTACGTCGTCCTCGCGGAGTTCGGCCTCGCGGACTTCGACGAGCAGTACCGCGCCCTGAGCGAGTCGCTCAAGGAGTCGGGCGAGGTGGTGGCGACGCAGCCCTTCGTCAATGACGTGGGGCCCGACCGCGTCGGCTTCCGCATCGTCTACGCGAGCGCGGAGCCGCGCGCGCGCGTCGAGGAACGCGCGGCCGGCTTCGGCGCGCGCCTCTCCGGCGACGACGGGCCGGGCGAAGGGTCGGGCGAGGGCGCCGCCGCCGGCGTGGCGGCGGCGCCGCGGAAGGCGCCGGCGCCGCCGGGCGTGCGCGTCACGCTCGAAGAGCTGGAAGACCTCATCTCGGCGACGCACGCGCTCTTCGCCGACACGGCCGGGGCGCTCGACACCGCGCTCGCGGGCGCCGGCCGCGAAGAGCTTGAGGCGCGCGCCCTCTCCGTGCGCCGCCGCTTCTTCGAGCTGGAAGAGCGGCTCATCGGGCTGCGCATGGTCACGCTGCACGCGCAGCTCCGGCGCGCGGCGCGTGCGGGGCGGGCGGCGGCGCGCGCCGCACGCAAGCCGGTCGAGTTCGAGGTCGCGGGCGGCGACGCGCGCCTCGACCGCTCGCTCGCGGAGAAGGTCGCGGAGCCCTTGCTCCACCTCGTGCGCAACGCCGTGGATCACGGCGTCGAGAATGAGGACGAGAGGCGCGCCGCCGGCAAGACGCCCGCGGGGCGCGTGCGCATCGAGGCGGAGGAGGGGGGCGGGCTCGCCGTGCTGAGGGTCTCGGACGACGGCCGCGGCGTGGACCCGGAGGCCGTCGGGCGCGCCGCCGCGTCCGCGGGGCTCATCGCGCCGGGCTCGCGGCTGACGGAGGCGCAGGCGCTACGCCTCATCTTCCGCCCGGGCTTCTCGACCGCCGCGGAAGCCTCGCTCGTCTCGGGGCGCGGCGTCGGGCTCGACGTGGTGGAGCGCGCCGTCGAGGAGGCGGGCGGCGAGGTGCGCGTGCGGAGCGAGCGCGGGCGCGGCACCACCTTCGAGCTGCGCCTGCCGACGACGCTCGCCGTCCTGCACGCGCACGTCGTCGTGTCGGGCGGCCGGCGCTACTGCGTCGGCGCTTCGCAGGTGATGGACGCGGTGCCGGACGGCGCGGCGGAGGTCGCGGGCGAGGGCCGGTCGCGCAGGCTGCGCCGGGGCGGGCGCGAGCTGCCGCTCGTCGAGCTGAGTGAGTTGCTAGGGCTCGCCGGGGCGCGGGGGGAGGGGCCGGAGGGGCGGCGCGCGTTCCTCGTCGCGCGCGCGGGGAGGGGGGCGGCCGTCGCCGTGGACGGGCTGGAGGGCGAGGGCGAGGTGCTCGTGCGCGGGCTCGGGCGGCACGCGAAGCACTGGCGCGGCGTGGCCGGCGCGACCGAGCTGCGCGACGGCACGGTGGCGCTCGTGCTCGACCTGCCGCGCCTGCTCGAAGGTTTCGACTGAGTTCGCGCGCCGACGAAAAAGAAGGCGGCGCACGCTCCCGTTCGCGAGCGTGCGCCGCCTTCTTTTTTTAATTCCGCGCCGCGCGGCCCGTCTCCTTAGCGGAAGATGAAGCCGATGCCGATGCGGAAGTTGTGCGAGGTGTCGCCGTTCGAGCGGTTCGGGTTGTAGTCGAACTGGATGGCGCGGAAGTCCACGCGGTCGCTCAGGCGGAAGTCCACGCCGCCGCCGACGGCCGCCGCGAAGCCGGTGTCGCTGTCGTCCGCGTCGGGCAGCCCCTCGACGTCGGCGCGCGCGTGCGCGACGCCGGCGAGGACGTGCGCGAAGGGCTTGACCTTCGTCTCCTTAGCGTTGTCCTTGAACTCGACGCCGCCCATGAACTGGTGCAGGTCGGCGTCCACGTCGAAGCTGGTCGGCGTCGTGCCGCCGGTGCCGATCTCGAACGACTTGCGGTGGAACGAGTAGGAGCCCTTGAGGCCGACGTAGCGGCTGACGTTCCCCTTGACGAAAGCCTCGACGCCGTGGAACCCCTCGCGCTGGTCGATGAAGTTCTGGGTCGGGTCGTCGAAACCCGTGTCGACGCGGTTGTGCGAGTAGAGCACGCCGACGTCCACCTTGTTGTAATCGTCGCCGGTCTGCGCGAACGCGAGCGGCGCGGCGGAAGCGATGAGAAGCGCCGCCATGAATAGCTTACGCATTGTCTTGTATCTCCTTACTGCAAACGTTTTGAATTCTCGCGGGACATCACTTGATGTCCGGACGCCGCGCGCGGGTTGCACGGAAAATTCCGCCCGCCCGGACGGGTCACCGCGGCGATTCTCCCCCGAGGTCTGCCGCCAGTGTCCGCCAGAGGGCGGCCGCGGGCCCGTCCGCGTGTGACACTTTTTCCACTGACACACGACGGCCGTGACAGTTCGCGGCGTCGGTTGTTTCAAAGAGAACCCTATCAGAGTTCCTTATCAATTCGCGCTTTCTGATAAGGCAAAGCCGGTGCCAGAAGGCGCGGGTACGTTTAAGCCCGGAGGAATCGCGGGGCGCGCGATGAAAAGGCGGGCCGCGCCGCGGGCGCGGCGCAGGAAGAGTCCGACAGGTGCAGCGGGGGCCGCGGCGGCTACGAAAGTATGGATGAGGCGTCGCCGTTTTCGGATGAGGGGTTTCGAGTTGCCCGATTAAAATTTTCGACTCGTCAAGATTTCTTCTCGAACCTGCGACGAAGCGGCGCCGGCCGCGGCGGGGCTGGGGAGCAGCAGCGCGGGGGAGTCACGTCTGAAATTTGAAATCTCAAATCTCAAATTTGAAATTTCAGACGTGACTCCCCCGCGCCCGTTTGTCTGCGGCCGGACGTTCTGTGCGGCCCGAAAGAGTTCTAGCTCTCGGGCGGGCGGCGCCGGTGCCAGTCGGTCTCCGCCTGATAGGCGTCGGCCAGCTCCAGCAGTCCGCGCTCGCCCCACGCGGGGCCGACGAGCTGGATGCCGGTCGGCAGACCCGCCTGCCCGAAGCCGTTCGGCACCGAGACGGCCGGCACGCCGACGAGGTTGCTCGCGCCGATGGGCGACATGGCGCCGATGCCCGGGTAGGCTTTGTCGAAGGTCTTGTCCACCGGGTAAGAGACCGTGGCGCGCGAGGGCGCGGCGAGCACGTCCACCTTCCTGAACATCTCGCCCCACGCCCGCCGCATCGGCGCGCGCATCCTCATCGCGTGCAGGTAATCGACGGCCGTCACCAGCGACGCGGCGTAGCCGCCGATGCGCCCCTCGGGCGAGGCGAGCTCTTTGACGCGCCCCGACTCGATGAGGTCGCGGAAGGCGGCCGCGCCCTCGGCGTCCACGATGGTGCCGACCGCCGGGCCGTACGGCAGGTCGGGCATCTCCACGTCCATCAGCACGTCGGCGAAGCGCCGGAGCACTTCGACCGAGGCGAGGAAGTTCTTGTTCACCTCGGGCTGCGCCTTCTCGTAAGAGTTCTTCATCACGCCGACGCGCAGGCGCTTCGCGCGCTGCTGCCGGAGCAGCCGCCCCGCGGCGGAGAAGTGCGGCATGGCCGCGTTGGCGCGCGAGGTCGGGTCGAGCGGGTCGCGCCCCGCTATGACCGAGTAGACCAGCGCGCAGTCCTCGGCCGTGCGGCACATCGGCCCGAGCTTGTCGAGCGTCCACGAGAGCGCCATCGCGCCGTGGCGCGAGACGGCGCCGTAGGTGGGCCTCAGGCCCGACACGCCGCAGAAGGCCGCGGGCGTGATGATGGAGCCCGAGGTCTCCGAGCCGATGGAGAAGGCGACGCACGCCGAGGCGGTCGCCGCGCCCGGCCCCGAGGACGAGCCGCCCGACCAGTAGCCCGTGTTCCAGGGCGTCCGGCACGCGCCCGTCCACGACGCGTCGGCCTGGTTGTAGCCCATGCCGCCGGCCAGCTCTATCATGGCGAGCTTGGCGACGAGCACCGCGCCCGCCTCGCGCAGCCGCGTGACCACGGTCGCGTCGTAGTCGAAGCGCTGCCCCTTGTAGGGCGTCGCGCCCCACGTCGTCGGCGCCTCGCGCGTGGCGCAGAGGTCTTTGACGCCGTAGGGTATGCCGTGCAGCGGCCCGCGGTAGCGCCCGCGCTTTATCTCCGCCTCGGCCGCGCGCGCCTCGCGCAGCGCCGACTCGCGCATGACGTGGGCGACCGCGTTGAGGCGCCTGCCGACCGTCTCAAGCCTTTGCAGGTAAGCCTCGGTCAGCTCGACGGGCGAGAGCCGGCGCGCGCGTATCTGCGCGGCCAGCTCGGAGACGGGTGCGTAGAGTGTTTCGACTGTGACCATCTTTGTGCGGGCTCCCGGCGTCAGGCGCCGAAGACGAAGTCGGGCTCGTCGGAGTTCTTGAGCTTGAAGGCGCGCAGGCGCTCGGCCGTGCGCACGTTGCCTTCGAGGTCGCGCTTGACGGCCTCCAACTGCTCGGCGCTCAGGTGCTCGCCGAAGCGCAGGCGCGCGGCCTCGGCGTAGGCTTCGGCGAGCGGCGAGGGCTTGGGCGGCCCCTGCGGCTGCTGCGCGGGCGTCGGCTGCGGGTTGGGCGGCGCCTTCGGCTCGGACGCCTTCGGCGGCGTCTGTGCGGCCGCGGCGGCGGCGAGCGCGGGCGCGGCCGCGACCGCGCCCGCGAGCGTCTTCGTGAAACGGCGGCGCGAGACGCGCCCGCGTGCGTTTTCGGTCTTCTCTTTTTTCATCGGCGTTCGGCTCACTCGGTCTGTGCGCCGGGGCCCTCTCCGGCGCGGGCATTATACAGGCGTCAGTCGCGCCGCGCCGTCCGCGGCCGCGGGGCGGCCGTCTCGGCGAGCACCGCGCGCGCGACGGCGACGAGGGCGTTCGTGCGCGGCGCCTCCCCCTTGAAGCTGCGCGCGAGCTGGGCGGCGCGCCCGAGGTCTGCGACGGCCGCCTCGCCGAAGACGCCCGCCACGTCGAAGTCGGGCGCGGAGTCGGTCTTCATCATGACGCGCCCCTTGCTGTTGACGTTCGAGGCGATGCGGGCGTCCTCGCCCGTGAAGCCTTCGGCCGAGTTCGCCGCCTCGACGGCGTCGGCGAGGGCGTCCCACAGGCGCGAGGGCTCGACCAGCCTCTGCGCGTTGGCGACGGCGAGGAGCCCGCGCGGCCGGTCTGGGTCGAGGCGGTCTATGAGCCGCGCCTCCGACCTCGCGTCGTCGACCAGCGACTGCGCCTTGTCGCGGTCGGTCTTCGCCAGCAGCCGCGCCGCGCGCGCCAGGAGCCACACGCGCTGCGTGCGCGTCAGCTCGCCCTCTGACGCCAGCTCCAGCGCCGCCTCGGCCTTCCCCTTCTCGACCGCCCTGAGCGCCAGCGACCAGTCTACCCACGCCCGCGCGCGGAGGCGGAAATGCATGTCGTCAATCTTGCCGGCGTACTCGCGCGCCTTCGCGCCGTCGTCGCCGAGCGCGTCGAGCGCCAGCCTGAAGTAGAGTTCGTCGCGGTCGGCCGACGTGCGCGCTTGCTCCAGTTCGTCGAGCAGCGACCGCCGCCGTTCGGCGGGCTGACTCTCGGGCGCGATGCCCTTCTTGACCCACTCGTCGTCGCCGCGGCGCGCGCCGTCGCCGACCTGCGAGTCGAGCGACTCGAACTGGCCGCGCACGGCCTGCGCGACCTCCTGCGGCGCGTGCCGCTCGAAGAGCGGCGACAGCCGCTTGAGTACCAGATACCTGCCGACCAGACCCGCGCTGCTCCGATCCTGCTCCGGCGGCGGCTGCGGGCGCAGCAGGACGGCGGCGGCGGTTCGGAAGAAGGCGAGCCGCAGCCCCGGCTCCACGAGGGGGGGCGGGAACGCGGTGCCCCAAGAGGAGGTGTCGGCCCCGCCCTCGCGGTTGAACATGACGTAGAGGTGCGGCGTGAAGAGGTAGGACGAGAGGAGCGACACGGTGTTGGCGTCCGCGAGCGGGTTGGTCGCGGCGCCGGAGAGCATGGCCGCGTAGCGCCGGTCGGCGGCGGCCGCGTCCCTGCCGCGCAGCAGCGTGAGGAACTCGACCGTCGAGAGCGTGACGCCTCCGAGCACGGGGTCTGCGAACTGGAGCGCGCGCTCCACGTCGCCCGTGCCGAGCAGGTTCGTCGCCAGCTCCAGCCTCTTCTCCGAAGCCCCGGGGAGCGCCCACTGACTGTCGTGCGCGGGCGAGCCTTTGCCGCCGGACGCGGCCTCCTCCTGTTCGGCCCGGAGCTTCTGTAGGAACTCCTCGGCCAGCGGCCGGTCGCGGCGTGCGGCCGGCGCGAGAACGCCCCCGCGCAGGTCGCGGCGCTCGTCGTCCTCGCGCTCGGCCCCGCCCGCGGCGTCCCACGCCTCGCGGAAGAGGGCGCGCGCCTGCTCCTCGGCGACGATCCACAGCGCGTCGGCCGTCCTCGCCAGCGAGCGCGCGCGCAGGACGGGGTCGCGGAAGCCGCGCGCCTCGCCGCTCAGGGCGAACAGGAGCGCGCGCGCCTGCTCCCGCCGCGCGGCGCGCGCGCGTTCGGCCTCCGCCGCGTCGGGATCCCTCTCCACGGCCGCGGCGCGGGCGGGAGACTCCTTCGGCCTCGCGGCCGCCGGCTGTGCGGCGGCGTGGCGCGCGCAAGCCGTCAGCGCCAGGCAGGCGACGGCGGCGGCGGCGGAAGGGCGCGAGAAGCGCATCGGTGAATCCTCATTCGGCCGCGCCGCCGCGGGCTTCAAAGTCCCCCGCCGGGTGCGGGTGCGCCTCGGCCGCGGAGCACTCGCCAAAGACTTCGGCGGGCGTGCTGTAGTCCTCTTTCAGAAAAGCCTTGACGACGCCGACCAGCTCTTCGAGCCGCAGCAGCGGGATCATGTGACCGGCGCCGGCGAAGGTGCAGACGAGCGCGCCGGGGTAAGTCTCGCGCAGGCGGCGGCGCTCCTCGGCGGGGATCATCGGGTCGTCGTTCGACTCGACGACGAGCGTGCGGCCGGGCCAGCCCCGCAGGTCTTCCGGCGAGTAGGACTCGTTGAGGTTGAAGTCCACGGCCAGCGCGACGCGCGAGAGCAGCGTCCGCTTCGTGAGCGTGTGGTCGAAGTAGTGGGCGAGCCTTTCGCGGAAGTCCGCGATGCGTGCGGCGTGCTCCGCGGGGACGGGCGCGTCGAGGTGCCTTGAGATTTCGAGCTTGAGGAGCCCGCGCATCACGGGGAAGGGGAAGAGGCGCATGAGCCTCGTCAGCGCGCGCGTGCGCGTGCCGACCTTGCGGCTCGGCACGCCGGTCGAGAGCAGCACTAGGTCTTCCACCTGCGCGCGCCGCCGGTGGAAGAACGCCTGCGCGACGAGCCCGCCGAACGAGCCGCCGAAGACGACGGCGCGGCCGACGTGCTCGCGGTCGAGGATGGCGCTCGCCGCGTCGCAGACCTCGGCGAGCGTCGAGACGTCGGCGACCGTCGGCGCGACGGTGCGGTACTCGTCCTCGAAGGCCTCGGCCAGCCAGCGCATCGTCTCGGCGCCGCCGACCGCGCCGTGGAAGAGCAGGACGGTCTTCTCGCCGCGGCCGCCCGTGACGTAGCGCCACTCGACGCCCCTGATGGTCAGGCTCTTCTCTTGCATGGCGGAAGGGAAAGCGAAAGCGCGTTCCGGGCGGCGCGGGCCGTGTCAGCCCGCCGGCAGATGATAGTGGGCGGCGACGCGGCTGGCAACCTCCGCGGGCGCCGCCGCGGTGTTGTCTATCTCAAGGCTCTCGCGGCCGGGCACCGCCGAGAAGAGGTCGTGGCTCTCGAAGAGGGCGCGCAGCGTGTCGAGCGAGCGGAGTTTGCCCTCGCGCTCGGGCCGCGGGAGCCTGCGCTCCAACTCCTCCCTGTCGCAGACGAGCTTGACGAAGAGGGCGCGCCCGCCGTGCGCCTCGACTATCGCGCAGGCGCGCCCGACGTAGGCGGCGTCCGTCGGGTGCGCGTAGACGAAGGTGAAGACGAGCGAGACGCCGGCGCGCGCCGCCTCCTCGAAGACCGTCATGCGGATCGCGCTGACGACGCGGCCGAAAGGCTCCGTGCCGAAGTCGAAGACCGACGTGGCGCACGCGATGCTGACGTGGTTGTGGAAGAGTTTGTAGCCGGTCAGCCGCGCCAGCTCGCGCGCGACCGAAAGCTTGCCGACGCCCGGCGGGCCGTAGATGAAGACGAGGTTCATTCGCTTATCGAGGGCAGAGGCTGGGGGCTGGTTGATGTTCTGTTGGCAATCACCCCGGACGCGAATTGGAGCTTTGACTGGCCTCAAGTCGCTAGCCTCTAGCGACTAGCCCCCGCTTCAGGAAGTCGAGCAGGACGCGGTTGAACTCGCGCGGCGTCTCGACGGGCGGGTGGTGGCTCGCCCCTTTAACCGTGACCTTGCGCGCGCCGGGGATGCCTTCGGCGAGCGCGTCGGCGTTGTGCTGGATGATCCTGCCGTCGAGGTCGCCGACGACGACGAGGGTCGGCGTCCTTATCTGGCCGAGGCGCCGCGCGGTCGGCGGCTCGGGCGACTGCGGGTAGCCCGCGCTGACGTAGGCGTTCGCCTTGTAATTCTCGACCATCATCCGCCGCATCAGCTCGCGCGCGCGCGGCCTGCCGCGCAGGCCGGCGAGCATGTCCGACTGGAGGAACGCCTCGAAGTACTTCTCGGGGCCTTCGGCCGCGCCTATGCGGCGCGCGGCGGCGGCCTTCTCGTCGGCCGGCTGCCCGCCGCCGCGCAGCCCCGGCCCGACGAGCACGAGGCGCTTGACCCTTTCGGGGTGTTCGAGCGCGAAGTCCGCGGCGACGATGGCGCCGAGCGAGAGGCCGACGAGCGACGCCTTCCCTATCTTGAGGAAGTCGAGCAGCGCGCCGAGGTCGTCGGTCACGGAGAACTCGACCCTCTCGGCGTTCGACCTGCCGAAGCCGCGCATGTCGTAGCGCACGACGCGGAAGCGCTTTGCGAGCGGCCTCATCTGCTCGTCCCACAGGCGGCTGTCGTTGAGCCCGCCGTGCAGGAGGACGACCGCCGGCCCCTCGCCCATCGCCTCGTAATAGAGCCGCGTCCCGTTCACCTCCGCGAAGCCCGAGACGTGTCGCCCGCCCTGCGCCCGCGCCCCCGCGGCGACGACGCAGAGCAGCGCGCACGCCGCGGCGGCACGCCTCGACATTCTCGACAGCCCCACACTCGTCATCGCTTTCGCCCTCCGTACTTCACCGGAACTCCGCGCGCGGCACGGCCTGCCCGGCTTCGCGCCGCTTGAGGCGCATCATAGCCGCGTGCGTGAACGCGGGGCAATCTTTCGCCGCGCGCGACCGCGGACGCGGGATTTCGGAGCGGACGGGGCGTGTGCAAACGTGTGCGGTTGGTGATAGGCTATAGGCAAATTTCGGCAGGAAAATATTCGGTGTGTGGCCGCGGGGTTGTCGGGCGGCCGCGGCGGTTATTGACGGGCGTGAGGTGATAAGACCTTGAGCGAAGAGCTTGACGGACGGGACTTGTCGGAGATCATCGCGGAGAGCTTCGGCGCGAACGCGACCTACGTCGAGGGGCTGCTCGGGCGCTACCGCAGCGA
This sequence comes from Pyrinomonadaceae bacterium, assembly GCA_036389815.1. GTDB lineage: Bacteria > Acidobacteriota > Blastocatellia > Pyrinomonadales > Pyrinomonadaceae > QHXN01. The sequence continues at coordinate 3,844 of DASVWB010000202.1, read as the reverse complement.
CCCGGCGCTGGTGGACGAGGCGTGGCGCGCCTACTTCGCCGAACTGCTCGGCGACGGCGCGCCCGTCGCTCAGGGCGGCGGCAACGGCGCGTCCGCGGCCACGGCCTGGCCGGAGTCGCAGGACGGCGGCCCGGCGGCCGCGGCGCAGGCCCCGGCGGCCGAGGCTTCACAGCAGCCGGCCGCGGCGGCGCAGCCCCCGGCCGGCGCGCAGGTGTCGCCGCGGCCTCCCGCCGCGCAGCCCGCCGCCGCGCCGCAGCCGCGCGGCGAGGCGCAGCCCATCCGCGGCGGCGCGCTGAAGATAGTCGAGAACATGGAGACCTCTTTGACGGTGCCGACGGCCACCTCGAACCGACACGTGCCCGTCAAAGTCCTCGAAGAGAACCGCGCGCTCGTCAACCAGTACCTCAAGGAGCAGAAGCGCGGCAAGGCTTCCTACACGCACTTCATCGCCTACGCCCTCCTGCGCGCGCTCGAACGCTTCCCGCAGATGAACGACGGCTTCGGCGTCGTGGACGGGAGCCCCGCGCGCCTGCGCCGGGCGGAGGTCAACCTCGGCGTCGCAATCGACCTTGAGAAGAAGGACGGCACGCGCACGCTGCTCGTCCCGAACGTGAAGAACGCGGGCGCGCTCAACTTCGCCGAGTTCCTCGCGGCCTACGACGACGTGGTCAGGCGCGCCCGCTCGGGCAAGCTCGGCGTGCCCGACTTTCAGGACACGACCATAAGCTTGACGAACCCCGGCACCATCGGGACGGTCTCGTCGAACCCGCGCCTGATGGCCGGCCAGTCGGCCATCATCGCGACGGGCGCGATCGAGTACCCGGCCGAGTACCACGCGATGACGCCGCAGGCGCTCTCGCTCCTCGGCGTGAGCAAGGTCGTCAACATCTCATCGACCTACGACCACCGCGTGATACAGGGCGCGGAGTCGGGCGCCTTCCTCGCGCACGTCCACGAACTCTTGCTCGGCGAGCACGAGTTCTACGTCCGGGTGTTCCGCGACCTCGGCATCCCCTACCAGCCGATGCGCTGGGCGAAGGACTTCAACCCGGCGCTCCTCGGCGGCGACGGCGCGCGCGAGCAGACCGTCAAGCAGGCGCGCGTCCTCGAACTCATCAACGCCTACCGCGTGCGCGGCCACCTCGTCGCCGACATCGACCCCCTGAACGCGCTGCCCATCCAGTACCACCCGGAGCTGGACATCGAGACCTACGGGCTGACCATCTGGGACCTCGACCGCGAGTTCATCACCGGCGGCCTCGGCGGCAAGGAGAGCGCGACCCTGCGCGAGATACTCGACATCCTGCGCCGCGCCTACTGCGGCAAGGTCGGGACGGAGTACCGCCACATCCAGAGCAAGGAGCAGAAGGTCTGGATACGCGACCGCATCCGCCAGGAGTTCGTCTACCCCGAGCCGCTCCCGGCCGCGACGAAGAAGGCGCTGCTGATGCGCCTCATCCGCGCCGAGCAGTTCGAGCGCTTCCTGCACACGAAGTACCTCGGCCAGAAGCGCTTCTCGCTCGAAGGCTGCGAGACGATCATCGCGCTCCTGGACCAGCTCGTCGAGCGCGCCGCCGAGAAGGGCGTCGAGGACATCACGCTCGGCATGGCGCACCGCGGGCGCCTGAACGTGCTCGCCAACGTCGTCGGCAACTTCTCCGAGCGGATCTTTACGGCCTTCGAGGGGTCTGTGCACCCGGACTTCCCCGCCGACGAGGGCGACGTGAAGTACCACCAGGGCGCGGCGGGCGAGCGCGAGACGGCCTCGGGCCGGCGCGTCTCGATCACCATCTCGCCCAACCCGAGCCACCTCGAATTCGTAGACCCCGTGGTCGAGGGCATGGTGCGCGCCAAGCAGGACGCGCGCCAGCTCGCCGGCCAGCCGCGCGAGGAGGTCATCGACCGCGCGCTCCCCGTGCTCCTGCACGGCGACGCGGCCTTCGCCGGCCAGGGCATCGTGATGGAGACCTTGCAGCTCGCCGACCTGCACGGCTACCGCACGGGCGGCACCATCCACATCATCATCAACAACCAGATCGGCTTCACCACCTCGCCCGAGGACAGCCGCTCGTCCATCTACTCGACCGACGTGGCGAAGATGACGCAGCTCCCCATCTTCCACATCAACGGCGACGACCCCGAGGCCGCCTTCCGCGTCCTCCGGATGGCGCTCGACTTCCGGCAGGAGTTCAACAAGGACGTGGTGCTGGACGTGATCGGCTTCCGCCGCCTCGGGCACAACGAGGGCGACGAGCCGAGCTACACGCAGCCCCTGATGTACGCGCGCGTCAAGGCGCACCCGGGCGTGCGCGCCGTCTACGCGCAGCGCCTCGTCGGCGAAGGCGCGGTCACCGAAGGTGAGGTCGAGCAGATGACGCGCGAGGCCGTCGAGCGCTACGAGCGCAGCCACGCGCGCGCGAAGGAGATAGTCGCGCGGAAGGAGCCGATGAAGGAGCTGCCGACGCCGGTCGCGGAGGAGGACGGCTCGGAGGTTCTGGAGACGGGCGTGCCGGCCGAGGTCGTCCGCGACATCGCGCGGCGCATCTCGATCGTCCCCGAGGGCTTCAACATCAACCCGAAGATGGTCAGCCAGCTCGCGCGCCGCGCCAAGATGGGCGACGGGGAGGTGCCGCTCGACTGGGGCTTCGGCGAGCTGATGGCGTTCGGCTCGCTCGGGCTCGAAGGCGTGCGGGTGCGCCTCTCGGGTCAGGACTCCGGGCGCGGCACCTTCAGCCACCGCCACGCCATCATGTACGACACGCGGACGGGCAGGCCGTGGGCGCCGCTCTCCGAGATGACCGCGCGCGGCGACTCGCGCTCGCTCGTCGAGGTCTTCGACAGCTCGCTCTCGGAGCAGGGCGTCCTGGGCTTCGAGTACGGCTACACGGTCGAGGCGCGCGACGCGCTGGTGATGTGGGAGGCGCAGTTCGGCGACTTCTCGAACGGCGCGCAGGTCATCACCGACACCTTCATCGCGCCGGGCGTGGACAAGTGGCAGCAGCCGTCGCGCCTCGTGCTGCTGCTGCCGCACGGCTACGAGGGGCAGGGGCCCGAGCACTCGAACGCGAGGCTCGAACGCTACCTGCAACTCTGCGCCGAGAACAACATGCAGGTCTGCTACCCGACGACGCCCGCGCAGTACTTCCACCTGCTGCGGCGTCAGGTGAAGCAGCGGGCGGCGCGCCCGCTCGTCGTGATGACGCCGAAGAGCCTGCTGCGCCTGCCGGCGGCCGTCTCTTCGGTCGAGGAGTTGACGGCGGGCGGCTTCCGCCCCGTCGTCGACGACGCGGAGGCGGCGGACAAGTCGGCCGTGCGCCGCATCGTCGTCTGCGGCGGCAAGGTCTTCTACGACCTCGCGGCGGCGCGCAGGAAGACGGGCGACGACCGCGTCGCGCTCGTCCGGCTGGAGCAGTTCTACCCGTTCCCGGAGCGCGCCCTGCGCGAGGTCTTCGCCTCGTACCCGCAGGCGACGCAGCTCGTCTGGTGCCAGGAGGAGCCGAAGAACTACGGCGGCTGGCACTTCGTCGAGCCGCGACTCGCCGGGCTGCTCCCCGCCTGCGAGCGACCCTTCTACGCGGGCCGCGCCGCGTCGGCGAGCCCCGCCACCGGCTCCTACACCATCCACGAACTCGAACAGCGCAAGCTCATCGACGACGCGCTCACCGAGCACGCTCCTTTCGTCTCCGGCGCGAGCACGGGCGCCTACGCGGGGCAGGCCGACTCGTGAGGGAATAAGCAGTTACGCGCCTGCGAATGCCATGCCCACGCCTGGGATTGGCATTCGCAGGCCCGGGAATGGCATTCTCACGCCTGCGAATGGCATTCTCACGCCTGGGAATGCCAT
>DASVWB010000201.1:0-4603 GCA_036389815.1 Pyrinomonadaceae bacterium | reverse complement strand
GCAGCCGCCCGCCGCGCCCGGCGCGCGCCGGCCCGCCGTGCCCGGCGAGGGCGGCGGCGCGGCAACGGGCACGCGCCCGCGCCGCCCCGCGCGCAACGAGTCGGCCACCGAGGGGCTTGAGGCCGACGTGGCCGAGGCGCTGACGGTCATCCAGGACAACTACATCGACGGCAACAAGGTGAAGTACGACGAGGTCTTCAAGTCGTCCATCATCGGCATGCTGCGCACGCTCGACCCGCACTCGAACTTTTACGACGCGAAGGAGTTCGAGGAGCAGCGCGCCGACTGGCGCTCGGAGTACTACGGCATCGGCGCCACCATCGGCGACCGCAAGGTCGGCGCCGGCACCGACACCTACGTCCTTGCCACCTTCGAGGCGACGCCCGCCTTCCGCGCCGGCCTCCGCTTCGGCGACAAGATCATCGAGATCGACGGCAAGCCCGTCAAGGGCAAGGCTTCTGGCGAGGTGCGCGACATGCTGCGCGGCCCGCGCGGCACCACGGTGCGCGTGACGGTCGAGCGCGCCGCGAACGGCCAGACCGAGACGGTCGCCATCACGCGCGACGCCGTCCCGCAGCCGACCGTCCCGGACGCCTACTTCATCCGCCCCGGCGTCGGCTACATAGACATGACGCGCGGCTTCAACTACACGACGGCCGACGAGTTCGTCGCCGCGCTCGACTACCTCCGCTCGCACGGGATGACGGGGCTCATCGTCGACCTGCGCGGCAACGGCGGCGGCATCCTCGACCAGGCCAAGATCGTCGCCGAGCAGTTCCTCCAGAGCGGCCAGGTCATCCTGACGCAGAAGGGGCGCGGCACCCGCGGCATGCAGCGCGAGCTGGTCTCGGACAACCGCAACCCCGACCCGACCGCGCTCGTCGTCCTCGTCAACCGCGGCACGGCCTCGGCCTCCGAGATCGTCGCCGGCGCGTGGCAGGACCACGACCGCGCGCTCATCGTCGGCGAGACGACCTTCGGCAAGGGGCTCGTCCAGTCCATCATGCCGCTGGAGTACGGCACGGCGCTGACGCTCACGACCTCGAAGTACTACACGCCTTCGGGGCGCCTCATCCAGCGCGACTACTCGAACCAGGGCTTCTACGACTACATCTACGGCCGCGTCAACGGCACGCAGGGGGAGGGCGCCGCGGCCGAGAAGCCGAAGGGCCCCGAGTCGCACACCGACACGGGGCGCCCCATCTACGGCGGCGGCGGCATCGCGCCCGACGAGTCGGTCAAGGCGCGCGCGCTCTCGCAGCCGCAGGTGCGGCTCATCGACCCCATCTTCGCCTTCGTGCGCGACGCCGTGAACGGCCGCGTCCCCGGCGTTCCGGCCTCCTTCCAGGTGCGGACGATGCCGGAGTTCGAGCGCAACGTCGAGCCGGGCGCCTTCGCCGTGGACGACAAGGTCTTCAAGGCGTTCAAGGACTACGTCGCGGCCAACTACGCCGACATGAAGCTCACCGAGGCGCAGCTCGACAAGGGGCGCGACTTCATCGTGCGCCAGCTCCGCTACGACCTGACGACCGCCGCCTACGGCTCGGTCAAGGCGACGCAGGTCCTGATGGCCGACGACCCGCAGGTCCTGAAGGCCATCGACTCGCTGCCGCGCGCGCGCGACCTCGCCACCGCGGCCATGCGCGGCCGCAACCCGCAGACGAAGTCCTTCGACGAGTAGCGCGCGAAGACCCCGAGGGAAGAAAAAGGCCCGGCGAGTCCGAGACTCGCCGGGCCTTTTCTCTCGCGCCCCCGCCGGGCTACCAGGAGCAGCCGTAGGAGCTGAGCGAGGTCTTGGCCTGATCCAACTGCGTCTTGCAGATCCCGGCCAGCGTGCCCTTCGTCGTCGGGTTCGCGGCCAGGTCCTTCCAGGACCTGCGCCAGGTCTCTACCGAGGACTTGAAGGCCGCCTGCTGCGCCGCGGGCACCTTGCCGCTGACGCACGCCTCGTACTTCTTGAGGAAGTCGTCGCACTCGGCGATGCCGATGCTGTCGCCCGCCGAGGCGGTGGACGTGGTGGCGGTGGCGGTGTTGTCCGTGCCCTTCGTGCCCGTCACGTTGGGGCCGTCGCCGCCCGCGCACGCCAGCATGGCGGCGCAGAGGGCGAGGCAGAGGGCGAAGAGGGAAAGCTTGGTGCTCATCAGGGGTTCTTCTCCTTTTGGGAAGTCCGGGGCGCGCGCGGCGCCCGGCGAAGAGACAACTGCGGCGAGGTTTGAAAGAAGCCCTTGCTCGTCGAAGGCGTGTAAGGCTAAACGTGCGGCGCCCGCGGCGTCAAGCGCGGCGGGCTAGCGCGCCGTCTGCTGCGGCTCGGGCTCGGGCTTCGGCTCGGCGTCGCCGCGCGCGGGCGAGCGCTTGAGCGCCTCGAAGTCTACCTCGGCGGAGGGGCGGATGTCGGCGTCCATGAGGGTCGCCATCTTGCGCAGCGTGTACTCGTTCTCCGAGGGGTCGTCCGAGGCGACGCAGTCGGCGGGGATGACGAGGTCGAAGTCGCGCATGTAGGCGTCGTGCGCGGTGAAGAGCACGCAGATGTCGCCCGTGAGCCCTGTCAGGACGAGCGTCTTCGCCTGGAGGTAGTTGAGCAGGATGTCGAGCGTGGTCGAGAAGAAGCCGGAGTGCTTCGGCTTGAGGACGAAGTAGTCGTCCTCCTCCGGGCGGAGGAGTTCGACGACGGGGCGGCCGCGCACGTCTTCTTCGAGGCAGTGTTCGAGAATCTTCTTGAAGTCTGACTGCCACTTGCCGAAGTTGTCGTTGACGTAGACGACGGGGACGCCCGCCTCCTTGGCGCGGCGCTTCAGGGCGGCGAGCCGCTCGGCCATCGGGAGCGCGTGGCGCAGGAGGTCTTCGCCGCTGCTGAATTCGAGGTCGTTGATTACGTCGATGAGCAGCAGCGCCACGTTCGACTTGTCGGGCACGTTCCCGTGCAGGTCTTCGTTCTTCGCAGGCATGACGGCGATTATAAGGCAAAAGTAAAAAGGCGGAAGGCGAAAGTGAAGGGCGGGCGCAGGAACCGAGAGAAGTTCCGCGCGCGTCTGCGCGCCCACACTTGTGCCTTCCGCCTTTTTACCTCTGACTCACTTCAGCTCTGGTAGGCGGGGACGCGCCCGCGCTCGCGGCGCCAGACGGCGAGCAGCGCGCCCATGCCGAGCAGGCCGGCGAGGTGGTAGCCGTTGTTGATGAGGTAGAGCCCCACGGGGCGCGCCTCGAAGAGCACCGTCTCCAGGCTCGTCGTCAAGACCAGCCCGAGCCAGAGCCAGAAGCCGGTCTGCATCCCGTCGCCCGCCGTCTCGGCGCCCGTGAACTTGACGAAGTGCGCGAGCACGTAGGCGAGCACGAGCGACGAGACGAAGGCCAGACCCATCTCGCCGGCGTGGCTCTGCGCCTGCATCGCCGCCACCTGCTCCGGCGTGTACCCCTTGAGCGCGACGAAGGGGCGCGCGAACAGCAGCGGCGAGTACCAGAGCGCGCCGAGCACCCAGTAGCCGGCGGCCGACGCGAAGACGGCCGGGTAGTTGATCCTCATTGACGTGCCTTCTCCTTTCCGCCCGCGCGGCGCGCGCCGCGGCGGGGCTCCGAGAGTTCTAAAAGGGGGGTTGGCGGGGGGCCGTCAGTTCTGCGGCGGCTCTTGCAGCGTGATGAGCGAGATGGTCGCGCCCGTCGGGTCGTTGACGACGCAGAAGCGGCCGACCTTCGGGATGTCCGTCGGCGGGACGCAGACCCTGCCGCCCAGCTCCCAGACCTGCCGCGCCTTCTCGTCCACGTCGTCCACCGCGACGTAGGACATCCAGTGCGAGGGCGCGCCCGCGGACTCCGTCCCCATCCCGTAGACGCCGCCGACGTGCTTGCCGCCGACGACGATCTCGTTGTAGACGACGGCCGCGTCCGACCCTTCGCAGGGCTCGCTCACCGCCGACTGCTTGATCTCCCAGCCGAGCAGCGCCCTGTAGAAGCTGACCGCTGCCTCCGAGTCCGTGGTCGCCAGCTCGTTCCAGCAGAAGTCCCCGTTCGCGGGCATCTTGTATTCCGACATCGTGCTTGTCTCCTCTTTCAAAAGATTCGGCCTGTAAATCTCGCGAGGTTGTTTGACGAAAGCGGAACTGCGATGAAGACGTTCGCGGCGCGGGCGCGCCGCCCCGCGCCCCGTCGAAGACCGGGACTGCGTGACGGGCTGAAAAGACTTTGCGAAAGACCGCCCGGCCGCAAGTAAGAAAGGTGAGCCTTCAAACATTTGAAAACTCACCTTTCAACCCACCCCTTGCTCGTTCGGAAAGAGACTGCCGGCGAGGGAGAAATTTTGTTCCTTCTTAAAGCTGCTCGGCCCTTAAAAGAGTCGGGCCACTCACTCTGAAAGATTCCCCGTCGGCCCGCGCCCTCAGTGTGCGGCGAGCCAGTCGCTGAAGACCTGCGACTCTTCGAGCTTGCCCGACCAGCGGGCGCGGTTCTTGCCCGTCAGGGCGAGGATCATCGCCTGGTGCTGCCCGGCGCGGTCGCCGAGCCGCTCGAAGTAGTTGTAGAGGCGGTCGATGCGCTGGACGCTCTCGCGCGCGGCCTCCGGGTTGCGGAAGTGGAGCACGTTGCGGAAGTAGCGCGTGTAGACGTTCTGCTC
>DASVWB010000200.1:0-2242 GCA_036389815.1 Pyrinomonadaceae bacterium | reverse complement strand
AGTAGACGGCGACGCTGCGGACGCCGAGCTCCTGACAGGCGCGTACGACGCGCAGCGCGATCTCGCCGCGGTTGGCGATGAGGACCTTGGAGAACATCAGAGCGGGATGTTGCCGTGCTTCTTGGGCGGGTTCGTGTCGCGCTTGTTCTCCAGAAGCGCGAGCGCGCCGATGAGCTTCTTGCGCGTGAGCGCCGGCTCGATGATCTCGTCGACGAACCCCCGCTCGGCGGCGACGTAAGGGTTGGCGAACTTCTCCTCGAACTCAGCGACGCGCGCGCGCCGCGCAACCTCCTGATCCTGCGCCTCGCTTATCTCGCGGCGGTAGAGGACCCCGACCGCGCCCTCCGCGCCCATGACGGCGATCTCGGCCGTCGGCCACGCGAAGTTCACGTCGGTGCGTATGTGCTTGGAGGCCATGACGCAGTAGGCGCCGCCGTAGGCCTTGCGCGTGATGACGGTGATCTTCGGGACGGTGGCCTCGGCGAAGGCGTAGAGCAGTTTCGCGCCGTGTCTGATGATGCCGCCGTGCTCCTGACGCACGCCCGGCAGGAAGCCCGGCACGTCCTCGAAGACGACGAGCGGGATGTTGAAGCAGTCGCAGAAGCGTACGAAGCGCGCGCCCTTGACGGAGGCGTCGATGTCGAGGACGCCGGCGAGGTAGGCGGGCTGGTTGGCGACGACGCCGACGCTGCGGCCGCCGAGGCGCGCGAAGCCGACGACGATGTTCTGCGCGTAGTGCTCGTGGACTTCGAAAAAGTAGCCCTCGTCGACGACGGCGTGGACGGCGTCGCGCATGTCGTAGGGCTGGTTCGAGGCTTCGGGGACGAGCGTGTTGAGTGATTCGACCCTGCGGTCGGCGGGGTCCGAGGTCGCCGCGCACGGCGCGTCCTCCATGTTGTTCGAGGGGATGCAGGAGAGCAGCTCGCGCACGAGCAGGAGCGCGTGCTCGTCGGAGTCCGCGGCGAAGTGCGCGACGCCCGAGACGCTGTTGTGCGTGCCGGCGCCGCCCAGCTCCTCCTTGGTCACGTCCTCGTGCGTGACGGTGCGGATGACGTCGGGCCCCGTGATGAACATGTAGGAGGTGTTCTTCACCATCACGTTGAAGTCCGTGATGGCCGGGCTGTAGACGGCGCCGCCGGCGCAAGGCCCCATGATGCAACTGATTTGCGGGACGACGCCCGAGGCGAGCGTGTTGCGCAGGAAGATGTCGGCGTAGCCGCCGAGCGAGACGACGCCCTCCTGTATGCGCGCGCCGCCCGAGTCGTTTAGGCCGACGACGGGCGCGCCGACCCGCATCGCCATGTCCAACACTTTGCAGATTTTCTCGGCGTGGGTCTCGGAGAGGGAGCCGCCGAAGACCGTGAAGTCCTGCGCGAAGACGAAGACGCGGCGGCCGGCGACGAGGCCGTGCCCGGTGACGACGCCGTCGCCGGGGTAGAGCTGGCGGTCTAAGCCGAAGTCGCGCGAGCGGTGGACGACGAGCTGGTCGAACTCCTCGAAGGTGCCTTCGTCGAGGAAGAATTCGACGCGCTCGCGCGCCGTCCACTTGCCGGCCTGGTGCTGGCGCTCGACGCGCGCGCGGCCGCCACCCTCTTCGGCGCGGCGCCTGCGTTCGAGGAGCTGTTCGAGTTTCGACTGTTGGCGGTCTTCGACCGGTTCGGGTTTCATAGGCTGTGTCTCGACGGCGGGGAATTATGAACGATGGGAGCCGTTTTGTACACGAGGGCGGCGCGCAAACCCGTCTGACAAAACACTTCAAAGGTAAGGGTTGAGGCGTCGGCGGGCCGACACCTCAACCCTTACAGGAGCGTGAGCTTCGCGTACTTTCTCGCGCCGCGGGGCTTCACGTTTTACATCACTTGAAGGGCGCGCTTCCGGCGTCGAAGGGGAAGCGCCGCTCTTCGACGAGACGGATAATCTCTTCGAGCGCCGCGCGGACGGCGCGGCGGTAATCTGCGGGGTAACCGTAGAGCTCGGCGTGCCTCTCGAATTCGTCCTCGTCCAGGACGGCGTAGGAGTAGTCGGGCTCGACCAGCACGTCAACGTCGAGGTCTACGAAGGAGAGGACGCCGCCGGCGAGCCTCGCGGGCGTGTTGATGTTGCAGTAGAACTTGAGGAGCGCGCCGCCGGGCTTCCGGAAGCGGAAGACGCTGTACCAGCGGTCGGTCCAGAAGAACTCCGTGCTCAGAGTCCCCGCCTCGATGGTGCCGATGAGCGGGTGGCGGACCTCTTCGGCGAAGAC
>DASVWB010000199.1:0-7421 GCA_036389815.1 Pyrinomonadaceae bacterium | reverse complement strand
GGCGCAGCTCCGGGTTGACGACTTCGACGCGGAGCTTCGGCGGCTTCCCCGCGCCCTTCTGGGCCGCCGGCGCGAGTCCGAGGGCGTACGCGGAGCGCAGCTCGCGCGCGAGGCGCTCGAAGGACTGGCCGACGTACTCCTCGTTCTTCGGGAAGAGCGCGCGCCCGCCCGTCCGCTCCGAGACCTTGCGCAGCGCGCCCCTGTCCACGGGGTCGAACCAGCCGGGGTCGGCAACGCCGACGCTGTAGACCGCGACGCCCGCGAGCAGCAGCCGCTCGACGGCCGCGTCCGAGCGCGAGCGGCTGCCGGTGTCCACGCCGTCCGTGACGAGGACGACGACGCGGCGTCCGCCCGCGGCGCCGGCGAAGACCTGCTCGCAGGCGGAGGCGAGCGAGTCCCAGAGCGCGGTCGAGCCAGGGCCGTTGGCGGCGGCGCCGCGCGGCGGCCTCCCGACGACGACGCCGCCCCGGACGTAGCCCGGCGGCGCGACGAAGCGGACGGACGCGACGGCGCGCCTGAGCGCGGCCGCGTCGCCGGTCAGGGGCTGCACGACCTTCGCCCCGTCGGCGAAACTGATGACGGCCGCCTCGTCCGCGCCCGCACGCAGCGACGTCGAGACGAACTGCTCGACCGCCGCGCGCGCGTAAGGGAGCACGCGCTCCTGCGAGGCGCTGGCGTCGAGCATGAAGGCGACGCGCAGCGGCTCTTCGCCCGCGCGCGCGAGGGAGACGACCTTCTGCTCCGCGCCTTCGAGCGTGACGCGCAGGTCTTCGGGTCTGAGGTCTTCGAGGGGGCGCCCTTCTTTGTCCGCCGCGACGAGCGGGACGACGACCCGCGCGCTCTGACCGACCGCGCCGCCTGCCGCCTCCTGACGCGGCGCGGGGGCGGCCGCGAGCAGGAGCACCGCGGCCACGGACACCGCGACGAATCTCAAATTTGAAATTTGAAATTTCAAATCCTTAGTAAGCGGCGGCCGGCGCGCCGGTCTTCACGCCCGCCGCCTCCTGCGCGATCTTGACGCCGACCGATGCGCCGATGCGCGTCGCGCCGGCCTCGACCATCGCGCGCGCGTCCTCGATGCCCTTCACGCCGCCGGCGGCCTTCACGCCGAGTTCGGGCCCCACCGTGCGGCGCATCAGCGCGATGTCGGCCACGGTCGCGCCCGACTTGGCGAAGCCCGTCGAGGTCTTGACGAAGTCGGCGCCGGCGCGCTTGGCGGCGAGGCAGGCGCGCACCTTCTCGCCGTCGTCGAGCAGCGCCGTCTCGATGATGGTCTTGACCAGCACGCCGTGCTCGTGCGCCGCCTCGACGACCGCGCGGATGTCGTACTCGACGGCGCAGTCGTCGCCGCTCTTCAGGGCGCCGATGTTGATGACCATGTCTATCTCGCGCGCGCCGTCGTAGATGGCGCGGCGCGTCTCGTAAGCCTTCACGTCCGGCAGCGTCGCGCCCAGGGGGAAGCCGACGACCGTGCAGACCGGCACGCCCGAGCCGCGCAGCACGCAGGCCGAGGTCTTGACCCACGACGGGTTGACGCAGACGCTCGCGAAGCGGTACGCGGCGGCCTCCTCGCACAGCCGCGTGATGTCGGCCTCGCTCGCCTCGGGCTTGAGCAGGGTGTGGTCGACCAGGCCGGCCCAGTCGCGCGCCGTCGCCGCCTCGCCGAGCACCACGCCGATGCGCGACGCGCCGGCGTCCACGACCCTCTGCATCCGCTCGGGGCAGCGGCCGAAGCACGCGCTCCCGCACCCGCACGCCCCGTCCGAAGCGTGCCCGTCCGCGCCGCCCAGCCGCGCCACTATCACGTCCGTGATCTGCTCGACCAGCCGCTCGAAATCCCCGTTCCGTGAATAGGCCATGGTTGACTCTCAACTCCTGTACTGCCGCTCGACGGCGTCTATCTTGGCGACGCGGCGCTTGTGGCGGTCTTCGGTGAGGTCGGCGGCGAGCCAGGCGCGGACGATGTCGCGCATCTCGTCGGGCGTGATGGTGCCGCTCCCTAGGGTGAGGACGTTCGCGCCGTTGTGCTCGCGCGAGTTGACGGCGACCTTGACCGAGTAGCAGGCGGCGGCGCGCACGCCCGGCACCTTGTTGGCCGTCATCGCGGAGCCGACGCCCGCGCCGTCCACGATTATCCCGAGGTCGGCCTCGCCCGCCGAGACGGCGCGCGCGACGGCGTGCGCGAAGTCCGGGTAGTCCACGGCGTCGGCCGAGTTTGTGCCGAAGTCGCGCACGCGGTGCCCCAGCTCGTCGAGGAGGCCCTTCAGCTCCTCCTTCAAAGGGAAGCCGCCGTGGTCGGCGCCGACGGCGATTATCTTCTCGGCGCGCGAGCCCCGGCGCGGGACGCGGCGCACCAACTCGATGCCGCGCTCGCGCACGATGTCGGCGGCGAGCGGGGTCAGCCGCGCGCCTTCGGCGACGCGCAGCCGCGCGCCTTCGGGCAGGCCGCGCACGTCGTCTTCGGTGATGACGGACTTGGAAGACTCGTCGCGGGCGTACCCGCCCTCCGGCTCGGCGCGCGACTCGGCCGCTGCGGCGGCGGGCGCAACGTTGACGACCCGCGCGAGCGTCGAGCCTTCGGCGGCGGCGCGCGGCGGCGCGGCGGTGGCGGGCGAAGGCGAAGACGGCCGGCCGTCGTCCTCCTCCTCGGCCGGGGACGCGTTCTCCAAGACCTCGCGCACCAGCGCGCGCACGCGGTCGCGCGTAGACTCGTTGGGCTGTTCGTCTGCCATAAAGTGCGCCGGGCGACTTCCGTTTGACCTTCCGTGTGGAGCGCGCATAGTATGTCGCACCACGGCGGCCGCGCGCAAACCGCTCCCGGCCGCCCCGCCCGGTACATTTTCTTAACAACAGAGGAGGCCGAATTTGTCTTCATCCGCCGTCGCCGTGTCGGAGTTCAGCAACCCGAATCTGGAGCCGCTCTACACCTCCGAGCAGATACAGACGCGCGTCTCGGAGATGGGCGCCGAGATCGCGCGCGACTACGCGGGGCAGACGCCGCTCCTCGTCGGCGTGCTCAAAGGGGCGTACATCTTCCTGAGCGACCTCGTGCGCGCCATCGACCTCCGCCTCGGCGTCGAGTTCATGGCCATCTCCAGCTACGGCTCGGGCACGCGCTCGTCGGGCGAGGTCCGCATCGTCAAAGACCTGGACGTGCCCGTGGACGGCCGCGACATCCTCATCGTCGAGGACATCGTGGACACGGGGCTGACGCTCTCGTTCCTCATCGGCAGCCTCCACCAGCGCGGCGCGCGCAGCGTCCGGCTCGCCGCCCTCCTCGACAAGCACGAGCGGCGCGAGCGCGAGGTCAAGATAGACTACTGCGGCTTCCGCATCCCGGACGCCTTCGTCGTCGGCTACGGCCTCGACTACGCCGAGCGCTACCGCAACCTGCCCTACATCGCCGTCATCAAAGACCCGTCCATCAGGGACTGACCGCGCCCGCACTTAAAAACAACGGAGGGACAGATGATGAGAAGACTCCCGGCAATCTTCCTCGCGCTCGCGCTCTCGGCCGCGCAGGCCGGCGCGCACGGCGGCGGCGGCGCCGCCGCCCACGGCCACCGCGACCCGCAGCAGGACTTCTCGAAGGTCGAGATCAAGGCGACGCCCGTCTCGGGCCCCGTCCACATGCTCGAAGGCGCGGGCGGCAACATCGGCGTCAGCGCCGGCCCAGACGGCGTGCTCATCGTGGACGACCAGTTCGCGCCGCTCGCCGACAAGATTCGCGCGGCCTTCAAGCCCTTAAGCCCCGGCCCGCTCCGCTTCGTCCTCAACACGCACTTCCACTTCGACCACACGGACGCCAACCCCGTCTTCGGGCGCGAGGCCCTGATAGTCGCGCACGCGAACGTGCGCCGCCGCCTGTCAATCGAGACGAGCGTGCTCGGCACCAGGTACAAGCCGCTCCCGAAGGAGGGGCTGCCCGTCGTCACCTACGAGACGACCGTCTCCGTCCACTTCAACGGCGAGGAGGTGCGCGTCGTGCACTTCCCCGCGGGGCACACCGACGGCGACAGCGTCGTCTATTTCACCTCGTCGAACGTCATCCACATGGGCGACGACTTCTTCTCGGGGCGCTTCCCCTTCGTCGACCTCGACAACGGCGGCAGCGTCGAGGGGCTCGCGCGCAACGTCGCCGAGATCATCGCCAAGGCGCCCGCGGGCGTGAAGCTCATCCCGGGGCACGGGCCGCTCTCGACGCTCGCAGACCTGCGCGCATACCACGCGATGCTCGTCGAGACGACCGACATCGTCCGCGCACGCCTGCGCGCCGGGCGCACGCTCGAACAGGCGAAGGCCGAGGGGCTCCCCGACAAGTGGAAGGAGTGGGGCTCCGGCTTCATCAACACGCAGGACTGGATAGGCATCGTCTACCGCAGCCTCCAGCAGAGCGCCGGCCGGAAGGCCGCCCTCGACGCCGGGCCGACGCCGCGCGACGCCGCCGCGCGCCTCTCGCTCGCGGGCGAGCGCTGGCTCGACTTCCGCTTCGAGGGCTAAAAGTGCGCGCGGTAAAAGCCGGGGGGCGGGGTTTACATTGCCCCGCCCCCCGGCTTTTACGAAACCGCACGCCGCCCTACCCGGCAATCTGCGAAAGGAAGCTCTCGCCCGCTTTGAGTTTGAGTCCGAAGTTGTCTGCGACTGTCTGGCCGATGTCGGCGAGCGAGGCGCGGTCGCCGAGGTTAACGCCCGCGCGCGCGCGCTTGCCGTAGACGAGCAGCGGGGCGTACTCGCGCGTGTGATCCGTGCCGCGGTAGGTCGGGTCGTTGCCGTGGTCGGCGGTGATGACGAGGAGGTCTGTGTCGCGCATCGCGGCCTCTATCTCGGGCAGGCGCGCGTCGAAGTGTTCGAGAGCGCGCGCGTAGCCCTCCACGTCGCGGCGGTGGCCGTAGAGCATGTCGAAGTCCACGAGGTTCGAGAAGATGAGGCCGCGCGTGTCTCCCGCCAGAGCCTCGACGGTCTTGTCGATGGACTGGTCGTTGTTCTTGCCGGGAAGCTCCTCGGTCACCCCCGCCGCGTCGTAGATGGAGGAGATTTTGCCGACGGCCACCACGTCGAGCCCCGCGCCCGAGAGCGCGGGCAGCAGCATGTCGCGCGGCGGCGCGACGGCGTAGTCGTGGCGGTTCTCGGTGCGCTTGAACTCTCCGGGCCGGCCGACGAACGGGCGCGCGATGACGCGCCCGACCTCGTGAGGCCCGCGCAGGATGTTCCGCGCCGCCTCGCAAATCTCGTAGAGGCGCGCGACGGGGATGACCTCCTCGTGCGCGGCGATCTGGAAGACGGAGTCGGCCGACGTGTAGACGATGGGCTTGCCGGTCCGGACGTGCTCCTCGCCCAGCTCCTTAATGATTTCCGTCCCCGACGCCGGGTAGTTGCCGAGTATGCCGGGGACGCGCGCCTCCGCGACGAAGCGCTCGACGACCTCCGGCGGGAACCCATTCGGGTAAGTGGGGAAGGCTTTTTCGAGGATGATGCCGGCCATCTCCCAGTGGCCGGTCGTCGTGTCCTTGCCGTTCGAGCGCAGCGCGCAGCGCCCGTAAGAGCCGCGCGGCCGCTCGACCGGCGCGACCCCGCTCAAGCGCCTCACGTTCCCCAGCCCCCAGCCACGCAGGTTCGGCAACTTCACCTCGCGCGACTCGCAGATGTGGCCGAGCGTGTCGGCCCCCGCGTCGCCCCACGCGGCCGCGTCCGGCATCTCGCCCATCCCGAGGCTGTCGAGCACGACCAGCGTGATGCGCTCGAAGGCGCGCCCTTCATTCGTCATCCTTCGTTCAATCCTCTTCCGACAAGTTGTAAGAACGGAGCCGTCAACTGCGTGGGGCCTGGTAGCCCTCGCGCGCGCGCACCTGCGCGTCCTTGAGGCCGCGCACCTGGACGCGGATGGTGCGGAAGGTGCCGTCGCGCGCGGTGTTGGTCGAGTAGTAGCCGAGGCTGTACTGCGTGCCGATGTCTTCGGCCACCTGGCGGAAGGCGCGGCGCGCGTCGCGCAGGTCGGCGGCCGGGAAGGTCTTGCCGCCCGAGTCGCGCGCCAGCCGGTTCATCTCGTCGCGCGCCATGCGGTAGAGCGTGCGGCTGGCGTGCATGCGCTCGAACTGCCCCATGCGGCAGAAGTTCGAGAAGTCCTCGGCCGCCGCGCCGGGGGCGATGACGCGGCGGTAGCGCTGGAGCTGCGTGCGCGACAGGCGCAGCGCGCCGTCGTCCTCGCAGTCCTGCATCAGGCGCTCCTCGACGTAGTCCTCCGTGTTGACCTGCACGAAGTAGGAGACGACCCCGGCGCGCTTCAGGAGGTCGCGCGCCTCGCCGAACTCCGACTCGCTAGCGGAGTCCACGCCGTCCGTGAGCGCGACGAGGGCGCGGCGGCCGCGCGTCTGCTCGGTCGGCCTGTCGCGGAAGACCTCGCGCGCGACCTTGACGAGGCCGTCGTAGAAGGGCGTGCCGTTCGACGCGCCGACGCCCTCGATGGCCTCCTGTAGAAGCTCGCGGTCGTCGGTGAGCGGCGCCTTCAGCTCGACCGTCGCGAGCGAGTCGTTCCCCTCCTTCTGCGTGTTGAAGGCGAGGACGGCGACGCGGTCGCCGGGCCTGAGCGCCTCGACGAAGGCGAGCGCGGCGCGGCGGATGAGGCCGACGTCCTCGCGCGTCGAGCCGGAGGTGTCTAAGAGGAGCGCGACCTCGAAGGGCGCCTCGGTCGTCGCGAAGTTGGCGATCTTCTGCGGGCGGCCGTCCTCGAAGATTTGGAAGTCTTCGGCGCGCAGCCCCGTGAGCGGCCGCCCGGCCTTGTCCGTGACGATGGCGGGGACGGAGACGAGCTGCGTCTCGATGCGCACGACTTCGCCGTCGTCCACCTCCTCGGGCGCGGCGGCGCCCGCGTTCCTCTGCGCGCCCCTCGGCGGCGCGGCCGGGGCCGGAGTGGGGGCGGGCGTGGGCGAGACGCGGCGCGGGCGCTGGTGCGCCTCCCGCTCCTGCGCGCGGGCGAAGGGGAAGAGGAGGAACAGGGCGGCGGCCGCGACGGGCGCGAACGTTTTCAGGCTTGCCGGGAACTTCAGCACGGTCTTAAACTCTCGCGTGTAGGACTTGCGCCGTAAAATATAGCCGCAAACGCTCGCGGACGGAAAGGACGAACGATGCCCGTCATCGGCAGGCTCGACGGACAGGTCGAAGAGGTCATCATCAAGCCCGTCTCCGGGCGCCGGCGCGAAGACCCTCCGCCCGAAACCACCGAAGCCGGGCGGGCGCCCGCGCCGCCCCCCAGCGCCCCGGTTCAAACGCCGAACAGCGATGAGAGTTCCCCCGAAGCGGAGGAGTTGCCCGTCTGGCTTTTGTGAGGCAGACGGCAGCAGGCAGATGGCAGTAGGCAGTTGAAGGCAAGTAGACAGTAGACAGTAGACAGTAGACAGTAGGAAAAGCAGAGGCGGCGCGTCCCC
>DASVWB010000198.1:0-11728 GCA_036389815.1 Pyrinomonadaceae bacterium | reverse complement strand
TCCTGCATGTCGAGGGTCTGCACGAGCCACGCGACGCGCCCCGACGCGTCGCGGCGGACGGTGGCGAGCACCTCGCCGAGGAGTTCGATCTTGCTCCAAGGGTAGTTGGCGAAGACGGCCTGCGAGACCTTGGCCGGCTTGTCGCCCGCGCGCACCAGCTCGGAGGCCACCTTGAAGGTGCGCTCCGAGGTGTTCGAGTAGTGGAACGAGCCGGTGTCGGTGATGAGCGCCGTGTAGACGCATTCGGCGATCTCACGGGTCACGCGGATGCCGAGCGCCTTGCAGAGGTTGTAGACCATCTCGCCGACGGCCGACGCGGTCGAGTCGATCCAGTTGATGTCGCCGAAGAGCGCGGTCGTCGAGTGGTGGTCGATGTTGACGACGAACTGCCGCTCCAAATCTACCAGCCCCGGGCGCGTGATGTCCGAGCACTCGATGACGAAGACGGCGTCGTAGGGGCGGTCAACGCGGGGCGTGACGCGCACCGACTCGGAGCCGGGGAGCCTCTGGTAGGCGTGCGGCACGGCGTCGCGCATGACGACCTCGACCTCCTTGTCGAGGGCGCGCAGCAGCCAGTAGAGGCCGAGCGACGAGCCGAGGCTGTCGCCGTCGGGGCGGATGTGCGACGTGATCGCGAAGCGGCGCTTCGACTCGATCAGTTCGACTACTTGACTGAGCATTTCAAATCAAAGCGTCAGCCGTAAACGGCGAACCGCGGCGAGAAGGGGGGAGAGCCCCCTCGCCGCGGTTCGCCGTTTACGGCCTACGTCCTTTCTCCTCTTCGTCTTCGCCGGCCCCTTCTGCGTCTGCCGGGGAGGGGGAGGGGGCGGCCTGGCCTTCCGACTTGATGCCCGCGAGCAGCTCCTCGACGCGCGCGGCCGACTCCTCGACCGTGTCGCGGACGAAGTGCAGCTCGGGCGTGTACTTGAGGTTGAGCGCGGTGCCGAGCTGGCGGCGCACGTAGGGCGCGGCCTTGTGCAACGCCTTCAGCGCCTCGGCCTTCTCGGCCTCGGTGCCCTCGGCCGTGAAGTAGACGGTCGCGTCGCGCAGGTTCTCCGACACGCGCACGTCCGTCACCGTCACCGTCTCGACGCGCGGGTCCTCCAGCTCGAAGCCGACGATCTGGCTGACCTCCTCGCGAACCACTTCCGCTAGCTGCTCTGGCCGTCTCATTGCTGTTAAACGGTGAATGGTAAATGGTGAATGGTTAAGAGCAGGCTCTATTTACCATTCACCATTTACCATTGACTAAAGCTCGGTGGCGGCGATCTGCTCGATGACGTAGCACTCGATCTGGTCGCCGTCCTTGATGTCGTTGAAGTTCTCCAGCCCGATGCCGCACTCGAAGCCCTCGCGCACCTCGGCCACGTCGTCCTTGAGGCGGCGCAAGGAGCCGATGCCGCCCTCCCAGGCGACGACGCCGTCGCGGATGAGGCGTGCGCGCGTGTTGCGGCGGATGACGCCGTCGAGGACGCGGCAGCCGGCGATGACGCCCGCCTTCGGCACGCGGAAGGTCTGGAGGACGAGCGCCTTGCCCAGAATCTTCTCGGTCTCGATCTTGTCGAGCATGCCGATCATGGCGGCGCGTATCTCCTCCTCGACCTTGTAGATGATCGAGTGGAGGCGGATGTCCACGTGCTCCTGCCGCGCCAGCTCCGCCGCCCGCACCTCGGGCCGGACGTTGAAGCCGATGATGACGACGGCGCGCCCCGCGGCCTCGGTCTGCGACGCCGCGGCGAGCAGCACGTCCGACTCCGTGATGGCGCCGACGCCCGAGCGCACGACCCGCACCTTGACCGTGTCGGTCGAGAGTTTCGTGAGCGTGGACTTCAGCACCTCGACGGAGCCCTGCACGTCGGCCTTGACGACGGTCAGCAGCTCCTTGACCTGCGCCTCGCCGAGCGCCTCGATGCCGCGCTTGGTGGTCTGCGCGAGCGTCTGCTGGCGCGCGACCATCTGGCGGTGGTGCGAAATCTGCTGCGCCTTCGTGATGTCGGCGACGACCTGGAAGGTCTCGCCGGCCTGCGGCACGCCCTGAAGGCCGAGCACCTCGACCGGGGTGGCGGGGCCCGCCTCCTCGATGATGTTGCCGCGGTCGTCGTACATCGCGCGCACCTTGCCGAAGATCTGCCCGACGATGAACGGGTCGCCGACGCGGAGCGTGCCCTGCTGGACGAGCACCGTGGCGACGGCGCCGCGGCCGCGGTCGAGCTTGGCTTCGAGCACGACGCCCGAGGCGAGGCGCGTCGGGCTCGCCTTCAGGTTCAGGATGTCGGCGGTGAGCAGGATGGTTTCGAGCAGCGTCCCGATGTTCTCGCGCTTCTTCGCGGAGACGGGCACCATCTCGATGTCGCCGCCCCACTCGACGGGCTGCAGGCCCTGCACGGCCAGCTCCTGGCGGACGCGGTCGGGGTTGGCGTCGGGCTTGTCGATCTTGTTGATGGCGACGACGATGGGCACGTGCGCGGCGCGCGCGTGCTCGATGGCCTCGACGGTCTGCGGCATGACGCCGTCGTCGGCGGCGACGACGAGCACGACCACGTCGGTCGCCTTCGCGCCGCGCGCGCGCATCATGGTGAACGCCTCGTGGCCGGGCGTGTCGAGGAAGACGACGCGGCGGAGGTCTTCGGGGTTGTCGGCGCTCGGCACCTGGACGCTGTAGGCGCCGATGTGCTGGGTGATGCCGCCGGCCTCGCCCGCCGCGACGTTGGCGGCGCGGATGCCGTCGAGCAGGGAAGTCTTGCCGTGGTCTACGTGACCCATGACGGTGACGACGGGCGCGCGCGGCTCCTCCGTGTCGTCGGCGTCGGCCTCGATGAGCTGCTCCAACTCCTCGTCGGCGATCATCTCCTCGAAGCCGAGGAACTGCACGTCGAAGCCGAAGCGGCGTCCGAGTTCCTTGGCCATCTCGTTGTCGAGCGTCTGGTTGAGCGTGGCGAAGACGCCGCGCTGGAGCAGGAGCGCCTGGATGTCCTTCGGGCGGATGCCGGTCTTCTCGGCGAACTCCTTGACGGTCGCGCCCTCGACGAGGCGCACCTGCTTGAGGTCGCCCGCGGCCGGCCCCGCGGCCGGGTTCAGTGACTGCGCGATGCGGTCTTCGAGGCGGAGCGCCTTCGGGACGACGAAGTCGCGCTCGAAGCCGCGGCCGCCGCGCCGGTCGCCGGCCCCGGGCCGGCCGGCCGGGCCGGGCCGTGCGCCGCGCCCGCCGCGCCCGCCGGGGCGGCGCGCGTCGGCCGGCGGGATGTAGGTGGTCTGCGGGGTCGCCGTCTCGCCGGGCGTGCCGTGGAGCGAGGCGTCTACCTCGTGGCCGCGGCCGGGGCGGCCGCCGCGCGCGTCGCGGGCGGCGCGGCCGCCGCGCGCGTCGCGGGCCGGGGCCTGCGTGGTCGGCGGGGCGACGGGGACGTTGACGCGCTGGCCGGGCTGGATGCCGGCCTTGAGCGCGGCGTCGGTCAGGCGCAGCGTCCTGACCTGCCTGCCGGGGGCGGGCGCCGCCGCGGCCGGCTGTTCAAAGGTCTGTGGGGTTTCGTTCAACTCTGGCTCCGCGGCCGGCGGGGCGGCCTCGTCGGGGGTGAAAATCTCCTCCTCGGCGGGCGCCGAGAATTCCGCCGCGGGCGCCGGCTCGGGCGCGTGCTCCGGCTCGGGCGCCTCCTCCTCGGGCGGGGCCGCCGTCGCGGGGGCCGCGGCCGTCGTGGAGCCCTGCGCGGCGGGCGCGGGGGCTTCGGCGCGCGCGGCGGGCGGGCGCGGGCGCAGGATGCGCGGCGAGAGCGGGCGCACGGCGCCGGCCGCGCCCGGGGCGTCGGCCGCGGGCGCGTGCTCGGCGGGCGCTTCCGCCGCCTCCGACTCGTGCGGCGCCTCGGCGTAGACCTCGGGCACGGGGGCCTCGGCCGGGTCGGGCGCGGAGGCGCCGTCGCCCTCGGCCGGCCTCGCCTTCTTGACGACGCGGATCGAGCGCTGGACGGTCGGCTCTTTCTTGGGGAAGTACTTGTTGCGGATCTTCTCGGCCAGCTCTTTCGAGATGGTGTTGGAAGGGACCGAGACGTCAACGCCCTCGCGGCGCACCTCCTCGATGAGGCGCTTCGACTCCATCTTCAGCTCTTTGGCGAGGTCGTAAATCCTGATCTTTGAAGTGTGGGCTGCTGACATGCACTCCTTCTTCGACGCTTCTCATAAAACGGCGTCGCGCGCTTCACGGGTTTAGTGTCAAGACGCCTCCTGACCTCTTCCCCGGGAAGCTTGCGGCGCTTCGCGGCCGGAGAAGGGGACTAAGGCGGGCAGCAGTCGCGCGCCCCCACAACAGAGGGGCGCGCGGCCGCCGGACTGCGGCTATTCGACGTTGCCAGAAGCATCTTCGGCCTCGTCGTCAGCTACTGTTTCAGACGGGGCGGGCCCGCCCCCCGGGGGGGCGGCCGGCTCCGAAGAACTCGACGCCTCGGGCGCGGAGGCTTCCGTGGCGAAGTCGCCGCGCGGGGAGACGGGCGAGTCCTCGTACTCCTCGTCCGACATCTGCACGACGCCCCCGCCGACGTCGCCCGTCTCGGCGTCGAGCGTCGAGGGGCGCTCCTCCTCGACGAAGGAGCCGGTGTTCTGGATGACGGCGGCCTCGGTCGAGAAGATGTCGGGCGCGGGCGTGATGGTGTCGGGGCGCAGGTCGCGCCCCGCCCCCTGGAGTATCAACTCGTCGGCCGACATCTGCTCGACCTCGGTCATGGCGACGGGGTCGGCCGACTCGCTGGCGAGAATGTTGTCCGGCGAGAGGTCTTCGGCCATGAAGGGCGGGCGCGTGCGCGCGGCCTCGTCGTACCCTTCGGCGATCATCGCCTCTGAAGGCTCGACCTCGCGGTCGCCCGCCTCCGGGTCGGCCTCGACCGACGCCGCGTGCTGCTCGACCGGGCGGCCCTCTTCCGTCCCTTCGGCCGCCTCGCCCGCGCCTTCGCCCGCCTCGCCGGCCGAGGCTTCGGCGGCAGACCCTTCGCCGCCCTCTTCCGCGCCTTCGGTCTCGCCAGCGGAGCGCGCGCTCTCGACGACGGCCTGCGCCGCGCCGATGAGCGCCTCGGCCTGGTCGATACTCACGTCGAGGAACTCGGCGATGTCGTCCACGGTCGCGTTGGCGAGCCCTTCGATGTCGGCGACGCCGTGGTCCGCCAGCGTCGAGACCATCGCCGGGTTCATGCCCTGCAACTTCTCAAGCGGCACGGCCTCGCCCGAGGCGATCATCGCGCCCATCTGCGCGGCGACCTCGCGCTTCAGCTCTTCCTCGCTCCGGATGTCGATGTTCCAGCCGACGAGCTTCGTGGCGAGCCGGACGTTCTGCCCACGCTTGCCGATGGCGAGCGAGAGCTGGTCTTCGTTGACGATGACCTCCATCTGGCGGTGCTCGATGTCGGTGATGCGCACCTGGTTGACCTTCGCGGGCGAGAGCGCGTTGGCGGCGAACACGGACGGCTCGTCCGACCACTCGATGATGTCTATCTTCTCGCCGCGCAGCTCCCTGATGATGGCCTGCACGCGCGAGCCCTTCATGCCGACGCAGGCGCCCACGGGGTCCACGTCGCGCTCGGTCGAGGCGACGGCGATCTTGGCGCGCTCGCCCGGCTCCCTGACCGCCGACTTGATGACGACCGTGCCGTCGTAAATCTCGGGCACCTCCATCTCGAAGAGGCGCTTCAAGAGTTCGGGGGAGGTGCGCGAGGTGACGACCTGCGGGCCCTTCGACTCCTTCGACACGTCGTCGATGACGACGCGGATTCTCTCGCCCTGGTTCCACTGCTCGCCGCGCGACTGCTGGTTGCGCGGCAGGACGGACTCGACCGTCCCCAGATCGACGATGATGTCGCCGCGCTCGAAGCGCTTGACGTAGCCGTTGACGAGGTCGCCGACCTTGTCGATGTACTGCTCGTAGACGTTGGCGCGCACGGCGTCGCGCACCTTCTGGAAGAGGATCTGCTTGGCGGTCTGCGCGGCGATGCGCCCCATGTCCTCCATCGGCATCGGCAGTTGCAGCTCGTCGCCGACCTCGACCTCGTCCCCGGCAAGCTCCTTCGCCTCGTCCAGCGACAGCTCGCGGCCGGGGTTCTCGACCTCCTCGACGACGACCTTCGAGGCGAAGATTTCCAGCCCCGTCTCGGGCGCCCACTCGACCTGAATCTCCTCGCCCGACTTGAACTGCTTGCGCGCGGCGGCGCGCACGGCCTCCTTCACCGCCTCGATGACGATGTCGCGGTCGATGCCGTGCTCCTTGCAGACGGCGTCAATGCTCTGCCCGATGGATGCGCTCATAAACTTTTCGTCTTCTGCTCCGGCCGCCCCGCCCTCGCTGATTCCGCGCGCGGTGGCGTGGCCGGCTATTCAGTTGTGATTCGGTCGTGGTTCGCGCCCCTTTTCGCGGCGCGTTCGCGCTCCTCCGCCAGCCGGAACTCCTCCTCGACGTCTATCTCCAGATTCGCCTTCGCGACCTCGGAGAGGGGGACGCGGACGGCCCCCGTCGTCTTGTCCTCGAACAGCACGTCGTCGCCCTCGACGCCGGCGATGCGGCCGCGGAAGTTGCGCTGGCCGCCTATGGCGCCGCGCGTCTTCATCCGCGCCAGGCGCCCCGCGAAGCGCTCGAAGTCGGCGCGCCCGTAGAGCCCGCGCTCCAGGCCCGGCGAGGAGACTTCGAGGGTGTAGGCGCCGGGGATGAAGTCCTCCACGTCGAGCACGGTGCCGACGTGCGTGCTCACCCCGGAGCAGTCCTCGTGGGTGACGCCGCCCGGCTTGTCAATGAAGATGCGGACGACGGGCGAGCGCGCGCCGCCGGCGAATTCGACGTGGACGAGTTCGAGGCCGCGCTCCTCAGCGACGCGGCGCGTGATCTCGCGCACGCGCGACTCGACTGAAACCTCTTCGCCCGACACCCGCCGAACCCCCCTTTTCAAGACCCTCGGCCCAAAAGAAAAAGTGGGCCGAAAACCCACTGGCAACGCCACCGCGCTCCGAGCAAGAGGCGGATTATACGGGAACCGCGCGCGCGTGGCAACCCGGGAAATAGCGGGCGGTAGGCGGTGGGCGGCACGCGGTTAAAAGCCCCGTTCCGGAGAGTCCGGGTTAACTCTACGGGGTGATTTTAAAAGCCCCGCCGCGGGGATTCTGATTTACCCCCTCAACGTCCGCGACGCGGGCCGGCTGCCTACTGCCCACGGCCTACCGCCTACTGAAGTCTCGACTTGACGGCCTCGCTGACCGCCTTCCCGTCGGCGTTGCGGCCGGCGAGGCGCGCGAGCGCCGCCTTCATCACCGCCCCCATCTCCTTCAAAGAGGTGGCGCCGGTCTCGGCGACGGCCTCCCCGACGGCGCGCTCTATCTCCTCGCGCGAGGCCGCCCGCGGCAGGTACTCCTCGATGACACTGATCTCGGCCCTCTCCTTCTCGGCCAGCTCCGCCCGCCCGGCCTTCTCGTACTGCTCGACCGAGTCGCGCCGCTGCTTGACGAGGGACTGCAAAGCCTTCGTCAGCTCCTCGTCGGACAGTTCGCCGCCCTTCTCTATCTCGCGGTTCTGCACCGCCGCCTTCACCATCCGCAAAGTAGACAGCCGCGCCGCCTCCTTCGCCTTCATCGCGGCCGTCATGTCGCCTGTGATTCGTTCCTTCAGACTCATGCCTTGAGCTTAGCGCCCGGCGCGCTTCTTCTCAACCGCGGCGCGGAGGTCGTCGAGGGTGGTGGAGGGGCCGTGGACGGCGGCGATGCGCTGCACGTCGAGGCCGGACTTCGTGAGCCAGTCGAAGAAGTGGAGCGTGGTGTCGTTGACCGTCGTCGGCATGAACCGGCCGGAGGCGGGGAGGTTGACGAGGTCGCCCTGGAAGATGAGCTTCTCTTTGGGGAGGTAGGCGACGAGCATCTCGCGCGCGTGGGGGCTGGGGCCGATGTCGAGGATTTCGACGGTCTGCCTGCCGTCGGTGAAGACGCGCTTGCCGCCGGTCACGAACTCGAAGGCGGGCTTGCGCGGGGCGCGCGTCTGGTCGTCGGGGTTCAGCGTGAAGGTCGAAGAGGCCATGCGCTCGAAGAACTTCTGGTTGGCGGGCGTGGTCACGACCGCCACGCCGTTGGCGATGTAGCTGCGCAGCCCGCCCGAGTGGTCGTCGTGGTAGTGCGTGACGACGACGTACCTGACGGGCTTGTTCGGGAACATCTCGCGCGCCTTGTTGATGGTCGGCTTGGGGCCGCGCCCGCCCGCGTAGGGCTCGACGACGAGGACGTAGGAGTCGAACTCGACGACGAGCGAGTTGGCGCCGCTCTCGAAGAGGTAGACGCCCTCGGCGAGCTTCGTCTCGCGCGCGGGCGGGGGCGCCGGGGCGGGCAGCTCCTCGAAGCCCTCGGGGCGCGCGAAGGCCGCGTCCGACGGCTTCGTGTTGAAGCGCACCTCGGCGTACTTCACGTCTTCGATCAGGTCGCCGCCGCGGCGCGTCTGCCGGCCCGTCGGCACCATCACGCGCTCGACGGCGCGGTAGCCGGGGAAGATGGTCTCCTGCACCACGTCGCCGTCCGTGCCGTCCGTCACCATCTGCTCGTACTTCGAGAGCAGGCGCGTCTTCGCGTCGAAGAAGAGGCTCATCAGCGCGCCGTTGGCGGCGGCGAACGTGACCACGTCGTGCGGGCGGCCGTCAAAACTCTCCTGCCCGACGTAGCGGAGCGTGGGCGCCCGCTGTTCGAGCGCGAGGCCGAGCAGGAGGTGCGGGAGGCGGCGGGCGTAGTTGAGCGTGACGTTTGGCAGGTTCGCGGGGTTGACGGGCTGAAGGGTGCGGTCGCGTTCGTTGACGACGAACGCCTGGCCGCCGCTGACGACGACCCTGCCGCCGAAGACGAAGCCGCCGGGCAGCGGGTCGCGGTTCTCGAAGATGTAGCGGTTGCGGCGCACGTCGGCGAAGAGCGTCTCGTCGCGCGTCATCTGGTCCCAGGGCTGCTCGACGCGCACGCTCTGGTTGCGCGCCCACGTCGAGCCGCTCGCCTTCACCCACACGTCCTCGACCGCGCGGAAAGCCTCAACGCCGCCGAGCGCGCCGACGCCGGCCTCGACCGTCTGGTAAGCCTTGCGGTAGGAGGCGGCGGTGCCGCCGGGCGCCTGCGGGGCGTTCTGCGCGAGCGCCGCCGGGGCGGCCGTCAGGGCGAGGCACAGCGCGAGCAACAGTCTTCTCTGCATACGAAATCTTCTCCCTTCAGACAGAATTGTGGATTCGGCCGCCGGAGGGAGCGACACGTGTGCAATACGACGCGGCGGCGCGGAAGGTTTACCGGCGGTTCTGACCCGGTTATTCGGCGGCCTTGCGGTGGCCGTTCGAGCGCGCGAGGTGGGCGGCGAGGAAGCGGCCGGTGTGTGACTCGGGGACGCGCATCAGCTCTTCGGGCGTGCCCGTGGCGACGAGGCGGCCGCCGGCGTCGCCGCCCTCGGGGCCGAGGTCTATGAGGTGGTCGGCCGTCTTAATCACGTCGAGGTTGTGCTCGATGACGAGGAGCGAGCCGCCCGCCTCGACCAGCGTGCGGAAGGCCGTGAGCAGCTTGTTGATGTCCTCGAAGTGGAGCCCCGTGGTCGGCTCGTCGAAGATGTAGAGCGTGCGCGCGCCCGTCCGCTTCGAGAGGAAGGAGGCGAGCTTGACGCGCTGCGCCTCGCCGCCCGAGAGCGTCGTCGCCGACTGCCCGAGCCGCAGGTAGCCTAAACCGACGTCGTCGAGCACGCGCAGGCGGTTGGCAATCTTCGTCGTGTCGCGGAAGAAGTTCATCGCCTCGCGGACGGTCATGCTGAGCACGTCGTTGATGTTCTTGCCGCGGTAGCGCACGTCCAGAACCTGCGGCTTGAAGCGCGTGCCCTTGCACTCCTCGCAGACCAGCTCCACGTCGGCGAGGAACTGCATCTCGACCGTCACGGTGCCGTCGCCCTCGCACACGTCGCAGCGCCCGCCGGGGACGTTGAAGGAGAAGTGCGACGGGTCGAGCCCCTTGCCCTGCGCGTCGCGCGTCTGCGAGAAGACCTCGCGGACGGCGTCGTAGACCTTGATGTAGGTGACGGGGTTCGAGCGCGGCGTCCGCCCGATAGGCGACTGGTCTACGAGCACCACGTCGTCCACGTTCGTCCCGCCCGAAAGCTCGCGGAACGCGCCGACCTGCCCCTGCCACTCGCCGCGCTGCTTCTTCATCCCCGCGTAAATCACGTCGTGGACGAGCGTGGACTTGCCCGAGCCGGAGACGCCCGTCACGCAGACGAGCATCTCCAGCGGGATGTCCACGTCCACGCCCTTCAGGTTGTGCTCCGAGGCCCCGCGCACCGCGATGCGCTTCTTCTTGGCGGGGCGGCGCTGCTTGGGCTCTTTAATCTCGGCCTCGCCGCGCAGGTACTTGCCCGTGAGCGTCGCGCCGGACTTCAGCAGGCCGTCGAAGTCGCCCTCGTAGATGACCTTGCCGCCCAGCTCGCCGGCCGCCGGCCCGATGTCGAGGATGTGGTCGGCGGCGCGCATCATCTCCTCGTCGTGCTCGACGACGAGCACGGTGTTGCCGATGTCGCGCAGGTTGTGGAGCAGCTTGATGAGGCGCTCCGAGTCGCGCGGGTGCAGCCCGATGGAGGGCTCGTCCAGGACGTAGAGCGCGCCGACGAGCGAGGAGCCGAGGTTGGTGGCGAGCTGGATGCGCTGCGACTCGCCGCCCGAGAGCGTCGAGGCGAGGCGGTCGAGCGTCAGGTAGTCGAGCCCCACGTCCACGAGGAACTTCAGGCGGCGGCGCACCTCGAAGAGCACCTTGTCGGCGATGGCCGCCTGCTCGGCCGAGAGCGAGAGCGCGTCGAAGAAGGCGGCGGCGTCCTTGATGGAGAGCGAGCAGACCTCCGGGAGCGTGCGGCCGCCGACGCGCACGTCGCGCGCCTCCTGTCTCAACCTCCCGCCGCCGCAGTCGGGGCAGAGCGTGTAGCCGCGGTACTTGGCGAGGAAGACGCGGACGTGCAGCTTGTACTTCTTCGTCTCCAGCCACTCGAAGAAGCCGCGCACGCCGCTGAAGCCCCCGCGGCCGTCGACGACCGCGCGCTGCTGCTGTTTGGTCAACTCCTGAAACGGCACGTCGAAGGGAATCTTCTCCTGCCGGCAGAAGCGGCGCAGCTCCGTGCGCGCCCAGTCGTACTGCGGCTTCGTCCAAGGCTCGACGGCGCCCTCGTCGAGCGAGAGTTGCGGGTTCGGGATGACGAGGTCGAGGTCGAGGCCGATGGTGTTGCCGAAGCCCTGGCAGGTGGGGCACGCGCCGAAGGGGTTGTTGAAGCTGAACAGGCGCGGCTCGGGCTGCGCGTAGACCGTCCCGTCGTACTTGCACTCGAAGCGCTCGGAGAAGCGCAGGGCGCGCGGTTCGGCCTCGGCCGTCTGGACTATGCTCTGGCCGTGGCCCTCAACGAAGCACGTCTCGAACGAGTCGACGAGCCGCTCGCGCACGTCAGGGCGCGCGACGAGGCGGTCGACGAGGACGAAGACGCCCTCGAAGTCGGCGCGCGTGTAGTCGTCCGGCGTGCGCAGCTCGATGAGCTCGCCCGAGCGCGTCAGCAGCCGCGTGAAGCCGCGCTGCATGAGGCTCATGACGTGGGCCGTGACCGCGCGGCGGTCGGCGGCCGGCCCCGTCGATTTCGCCTTCGAAGCCTTCTTGCCCTTCGCCTTGCCGTCGCCATTCGGCTCGACGCGCAGCCCGGCCTCGGCGGGGAAGAGGACGTAGAAGCGCGTCCCCTCTGCGAGCG
>DASVWB010000197.1:0-13326 GCA_036389815.1 Pyrinomonadaceae bacterium | reverse complement strand
GGAGGCCGACGCTCCCGCTATGACCGATAACTCGAACGTCACGACCCACGCCGCACAGGGCGCGAACAACTCGACCCGCATCGAATTCCCCGGCGTCAACCGCAACCGCCCCGCTGGGCGGACGGAGCTGAGCGAGCGCTTCCGCGAAATCCAGCAGCGGCGCGCCCGCGAGGCCGACCCCGAAGGCGACGACGTGCCCCGCCGCGCCGCGCACGCGCAGGCCGCCCCCGCGCAGGAGGCGACGCCCGCGGCCGCGCGCGCGGCCGACGCGGCCTCCAAGCAGCTCGGCCTCGTCCCCCCCCAGGACGAGCCGGAGCTGAACCCGCTCGTCGCCAAGGCGCTGCGCCGCATCGAGCGCGCGCGCGCGGCCGCGCAGCCCGCGACGCACCACGCGGGCGGCCGCGCGCAGACGGCCGCCGCCACGGCGCGCGTCGTCGAGGAGCGGCCCGAGCCGGTCGCCGAGGCGCCCGCCCCGCAGCCGCCGCCGCTCGTCGTCGTCCAGCCGAAGCCGCAGCCTGCGAAGGCCGAGCCGCCGCAGGCTCTGAAGGCGGAGACGGCCGCCGCGCCCGCGGAAGTGGAGGAGCCGAAGGCGCCCGCGCGCGCGCCGCGGCCCGCGGCCCCGCAGGCGACTACTTCGCAGGCGGTCGAGCCGCAGACGGCCGAGGAGGACGCGGAGGCGCAGGACGGCAGCCGCAAGCCGCGCCACATCGCGGGCGTGCTCGACGAGTTCTGGCTCGAACGCCAGGGCATCGAACTGCTGCCGAAGGTCGAGGAGAAGGAGTTGACCTACGACGACCGCGCGCCGCGCGTGAAGCGCGTGGCCGCCGCGGTCGTAGACCTCTTCGCGGTTGCAATCCTCTGCGCGCCCTTCGCGGCGGCCATCGAGCTGACCATCAGCAACTGGGGCGACTCGCGCGTCTGGGGCTCGATGGCGCTCATCGCGGCGCTGGTGATGTTCCTCTACCACACCTGTTCGGTCGCGCTGGCCGGGCGCACCCTGGGGATGTCACTCTGCGGGCTCCAGGCCGTGGACGCGCACAAGGCGTGCGTCCCGACGACGGGGCAGTGCATGCGCCGCGCCTTCGTCTACATGCTCTCGCTCGCGGCCGGCGGGCTCGGTCTCCTCTATTCGCTCTTCGACGCCGAGGGGCGCGCCGCGCACGACATCCTCTCCGGCACGGTCGTCGTCAGGAAGTAGTCCAGCGAACAACTTCAGGCAAAGGGGGGCGCGTCGAACGCGACGCGCCCCCCCTTTTTGTCTCCGCGCCGAAGTCTGTTAGCCTTTGCGCGAACCGAAGCCCCGCGCGCAACCATGCACGAGCAGCTTATCAGCGAAGTCGTCGAAGAACTGCGCCCCGCCCTCGCCGGGCGGCGCTGGGGCAAGGTCTTTCAACTCTCCGCGAACACGCTCGCCGTAGACTTCCGCACGGCCGACGGCCGATACCTTCTGCTCTCGTCAGACCCTTCGCGGCCGCGCCTCCACCTCGTCTCGCGCACGGTGCGCGAGCTTGAGAGGGCGGCCGGCTCGCCGTCGCCTTTCGCGCTCGTCCTGCGCAAGGCACTCGGCGGCACTGTGCTGCGCGCTCTCTCGAAGGACGAGGGCGAGCGCGTCGTCCGCTTCGAGTTCGACGCCGCGGACGCGGCGGGCGAGGCGCGCGCGGCGACGCTCGTCGCGCAGCTCACGGGGCGCGCCTCGAACCTCCTCCTGCTCGACGAACAAGGGCGCGTCGTCTCGACCCTGCGCCCCGCGCGCGGGGAGGGTCAGACGGAGGGCGAGGTCTACGGCCCGCCGCCGCGGCGCGACGCGGCCCCGCCGCGCGAGGCCGGAGACTTTAGGCGCGACGACTTCCCTTCGCTCTCCGAGGCGCTCGACCGCCACTACCGAAAGCTCGACGCCGTGCGCGACTTCGACGCGCGCGCTTCGGCGGCCGCGGCGCGCCTGCGCCAGCAGACTGCGAGCCTGCGGAAGCTCCGCGACAACCTCGCGCGCGACCTCGCCGCGCACGGCGACGCCGAAGAGCACAGGCGCGCGGGCGACCTCCTGCTCGCCAACCTCGGCACGGCCACGCGCGACGGCGGCACCGTCCGGCTGACCGACTTCTACGCCGAGGGCGCGCCGACGGTCGAGCTTGAGGTAGAAGAGAACCGGACTTTGCAGGAGGAGGCGGCGCGCCGCTTCGCGCGCTACTCGAAGGCGAAGCGCGCGGCGCGCGAGATTTCGGAGCGGCTCGGGAAGACGGCCGCGGAGCTGGCGGCGCTCGAAGCGAGGCAGGCGGAGCTTGAAAGAATCGTCGCCGCGCGCGACGAGGCGGCGCTCGCCGCCTTCGCCGGCGCGGGGCCGGGCCGCAAATCGGACGCGGGGCGCGGGAAGGCGCCCGCGCGCCCGAAGGGGTCGAAGAGGCATGCGGGCGAGAAGGGTCGCGCGCTGCGCCGCTACCGCTCGTCGGACGGCTACGAGATAGTGGTCGGCCGCGGCGCGAGGGAGAACGACGAGCTGACCTTCCGCGTCGCGCGCTCCTACGACACGTGGATGCACGCGGCCGACTACCCCGGCTCGCACGTCGTCGTCCGCGCGCGGGGCAAAGACGACGCCGTCCCGCACCGCACGCTCGTCGAGGCCGCGCGCCTCGCCGCGCACTTCAGCCAGGCGCGCGAGGACTCGAAGGTCGCCGTCAACTACACGCAGCGCAAGTTCGTCACCAAGCCCCGCGGCGCCGCGCCCGGCCTCGTCTACCTCTCCTCCTTCCGCACGCTCCTCGTCGAGCCGGCCGAAGATTTGGAGCGCGTCTGAAGCAGACCGCCCGCCGATTTCTCCACGCGCTCCCCACACTTTCGCAACGCGCCGCGGCTAGCATCGAAGCAATCTTCCAAGGGGGTTTTTAAGACACATCCATGAGCGCCAATCTCATCGAGACTTTCGGGCGGGCGGCGGCGGGCGTGCTGGACGAGATCGCGGACGTGGTGGCGGGCCCCGCCTCGACGCTGCGCGACGGGACGGAGCACGCGGGCGTCGTGCTGCCGCGCGACCTCTACGCGCACGCGCACGCGCAGACCGAGTGGTGGTACTACACCGGCCACGTCGCGACGGACGCGGGGCGGCGGCTCGGCTTCGAGCTGGTCTTCTTCAAGCGGCGCACGGACCTCGACCGCTTCGGCGTCGTGCCGCTCCGGCTCATCGGCAACCCGCTCTACCTCGCCCACTTCGCCGTCACCGACGAGACGCGCGGCCGCTTCTCATACGACCACCGCAAGAGCGCCAACGGCCTCTTCGACCCTCCGGCGCGCGCCGACTCGCGCCGCCTCTACCTGCGGCTCGGCGACTGGACTGTGCGCGAGGCGCACGGCCTCCACCTGCTGCGCGCCACCATCGGCCCCGACCTGATTTTCGAGGCCGCGCTCCGCCCCGCGAAGCCCGCCGCGCTCAACGGCCGCGAGGGCGCCGGCGTCAGCTTCAAAGACCACGGCGAGGCGTCGCGCTACTTCTCCTACACGCGCATGGTTGCCGAAGGCGACATCACCGCGCGCGGCGTGACCGAGCACTTCCGCGGCACGGCCTGGATGGACAGGGAGTTCGGGACCTGGAAGACGACCGACGGGCAGAGGGGCTGGGACTGGTTCAGCCTCCAGCTCGAAGACGAGACCGAGCTGATGGTCTACCACATACGCGACCGCCACGAACGCCCCTCGCCCTTCTCAAGCGGCACCTTCGTGGACGCCGAGGGCGGCCGCACGCACCTCGCGCGCGAGGACTTCGAGGTCGAGCCGGCGGGCCACTGGCGCAGCCCGCACACGGGCGCCGTCTACCCGAGCGGCTGGCGTCTGCGCGTGCCGCGCCTCGGCGTGGACGTGTCGGTCACGCCCGCCCTCAAGGATCAGGAGTTGGACACGCGCGGGACGACGATGATCGTCTACTGGGAGGGCGCGTGCGCCGTCGCGGGCGTGCGCGACGGCAAGAGCGTCGCGGGGCGCGCCTACGTCGAGCTGGTCGGCTACGACCGCTCGCACGAGTCGCCATCGCTCGTCACCTTCCTCTTCGGCCCCGCCCTCGACCGCGGCTGGCGCAGCGTCTTCGGGTAGGCCGAAAGTAAGAGCCGCGGCGGCGTCCTCACCCCTCGGGTGACCGCGGCGGCCCCCGGCCCGGCCGGGTAGCGGCCCCGACGCGCCAAGCTCTTTTTAGGTCTACTGGCCGGAGACGAGGAACACGTCCCAAGCCCAGCGGTTCACCTTGGCTCCCTTCGCGTCGTCCACCTTCGCCCTGTAGCGGAAGCTGTTGCCGAACTCGTCCGTGCGCTTCGACTCTTTGTAGCCGAGGCGAAGGCGCACAACGTCCAGCGAGGGCAGCGTGTGCAACTCCTCCGGCTGTGAGGCGCCATCGTGGTTCACGTCCTGCCACAGCCGCAGCCTGGGGAAGATAGTATCTCGGTCGTCTATCACGCCGTCACCGTTCCCGCCGTTCTGCGGCCTGTCATACTCGGCCAAGGCGAGGAAGCCGTTCTTCTCCTCGCCCGTCGGCGGCTCCGGCTGCGCCGTAATGTCGCCGAACAACTCCAGCCCACTGTCAATAAGGCCGTTGCCGTTACGGTCCAGCGCGAGCCAGGCGTCATCCGAGGTCGCACCCGTCCAGCTTATGGGCTCTGCCCACCCGTCGCCGTTCAGGTCAAAAGCCACCCCGTCCGCCTCGCTGGTCAGCGCGAATCCATCCCCTCTCACGTCTATGACGATAGGCGAAGTAGAACACGTCCACCGGCATTCATAAGGGTTCCAATTACACCCGCTCCCGTAGGAGTAAGAAGTCGGTGTAGGGCACGTGACAGTGAAATAACATTGGTTGTAAGTGAAGCTCCAGTATACGCCGCCCGCGCTGGAACACTCTTGCTGGGTATGTGGCACCGGCGTCGGGGTGGGGGTGGGCGCCTCAAGCGGGTGCGGCTTTGTAGTGTCACAGGTGTTACTTGCAAACTCCCAGGTGAACCCCGCCTGCTCACAATCATCTTCGGTGATGTCGGCCAGGTTTGTCCCGCAGGCCCAGTTACACTTCGACTTAATCCAGTAACAGTCAGTCCTGCCGGGAATGGGTGTTGGTGTCGGGACGGGACACGGGGTCGGTGTCGGGGACGGACAGGCCGACGGGCCGGCACAAATCGACCGCTGGCTCCCTACCACACCCTCGTCGCCGTCGCACGAGTTGAACCATGAGATCACTCTGGCCGTCACGTTACCGCCGGCGTCTCTTTCACAGGAGCAGGAACACTGTGAAATGCATGCGGACGTGGAGCATCCGCCGTGACTTGCACCTTTAGAGCCATTACATTTTGTCCACTTTATCGTGAGGTCGCATCCCGTGGCGGTGGTCGAGGTGGCTTCACAGAATGTGAAGGCGACACAATCAGCAATTCGCTGTTGGGAGCTTCCACTCACCAAAAAGAACGTGAGAGTCGCCAAAAAGACGCAGACGAAGAAAGTCAGAAATTTGAGCCTCGGGGTTCCCCTTTGAGGCCACGGCCATGTTACTTGTTGAGGTAGCGCTTGAGTTCCTCGTTCCCCTTGGAGGTATAGATACTCAGGAGGAGCCTCCGGTAAAACTGCGCCCCCTCGCGCAGGTCACCGTCGCCTGAGTCGAATTCTTTCGGTAGTTCGCTGGACTCGATTAAGCCCGCTACCGCCTGCTCGTTATTTCCGCCGCGCTTGTACTGCCGAACCAGCCACGCCTTGTACTTGGCGGCGCCTTCACGCATCGCACTGATCATTTTTGAACTCTGGGTGTTGAGCCCTATCGAAGTTTTGTCTTCAAATTCCACGTAGTCCAAGTGAAGCTCGACGCCGCTCACGGTCCCGCT
Organism: Pyrinomonadaceae bacterium; assembly: GCA_036389815.1. Lineage (GTDB taxonomy): Bacteria > Acidobacteriota > Blastocatellia > Pyrinomonadales > Pyrinomonadaceae > QHXN01. The sequence continues at coordinate 7,489 of DASVWB010000197.1, read as the reverse complement.
TTCAAAAGTGACCGGGCCGGGGGGGCCGACCCTACGTGACTCACCCGGGGAGAAGAGCTTCTGGTGCTTAGCCTCTGTCACGTCAGGGTGAATGGCGAAGTCGCTAATGAGGAGATTTGACTCGCGCTCAGTGCCCGCTGAATCGTCCAAGCTGACCGTATACACCGCCGCGAAGGCTGAAATCTTTTTCCTAGTGTTGTTTATTACGAGACAGGAAAAACTATCCAACCGGCTGGGTGCTGACGACGGGGCCTCTTCACACCTGACTTCCACGGGGAAGGTCCCGTCTTCCAGCGGCAATTGAGTCACGGTGACGGGTATTGCCCTCCGTCTTTCCTGTCGTGGAGGAGTGGGTCTCTTGTACGCAATCATGGTCGCAGAAACGACGGCCATCAGCCCTACCATCAGGAACGAAGACACTTTTATAAGGCCCTTCAAGCTCATGTTTTAGACCTCCGGCGGCGTAGGCATCATTTGGCAACCCGGCGTAAGCGGATGCCGCCCGTTGCCAATCTATTGACGGATATGTGAGATACCGGGAACCGACTGAAATTACGGCTCAGCCCGTGGGGCGGCAATGTAAACTGATAGCGAGATGAAAGGTTGCGATAAAGCCGCGCTGGGAGGGAGCCCGCGACAGTCTTGGTCGGCGCACAGAACTTCTACTCTCATACGTCATCGCTGTCAAGATAATTTCCCACCCTCCTGCGGGGACGGCGCGCTCCTTCCGCGGTTGATGATGAAAGGCGACGCCGCCCCTTCTCTCCACCTTTGCCTTCCGCCTTTTTACTTTTGACTCTCTTGCTTTAGCATGTCGGCATGAGCGCAGCGGAGACGGACAGGCAGAGGGGTTCGGAGGAGTTGTTCGCGCGGGCGACGGCGCTGATGCCGGGCGGTGTGAACTCGCCCGTGCGGGCGTTCCGCGGCGTGGGCGGCACGCCCCGCTTCATCGCCAGCGCGCGCGGCGCGCAGATGACCGACGTGGAGGGGCGCACCTACATCGACTACGTCGGCTCGTGGGGGCCGATGATTCTCGGCCACGCCGCGCCCGAGGTCATCGACGCCTTGCACGAGGCGTTAGGGCGCGGGACGAGCTACGGCGCGCCGACCGAGCTTGAGGTCGAGATGGCGGAGGAGATTATCGACGCCGTCCCCTCGGTCGAGATGGTGCGCATGGTCAACTCGGGGACGGAGGCGACGATGTCGGCGCTCCGCCTCGCGCGCGGCGCCACGGGGCGCGACAAGATAGTCAAGTTCGAGGGCTGCTACCACGGCCACGGCGACAGCCTGCTCGTCAAGGCCGGCTCCGGCGTGGCGACGCTCGGCCTTCCCGACAGCCCCGGCGTCACCGCCTCGGTCGCCGAGAACACCATCACCGCGCCCTTCAACGACGCGGCCGCGCTCGAACGGGTCTTCGACGAGCACGGCGCCGACGTAGCGGCCGTCATCGTCGAGCCGGTCGTCGGCAACATGGGCTGCGTCCCGCCGCGCGAAGGCTACCTGCAAGCCTTGCGCGACGTCACACGGCGTCACGGCGCGCTGCTCATCCTCGACGAGGTGATGACCGGCTTCCGCCTCGCGCGCGGCGGCGCGCAGGAGTTGTACGGCGTCACGCCCGACCTGACCACGCTGGGCAAGATCATCGGCGGCGGCCTCCCCGTCGGCGCGTACGGCGGGCGGCGCGATTTGATGGAGCAGGTCGCGCCGGCGGGCCCCGTCTACCAGGCGGGGACGCTCTCGGGGAATCCCCTTGCGATGACGGCGGGGCTGGCCGTGCTCCGCCGCCTGCGCGACGCTTCGGTCTACGAACGGCTCGAAGAGGCCGGGCGGCGGCTGACGGAAGGGCTCGCCGCGGCCGCGCGCGAGGCGGGCGTCGAGACCGTCACGAACCGCGTCGGCTCGATGTTCACAACCTTCTTCACCGACTCCGAAGTCACGGACTGGCCCTCGGCGGCGAAGTCCGACCGCGTGCGCTACGGCAGGTTCTTCCACCGAATGCTCGAAGAGGGCGTCTACCTCGCGCCCTCGCAGTTCGAGGCGGCCTTCGTCGGCGCGGCGCACACCGACGACCTGCTCGACCGCACGGTCGAGGCGGCGCGCAAGGCGCTGCGCGCGCTCTGAGTTCAAAAACCCCTGCTCAGGAAACTACTAACGTGAAAACTGCAAACGCTTTCGACGCGGCCGAGTCGCCGGACGCCGCGGCGTCAAGACTCACACTCCTCTTCGGCGTGCTGCTGCTGCTCGTGACGGTCGGCGGCCTCATCGCCTACAAGGCGACGGGCTCGTGGGCCGTCATCGGCAAGGTGCAGGCGACGGGCGCGCTCAAGCCGCGCTTCGACCTGACGGCCGCGGGCGCGTTCGAGCGGACGCTGAGCTACTTCGGGACGGTGTGGCCGGCGCTCGCCTTCGGCGTGCTCATCAGCGGGGCGGTGCGCGCGTTCGTCTCGCCGCGCTGGCTGGCGGGGCTGTTCGGCGGCGGGCGCGTGCGCTCGCAGGTCGTGGCGGGGCTGGCGGGCGCGCCGCTGATGCTCTGCTCGTGCTGCGTGGCGCCGGTCTTCACGAGCGTCTACGAGCGCTCGTCAAGGCTCGCGCCCTCGCTGGCGCTGATGCTGGCCGCGCCCTCGCTCAACCCGGCGGCGCTCTTCCTGACCTTCCTGCTCTGCGGCGGCCGCTTCGGCGCGGCGCGGCTGCTGGCGGCCGGCGCGTGCGTGCTGCTCTCGGGTCTGGTCGCGGAGCGCTGCTTCAAGTCCGACCCGGCCGCGTGCCCGCCCGCCGCGGCCGAGGAGCCGCCGGCCGGCGTGGCCTCGCTGGCCGTCTCGTTCGTGCGCTCGTGTTTGAAGGTGGCGGTGCAGACCGTCCCGCTCATCGTCGTCGGCGTGTTCGTCTCGATGCTGGTGGCGAGTTGGCTGCCGGTCGGCGGGCTCGGCTCCGCGACCGCGCAGGCGACGGCCGTGCTCGTCGTCGCGGCCATCGCGGTGCCGCTGGCGATGCCGACCTTCTTCGAGATACCGCTGGCGCTGCTGCTGCTCGCGTCGGGGATGCCGGCGGGCGCGGCCGTGGCGCTGCTCGTCGCGGGGCCGGCGACCAACCTGCCCTCGCTCTTCACCGTCGCGCGCTCGACGGGCTGGCGCGCGCCCGCGCTGGTCGGGCTCACCGTGTGGGCGCTCGCCTCGGCGGCCGGCCTGCTCGTGAACTACATCTAAGGCCTTTGGCCTCCTTCCCGGAAGAGTTCGCGCGCACGACTGTCGCGCTGCACGGCGACGCGGGGAGGCTGTGGCTCGAAGGGCTGCCCGCCCTCGTCGGGGCCTGCGCCGCGCGCTGGTCTTTGAGGGTCGGGCGGCCCTTCGCCCCGCTCACCTTCAACTACGCCGCGCCCGCCGAAGGCCCGCGCGGCGAGAGGCTCGTGCTGAAGCTGGGCGTGCCGGCGCGCGAACTCCTCACGGAGATCGAGGCGCTGCGCGCGTTCGACGGCCGGGGCGCCGCGCGGCTGGTCGAGGCGGACGCTGAAGCGGGCGCGCTGCTGCTCGAAAGGTTGGAGCCCGGCACTCAACTCCTCGCGCTCTGCGAGGGGGACGACGGCGCGGCGACGGAGGCGGCCGCCTCCGTCATGCTCAAGCTGTGGCGCGAGCCACCGCCCGCTCATCCGTTCCCGACGGCGGCGGACTGGGGGCGTGGCTTCGCGCATCTGCGCACACGCTACGGCGGCGGCGCGGGGCCCTTCCCCCCGCGCCTGCTCGAAGAGGCGGAGTCGCTCTTCGCGGAACTGCTCGCCTCCTCGGCGCCCCCCGTACTCCTGCACGGCGACCTGCACCACGGCAACGTCCTCGCGGCCGCGCGCGACCCCTGGCTCGCCATCGACCCGAAGGGGCTGGTCGGCGAGCCCGCCTACGAGGTCGGCGCTCTCCTGCGCAACCCCCTGCCGCAACTCCTCAACACGCCCGACCCCGTCCGCGTCACCGAGAGGCGCGTCGCGCAGTTGTCGGAGGCGCTCGGCGTCGAGCGCGAGCGCGTGCGCGGCTGGGGTCTGGCCCAGGCCGTACTCTCCGCGTGGTGGACGGTCGAGGACGGGGGCGAGTTTAAAGAGTCCGACCTCGCGGCGGCGGAGGTCCTGGCGGCCGCCTCTTCGTGAGTCGGGCGCGGCCCCGCGCACGCCCCGCCCGGAGGGGTGTTGACACGCGGCGCCTCTTAGGCTATAAGCCTCCGATTCCTCGCGGGGCCGCGGGGCGTTAGCCCTCAGTAGCCCGCCCCAGACAGACCTTCTCCTTCCGCCGCCTCCCTTCGCGCCGTTAAAGGCCGGGGGCGCGGCGCCTGAATCCGCTCACCGCCGGCCGAAAGGAGCCCCACATGCAGACAGTTATAAAACCTCCCGCCCAGTTCGATGCGTCGCGCGCGCGCGGGACACTGGCGCAGCGCGGCGTGCTACTGTTCACCTACCTGTACCTGATGCGCTTCCCGTTCCTGACGATACTGGCGATCAACGCCATCTGGTTCGGGGCCTTCTTCACCGACTTCAAGCCGCTGCTGCGCGGCCTCTTCGACATCCCTTCGGGCTGGCGCGTCTTCCTCGTCTCGCTGGCGGCCTTCATGACCGGGTGGGTGGCGATGGCGGCCTACAAGCTCGTGCACACGTACGGCGGCGAGCGCTTCCACCTGCACCACCACGGCGTCGCCCTCTGGAAGATGCCGAGGAAGGCCGCCTGGGTCGTCCACAGGGTCGCCTTCTCCCTGCTCGTCGCGCCGCTCATCGTCTGCGTCATCTACGAGTCGTGCGACGGCATCGGGTGGAGAGTCTTCATCTACTCGCTGGTGGCCTTCGTCGGCTGGGTCGTCTCGTTCGGGCTGCTCGAACTCGCCGGCGTGCTGCGCGAGGCGTTCATCGACCCCGACCCGGTCGAGGCGCCGCCCGCCCAGAAGGTGAGGGGGCAGTCGATTGACTACCTGCGCAAGCAGTGCAGGGAGCTCGACAACTACGTGTCTACGCGCGCGCACGGGAGGGGCTGGCGCTGGAGGGGCTGGCTCCGGCGGAAGCTGGGGCTGCGCACGCCGCAGCTATCGCCCTACTGGGGCTGCGGCTACCTGAAGTACAGCGGGGACGACGACGCCCCGCGCGCGACCTCCGTCGAGCGGGGGCACTGGCTGGCGCTCTTCCTGCTCGCGATGTCGCTCTGCATCTACGGCGGCATCGGCTACCTGACCGGTTACGGCTGGGTGGACGTGACGGACTTCCCCGCCCTCGCCTACGTCCTGCTGCTGCTCTCGCTGCTCTGCTGGGCGCTCTCGATGCTGGCCTTCTTCCTCGACTGCTACCGCATCCCCGTCCTGGCGCCCGTCCTGCTGTGGTTCGTCGCCAGCTCGTACGTCCTCCCGCTCACGGCCTCCGACAACTTCTACCGCGTCGTGCGCGGCGGGCCGCGGCGGGCGGCGGCCCCGGCCCCGGCCGCCGCGGCGGCGCCGGCCGCGCTGCGCGGGGACGGCGGCCGCTCGATCATCGTCGTGGCCGCCAACGGCGGCGGCATACAGGCGGCGGCCTGGACGGCGCGCGTGCTGACGGGACTCCAGAAGGAGTTCGGCGACCAGTTCGGCGGGCGCGTCCGCCTGGTGAGTTCCGTCTCCGGCGGCAGCGTCGGGGCGATGTACTTCGTCAGCGAGTACACGCCGGGGGGGCTGCCGCCCGACGCGCTCGACCGCATCGTGTCCAACTCCGAGCGGTCGAGCCTGAGCGCGGCGGCCTGGGGGCTGGTCTTCCCGGACTTCCTGCGCCTCGTCTACCCGTTCTACCACTACGAGACCGACCGCGGCGCCGCGCTCGAGCGCGCGTGGCAGCGCCGCGGGAAGAAGTTGTCGGGGGGCGTCAACGGCGTCGGGGTGACGCTCGGCGAGTGGCGCGAGGGCGTGGAGGCGGGCTGGCGCCCGGCCTCGATCTTCAACGCGACGATCACGGACACGGGCGAGCGGCTGACGATGTCGACGGCCGAACCGCCGGCCGCGGCCTACGGCAAGAAGGACCTGCGGGAACTCTTCGACCGCGACGACGAGGACATCGCGGTCGTCACCGCGGCGCGCCTCTCCGCCTCCTTCCCCTTCGTCTCGCCCGCCGCGCGCGCCGACTCAGACGGGGCACGCCCGCACGTCGTCGACGGCGGCTACTACGACAACTACGGCATCTCCTCGCTGGTCGAGTGGCTCGACCGGGAGCTGTCGAAGCCGGAGAGCACCGTCAAGCGGGTGCTCGTCCTCCAGATACGCGGCGCCTCTTCGGCGCGCACCTACACCTACGACGAGGCCGCGCCCTGCCCGGCCGACCCGCAGCAGGTCTACACGCGGGAGAGCGTGCGCGGCTGGCTCTACCAGGCCTACGCGCCGCTGGCGACGCTCCTCCACGTGCGCGACACGGGGCAGCTCTCGCGCAACGACGTGGAGCTGAACCTGCTGCGCGAAAGGTGGCGGCACGACCCGAGGGGGATTCAGATCGTCCCGACCGTCTTCGAGTTCAACGGCGCGGAGCCGCCGCTCTCGTGGCACCTGACCGACAAGCAGAGGCGGAACATCGACCTCAACTGGCGGGCGGAGACGCACGGCTGCAACGGCACGCGCGGCATACAGGAGGTCAGGCAGTTCCTCGAAGAGGCGGCGAAGGACGCGCCGCCCGCCGGGCGCGAGCTGGCCGCGAAGCGCTGACCGCGCGCGCTCAGGCGGCCTCGGGCGAGAGCGGGAGGTCGATGGTGAAGCGCGTGCCGGAGCCCTCCGCGCTCTCGACCGAGATGCGGCCGCCGTGCTGCTCGACGATCTGCTTGGCGATGGCGAGGCCGAGCCCCGTCCCCTTCTTCTTCGTGGTGAAGAACGGCTCGAAGATGCGCGCGCGCGTGCGCTCGTCCATCCCCTGCCCGCGGTCGGCGATGCGGACGCGCGCGCCCGCGATCTGGCGGCCGCCCCCGCCGTTGCCGCGCCCCGAGGCGGCGAGCGTGACGCGCTCGGCCGTGACGACGACGGGGCTCTCGGCCGGCCCCGCGTCCACCGCGTTGGCGATGAGGTTGACGAAGACCTGCCGCAGTTGGTCCTCGTCCCAGTGGCCGTGCAGCCCGTCTTCGGGGAAGCGGCGCTCGACGGGCGTGCGCTTCTCGCGCAGCTTCTCGGCGACGAGGTCGAGGCTCTCGTTGAGGAGTACGGCGAGGTCGGTGTCTTCGAGCGCGAGCCGGCGGCGGCGCGAGAACTGCGTCACGTCGAGCGTGAGCTTGGAGAGGTGCTCGATGCCGCGCTCGACCAGGTCGATGGTGGTGATGGCCTCGCGGTCTTTCGTCATGTCGCGGAGCATGGCGACGCCGAGCCGTATGCTGCCGAGCGGGTTCTGGATCTCGTGCGCCACCTGCGCCGCCGCCTGCCCGACGGCCGCCAGCGACTCGCTGCGGCGCAGCTCCTGCTCGGACTCGGCCGCCTCGGTCGCGTCCACCAGCGTGAGGAGCTGCCCCAGCTCGCCGTCTATTTCGAGCGG
>DASVWB010000196.1:0-30649 GCA_036389815.1 Pyrinomonadaceae bacterium | reverse complement strand
GGGGTGGACGAGGAGGCGTTCGCCAAGCTCGCCGCGAACCTGAGGTACGTGGACGGCGACTACCGCGACCCGGCCACGTTCGAGCAGCTGCGGAAGGAGCTGGGCGACGCGAAGCGGCCGCTCCACTACCTCGCCATCCCGCCGAGCATGTTCACGGTCGTCGCCGAGGGGCTGGCTAAGTCCGGCTCGGCCGACGGCGCGCGCATCGTGGTCGAGAAGCCTTTCGGCCGCGACCTCGAATCGGCGCGCGAACTCGACCGCAGCCTCCACGAGTTCTTCCCCGAAGCGGCGGTCTACCGCATCGATCACTACCTCGGCAAGGAGCCAGTCCAGAACCTCCTCTACTTCCGCTTCGCCAACTCGTTCCTCGAACCCGTCTGGAACTGCCACTACGTCGAGAGCGTGCAGATCACGATGGCCGAGGCGTTCGGCGTCGAGGGGCGGGGGAAGTTCTACGACGAGGTCGGCGCGATCCGCGACGTGGTGCAGAACCACCTCTTGCAGGTCGCCGTCTTGCTGGCGATGGAGCCGCCGTCGTCTTACGAGACCGAGGCCGTGCGCGACTGCAAGATCGCGGCGCTGCGCGCGATGCGCCCGCTCGACCGGCAGTCGGTCGTGCGCGGCCAGTTCAGAGGCTACCGCGACGAGCCGGGCGTGGCGCACCGCTCGCAGGTCGAGACCTTCGCCGCGCTCCGGCTGCACGTGGACAACTGGCGCTGGTCGGGCGTGCCGTTCCTAATCCGCGCGGGCAAGAAGATGGCCGTGTCGGCGACCGAGGTGCTCGTGACGATGAAGCGCCCGCCGATGTCCATGTTCGGCGAGGTCGTCTCGCCGCACTCGAACTACTTCCGCTTCCGGCTGAGCCCCGACATCGTCATCTCCATCGGCGCGCGCACGAAGGTCGAGGGCGAGGCGATGGGCGGCGAGGACATCGAACTCGTCGCGCACGAAAACCCCGGCGACGACACGCCGCCCTACGAGCGCCTGCTGCGCGACGCCATGAAGGGCGACTCCTCGCTCTTCACCCGCGAGGACGCGGTCGAGGCTTCGTGGCGCGTCGTAGACCCCGTGCTCGGCGACGTGACGCCCGTCCACGAGTACGAGCCCGGCACGTGGGGCCCGCGCGAGGCCGACGAACTCACCGCAGACATCGGCGGCTGGCACGACCCCGCCGGCCCGTCCGAGCGGCCCTGACCGCGCCGACGGGTGTAAACCCCCCGGAGTCAAGACCGGAGCCGCGCGCGGCGCAACGACAGAGCGCCGGCCCGGGGTGCATTACGTACCCCGGGCCGGCGCTCGAACTTTAAAAGCCGGAGGCGTCTCGCGAAGCCGGACGCGCTACCTCTTCGCAGACTGTTCGGCGGCCAGAACGCCCCGCGCTATCTCAAGCAGGCAGACCCCGCGCAGCGCCGCCGCCTTTAATTTGTTCGCGACGTAGACAGAGCCTTCGAAGTCGACCTTCGACAGCGGGCCGAAGGCGTCCTTGAGCCCGAAGCCGCCCAGGGCGGCGGGTTGCGGCGACTGGACGGGGAGCCCGTAGAGACCGCCCACCGCGGGGGCGCCGGCGTCGTCAGGGTCGAACACGTCGGCGCGGTTGATGTCGGCGACCACGCCGTCGAGTAGCGCGAGCGCGTGCTGCGCGTCGAGTTGCGCGAGCGCCGCGACGAGCCCGAGCCTGACGTGAAGGGCTTTGTCCGAGGACGCGCCCTCGCCGAGCGCCTTCTCGGCGTCCGAGAGCAGGTCGGCGGCGCGCGCCCTGCGCGCCGCCGACTGCGCCTGGTCTTCGCCGGCCGTCGGCGCGGCCAGCCGCCGCGCCACCGCGATGCAGACGAGCGCGCGCTGGAGCGGCTCCAGCCCGGCGGCCAACGCGGTCGCCTTGTCGAGCTGTCCCTTTTCGAGCGCCGCGAGAGACGCGCGATAGGTGAGGAACGCCGAGACGCGATTGCGCAGACCCTCCTCGCCGATGGCGGCCGCGAGGCTGAGCCCGCGCGACAGGTCGTCGGGCGCGGTCGCCAGCGACGCGCGGACGTAAGCGTACTTGCGCGCCACCGGGTCTGTCTCCTTCTCGGCCGCCTCCTTCAGCCCTTCCACGTAGAGCCTGCCGAGGTCGCCCTCGCCCGCGGCGGCCGAGGCGCCGAACGCGAGCCTCTCCATCACGGGCTGCGGCAGCGGCGCGTCGCGCGGCGCGAGGTCCGGCAGCACGGCCGTCACCCGCTGCGCGACCTGTGTCCACATGTCGGGCGCGTAGAGCCGGAACCCCTCCTCCAGGCTCCCTGCAAGGTTCGCGATCTCCCTCGCGCGCACCCCCGGAACCGCTGTCAGAGAAGGCGCGGGCGCGGAGAGCAGCCCCCGCTGTACGATGTTCAGGAAGCGGCGCGCTCGCTCGGGGTCGGCTTCGGCCGGGGTGAAGCCGAGGGCGGAGTGCCGCGCGCCGACGGCCATCACGGTGTTGCTGTCGGCGCCGACGCCCACGACGCGCCCGGGCGTGAAGAGGTATGAGGCGATGACCTGCGCGTCACTCAGGTCGTCGGGCCGTTCCGCTATGCGCCTCATCGCCGAGTCGAAGAGGCGGTCGGCCGCGCCCTTATCGCGTTCGCGCAGCGCGAGCAGCACGCTCTGGAGGCGGAACGAGACGCCGTCGGCCAGGCTCAGCTCGGCCAGCCTGGCGGCCGCGTCCGGGTCGGTGTTGACGACGGAGAGGGCGAGGTTCAGCAGCTGCTCACTGCGCGCAGACTTGTCGTCGAAGGCGGCCCGCTTCGCGCCCCGCTCCGCCGCCGACTCCTCCTTCTCGGCGCCGAGCCGCGCGAGGAAGTCGTCCGCGAGCACCCCGTCGCAGCGCTGGGCGACGGCCAGCACGAGCGCGCGCGCGAGACGCCGCGGCGAACTACTCCGGAAGCGCGCGGCCGCGCCGTCGCCGGCCTTGTCGGGGAGTTCGCCCGCCAGCGCCCACGCCTGCCTCAGCCACTCTCTCGCGCGGTCGGGGGCGTCGCCCCACATGAGGTCCGCGGCCGCGGAGAGAACGCCCACGGCCGCCCTCCGGTCGCCCCACGCCGGCGCGGCGTCAGCGGTAGAGGCGGCCAGCTCGGCCGCCCGCGCGCGCAGCAGCGAGCTGGCCGCACGGCCCGCAAGGGCGGGCGCCTCGGCGGCGGCCGGCTGCCGCGCGTTCCGCAACAAGTCTCCGCCCTGCGCGACCGCCACCGAGACCGCCGCCAGCAGCAAGGGCGGCACGGAGGATATTCGTAAGACGTTGTACGTCTTCATACACGCGTTCCCCTCCGGCGAAGAGGTGTGAAAGTACGGTCCGTCACTCGGACGTTGGCCGCATCTTCTGGCCGCCGTAAGACCAAGTCAACCGCCGGCTGTTCTTCAACTCCAGCTTGATGGTGACGCCCTTGTCAATGAAGTAGCGCAAGTCCCAGGTGGGGGTGATGCCGTCGTTGACGACATCCTCGTCAGACTTCCCGGCGTGCACGCGCGCCGAGCAGTTGAGCCAGACCATCTGCGGGCTACTTTTAATATGCTGGAACCGTTCGAGCAGCTCTTTGCCCACGGGCACCGTGACCTCGACGGCGCGGCCCTGCTTCTTCGAGAGGTCACGGTTCGCGAAAGACTTCTTTATCAGCACGTATCCGGGCCGCGTCAGGCCGGCCGGGCCGCCGCGGTGGTCGGCGAGCCAGCGCATGTACTTGTCCTGCTCCTCAACGCCCAGCTCGACGGACAACTCCCACCAGCTCCCCGGCGCCTCCAACTCCGGCGCGTCCTGCAACTCGAAGCGGACGGACAGCTCCTTCGGAACCTCGAACGTGTGCTGACGCGTCTGGGCTTGCCGGGCGAAGGCGCCGGCCGCGGCCGTGGCTAGTATGAGGGCGGCGACCGAAACCTTAAGGGCACTTTTCATCTGTGTTTACCTGACGCCGAGTTGACGTCTTAACTCACCCTCGTCCCGGGTTCGGCCGTACCACGCCTTGGTGATCACGCCGTCCTCGACGAAGTACTTCGACGGGAAGTACCGCGTGTCGAGCGACTGCGCCAACTGGCCTTCCGCGTCGGACATGATCGGAAAGGTCAAGTTACGACGTTCGGCGAAGTCCGTCAACCGCGCGGCGCTCTCGGCGGCCACGCCGTAGATGCGCAGCCCCGGCGGTGCGTCACGCCTCAGACGGGAAATGACCTCCATCTCCTTAAGGCAGGGGAGGCAGTCAGTCTTCAGGTAGAAGAGCAGTACGCGCCCGCTCCGCAGCTCGTCCGCCGTGACCGCGCGCTGGCCGAAGTCGGTCAGCCGGTAGGCGGGCAGGGGCAGGTTCACTTCGACCAGCGCCCCCGGGGTTGGCCCCCGCGGCGCCATCACCGCCCTGGCCGCCGCGAACGCGATCAGGAGGCAGAGGGTCGTCCCCAGCGCCGCGACGAGGGCTTGCGCGCGGCCGGAAAGCCCGGCCCGGAATCGTTTGTACATACGCTGGAGCCGAGTCAATCGGGCGCGGCGCGCTCGACGCGTGGCCTGCCTTCAAGGCGGCCGCCGCCGGTTAGGCCGGAGTTAGTAGCACTCGTAGTAGCACCACTCCTCGTCCTCGCCGCTCAGGAAGCAGGTGCGGTGCCCGTAGTAAAACATCTGGTCGCAGACGAGCGCGAGCACGGGGGGCGTTGCAGCCAAACAGACGCCAGCCAATAGTGCGGACAACGCGAGTTTGAGAACACGACGCATCGTGAGGTCTCCTCGGAGTTAGAGAGTTAAACGATGACGCTCGGGAACCGGGTCCGGTTACGCGCGTCGCTGACCGAGATGTTGAATAGTTGTGAGACTGGCGAGCCGTATTGCCTCGCCAGCGCGGCCTCGCTAGCGGTGTGACGATGCTAGCGGGCGCAGATATACACGGATTGTAAATTCAAGTCAATAAATTTTTATGAGAGTCACAATTTTTTTAGTGCGCCTCCGCGCGCGGGCGGACGCCCCTTCACGCCGGCCCGGGGCCGTCTCCGTCTGGGTATTGACAGTTCGGTGGCGCTGCCATACATTGCACAGGCCCCTAAGCCACGGCGGGCCCCCCTCCCTCGACCTTCGTACGGGGCGACGCCCGCGGGCGCTCATAAGCTCTCGGCAAGTCTAACCTGGCAGCAGCAGTCGGAGGATCTGTCTTCCTCATAGCCTGATGATCACCTTGATCAGCGACCTACACCTTTCCGACGACCCGGCCCGCTCTACCATTAACGTGCCGCGCCTACTCGGCAGCCTGACGGCGATCATCAACGAGGCCCGCCGGAAGGGGGTCCGTGAGGTCACGCTCGTGCTGCTGGGGGACATCTTCGAAACTCTGAAGTCGGAAGTCTGGGTCAACCGCGGGCTCAGGCCGTGGGAAGATTGCACGGACGCGCACGTCACGGCCGTCGCAGATATAGTCGGGAGGATGATCAACGCCAACGATGCGTTCTTCGAGGGGCTGGCGCAGTTGTTACGGGCGCAGGACGGCCCCCTGCGCTTGGTCTACATCCCCGGCAACCACGACCGCCCCCTGGCCACGCCGATGGGGCGGAAGGGGCGCGAGCAGTTGCTGGCCAAGCTGCCCGCGCTACGGGGGCAGAGCCAGGCCGGCGCGGCGCAACCGAGCGACTCGTTCCCGGATAGCTTGGTGGACGAAGAGCACGAGTTGATAGCGCAACACGGGCACGAGTTCGACCGGGCCAACCGTTACGACCACGGGCTGGTCGCGGTGGGCGACGCCATCGTCATCGAGTTCGTGCAGCGCCTGCCGATGCGCGTGCGGCAGAGGGTACGGGCGGACGGGGAGGGCGACGGCCTCGGCTTTCTCGACGAGATGGACAACGTCCGCCCGCACAGCCTCAAGGTGCTGATGGCTTGGATAGACGCCCACCTGGCCGGGAAGGAAAAGATGCGCTCCCGCGTCATGGGGGAAATCGAGAAGGCGCTCCGTGAGACGCTCGACGAACTCCTCTCGCTGAAAGGCAAGGTTGCCTTTGGTAGTTTCGCCGGGGTCGAGCGCCGGGCCGGCTTGATGCTGCGGGTGCTGAGGGGCTTGCACGGGTACACGGGGCTCAGGCCCTTAGCGCGCCTGCTCCCCGATGACGAGTCCTCGCCTCCTTACCCCGACTTCGTGTTAGACAAGCTATACATGTCCGAGACCCTGGGCAGTAGTTTTCGCTACTTCGTCTGCGGCCACACGCATCAGCCGGCGGCGGAACCGCTCGACCTGGGGCGCGTCAAGAACCCGGTGCGCTACTACTTGAACACGGGTACATGGAGGCGCGTGCACCAGGTCGCCGGCGGCATCATGCGCACCGGAAAAGTTAAAACCTTTTCGACTCAGGAGGTGGGGTGTGTGCTGAGTATATATAACCGGAGGGAGCAGAGTTTAGGCCACCGGCCTTTCGAACTGCACCGCCTGACCATGGCCGCGCACGAGTGAGATGACGCCAGAGGTTCAATCGCTCACCGTCGAACAGCTCGTCTCCGGCCTCAGTGACAAGAACAGGCCGCCCGACGAGGCGTCCGACTACTGCGAGGAGATCATTCACCGCTTCGAGCCCCTGCTGCGCAAGGCTTGGCACCGCGGCGCCTTCAACATCGAATACCCGGAGTACGTCCAGGATGTCTTCTTATCCTTATTCCGGTGGTTGCCGCAGTTGCGCTCCCCGAAGGCTTTCCCTGGTTACTTCCGGAGAGTCGCGCTTTCCGTGGCCGCGGCCCACGCGCGCAAGTCTGCGCATTCTCTCCCCAGAACAACTCTGGAGTTCCACGATCAGGTCTACCAGATCGATGAAGCCCTCTCGACGCCCATCTACATAAAAGCGTACTTAGAACGTTTGCCCCCGCGAGAGGGCAAGGTTCTGACCATGCTCTACATTAACGACTTTGAAATCAAAGAGATAGCGAAAGAGATGAACCTTACCGACACCGAGGTTCGTTACCTTAAATCCCGCGCGCTCAAGAGGTTACGGGAAATATTGGGTGAAGATACGAAGACGCTTAAAAATCCTGCAAAATAATCTTGAAAAAACGAAACGGGAGCACCTTAAGATGAGTGAGAGGGCCTTAGCCCGGCAGTCTACCCTCGGGTTAGCTAGGAAGCTCGTGGAGGCAAGTACGGAATTCGAATTGGTAAATTCTGCTGAGTGGTGGCGTAAACCACACTGGTGGGCGCTTAAGACCATGAAGGTATTAGATTTCATCAGACGCAGAAGGCTCAGGGCGCTGAGCCGGTACCGCGCCGCCGTGGTCGGCGAACTCGCCGTGCGCTACCACGGCGTCATACGAGACCTTTTTAAGTGCGCCAAAGTCGCGACTCCCTTCGAGACTCATTGGGCCAACATCTGGCTCGAAATACACGGCCGGGCCGCCAGAACCAGGGAGCCCGGCCTGTTTTCGACATGTCTATGGGAGGTACAGAGGAGGTTGGGGGCGACGGTCCAGGAGCTTAAACCCAAGTTTATGTTGAGGCAGTTCGTGGACGACATGCCCGACGGCGGGCCGCGCGCCGCGCTCCAGTTGCGCGCCTACTCCCACGAGGTGCGCTGGCCCGAGGCGAGCCCGGAGGCCGCGAGGATGGCGCGGGAGGGTTACGAACTGCTGCACGAGCGCGTCCGCGCGCGCGCCGAGAACCTCGAGCTTTTAACGGACGGCGAGTTGAACGCAGGGATGGTGGCCGACATACGTTCTACACACGTGCAGTACCACCGGTGGCTTTTTCAGGAGTGTTGAGCGCGGGGTCTGCCGGCCGCCGCGGGCCGTTTCGGCCCCCGGCCTTGAAACTTGCGGCACAGCGCCGCGTACATCGTCAGCGACGCCGTTTCCGGGACTGGCCGCGGCTCTCGGCGTCGGCTTGAGCACAGGGTAGGCCGCCACCGCCCGCCCGGAGTTCACTCCGGTGCGTCTTAACTTCCGTCGGTGCGTCAGGCCAAGCCTCACGCACCGGCGCCGTGGGCTAAAATTCTTACATGACAGAAAGGATAGGCGCGCCGCCGCCAAGCGCCGCGGCGCGCTCGGGTAAAGGCCATGAGTACTCACGAAGATTCCCTCACCCACACCGAAGAGGCGGAGCTGACAGACGAGCAGATTTTGAGCGACATGCAGCGGCGGATGCGCGCGGCTACGCTTGAGCGGGAGTTCGACGCGCGCTCGCTGGCCGTGCGCGTGTCGGAACTCTACTCGGCCGGCCGCGAGAGGGGCGTCATTGACGAGAGGGGTTACGTCCTCGACGACATACTGCTGGCGAACCTGGCGTCCATCCACAGGCTGCGCGACGACGAAGGGAGCGAGGCGGTGAATTTCTTCGTCATCGCGCTGCCCGTCGTCGGGGTCATAATCACTTTATTGCTGTTCCCATCCCTCCTCAACATGTCGGGCGGGCTGTTCCAGCGCACCGGCCTCGTCGTCGGCGTCATCATGACGCTGCTGGCGGGCGTCGTGGCTGTGGCTCTCTTCGATTCCAAATGCAGGGAGCGGTGGCTGGAGGAGGGGAAGCTGTTCAGGCACCACCAGATGGCGCTGCTCGTCGGGGTGATGATCGCGGGCATCGTGACCGTGATGCTCGGCCACCAGACCGAGAAGGCGGGCGAGTTAGCCGCGCGCGAGCGGGAGGCCCGACATCGCGCGGAGGAGGCCCGGCTGCGCGCGGAGGATGAACTGAAGTCAGTTTCGCTTAACAGCAAGCGGGCGCGGTCCATTATCGCGCACGAGCGACTTTTTGATTTTTCACGCGAGGTGATGCAGGAACAGCAGAAGACGGGCAGCTTCGAAAAGGCGTCACACCCCGAGACCTTGCCCGTGGGCGACAAAAAAATAAAGGTGACTCAGCAGAACGTCTCGCGCGACGAGGTGAAATACCGCGCCGAGGGCGAGCCCTTGCCGAAGCCCGTCGAAATCACGATGAATAAAGAGTCAGGCCGTGTGCTGGAAGAGGGTAAGGAGACGGGCAGGTTTTACGCCGCCGTGGTCAAAGACAACTCGGGCGGCACCCTCAGGCTGAGCGTGAGGAACGGGGACGGAAGCGAGAACAGTTTAACTTGGCCGACCGAGTCGTTAGGGTTTCAGCCTATCGTGGGGCAAAAACTCTTCGTGGTGGTGGACCCTAAGACCAACAGGCCGGTGGACGTGACGGAGTTCGAGCCGGATTCTAAAAAGAACGAAACGAACCACCCCCACTGACGCCTGCGCCCCGCCTCACATCCGCCCGAACATAACGCCCTAAGAGTCGTCGAGCGAGCGCCGCCGTCTCCGCGCCGCCGGCCGCTCGCTCGACGGCGGCGCCGTCCACGGCCCGGGGCCAACGTCCCCTTCGGCCGCAAGGCGGAATTCTTCCTCAGGCTCGCATCGTGCCGCCCGCTTGTCGCGCCCGCCCGGGCTTCTCGCGAGACTTTTACTTTTACCTCACGAATGTCGCACCGCCGCCGGCAGCGTCCGGCAGTGGACGGAAGGCGGGCGGCCCTTCAACGAAGATGCCGCACACAGTTCGGCGGGAGCCGGAAGCGAGGCCGGCGCTCCGCCGCTATTATTTTTTGTGGCTGGACGCTGGAGCGAGTTTTGATTAAGGCGGGTATCTTCGACGTGGACGGGACGCCGGCGGACTCGAACGACTTGCACGTCGAGGCGTGGCGCGAGGCGTTCAGGCGTTACGGCAAGCATGACGTACGACGAGGTGCACGCGCAGCTCGGGAAGGGCGGCGACCAACTGATGCCGGTCTTCTGCTCGGAAGAGGAACTCGACAGCTAAAGGCACCGCCGCGAAGGGCAGGGCGGAATCAGCGCGTGGGTAGGGCACAAGGAGGAGCAGAGGATGAGCGAAGACCCGAAAGAGCAGGGGGCGAAGCCGCCCTTCGAGGAGCAGCCGCAGGAGGCGCCCGGCCTTGAGTCGGAGATGAAGCCGCGCCCGGACTACGGCGCCGAGACTTACAAAGGTTACGGCAGGCTCGAAGGCAAGGCCGCGCTCGTCACGGGCGGGGACTCCGGCATCGGCCGCGCCGTGGCCGTCGCGTTCGCGCGCGAGGGCGCGGACGTTGCCATCTCTTACCTCGAAGAGGAGGAGTCGGACGCCGCGGAGACGGCCCGCGCCGTCGAGGCCGCGGGCCGGCGCTGCCTGCGTCTGCCCGGCGACATACGGCAGGAGGCGCACTGCGTCTCGCTCGTCGGGCGCACCGTCGAGGAGTTCGGCCGCCTGGACGTTCTCGTCAACAACGCGGCCTTCCAGATGGTGCGCGGCGGGATCGGGGAGATAAGCTCCGAGGAGTTCGACCGCACCTTCCGCACGAACGTCTACGCGATGTTCTACCTCTGCAAGGCGGCGCTGCCGCGCATGCAGAAGGGCGGCTCCGTCATCAACACGGCCTCCATACAGGCCTACCAGCCTTCGGCCGAGCTGATGGCCTACGCGGCGACGAAGGGCGCCATCGTCACCTTCTCGAAGGCGCTCGCGTCGGAGGCGTTGGAGCGGGGCGTGCGCGTCAACGTCGTCGCGCCCGGCCCCATCTGGACGCCGCTCATCACGGCGACGATGCCGCACGAGAAGTACGAGGAGTTCGGCAAGGACACGCCGACCGAGCGGCCGGGGCAGCCCGCGGAACTCGCGCCCGTCTACGTCTTCCTCGCCTCGCAGGAGTCTTCCTACGTCTGCGGCGAGGTCGTCGGCGTCACCGGCGGCAAGCCGCTGCCGTAGTGCCGCTGTGGTTCAGACTCCCCGTGAACTATACTCGGGCCGGAAGGCGACAGATTCCGTCGGGGGTGGTGCGGGTCAAATGCCGGAAGGTCTGAAGGCGGTCTTCATCGCGGGCGGCGCGGGGACGCGGCTGTGGCCGCTGTCGCGCGAGGCGCGCCCCAAGCAGTTCCACGCGCTCGCGGGCGAGGCGTCGCTCATGCGGCAGACGGTCGAGCGCGTGCTGCCCGTCGTCGAAGCGCGGGACGTGTGGGTGGTGACGGGCGAGCGCTACGCCGCGCAGACCCGCGACGAGCTGCCCGAGGTGCCGGCCGCCCAGATAGTGGGCGAGCCGTTCCCGCTGGGGACGAACCTCGCCGTGGGCTTGGGCGCGCTCCACGTCGCGCGGAGCGACCCCGGCGCGGTCGTCTTCGTCGGCTGGGCCGACTCCTACGTGCGCGACGGCGCGGAGTTCCGCCGCGCCGTCGTCGAGGCGTCGCGCGTCGCGCGCGAGACCGAGGGCGTCATCGTCGGCGTGCGCCCGACCTACCCGGCCACCGGCTACGGCTACATCCGCGCCGGCGCGCCGCACGCGGGGGCCGAGGGCGCGTACGAGATCGCCGGCTTCGAGGAGAAGCCGGACGCCGCGCGCGCGCGCGCCTTCGTCGAAGACGGCTCTTACCTCTGGAACCCCGGGATGAGCGTCTGGGTCGCGTCGCGCCTGCTCGAACTGATAAGGCTGCACAAGCCCGCGCACCACGAGGCGCTGATGCGCGTCGAGCCGCACCTCGGCACGCCGCGCGAGCGCGGGGCGATGGAGGAGCACTTCGCCGGCCTCGACCGCGAGCCCATCGACACGGCCGTCTTCGAGAAGGCCGCGGGGCTCGCAACGGTCGTCACTGACCCGGGCTGGAGCGACGTGGGCACCTGGGCGGCCGTCTACGAGCTGGGCGCGGCGACGCCGGGCGCGAACGTCACGCGCGGCGAGGTCGTGAGCCTCGACACCGAAGGCTGCCTCGTCCGGACGGCCGGCCGCCCCGTCTTCACGCTCGGCGTCTCAGACCTCGTCATCGTGGACGCGGGCGACTGCCTGCTCGTCGCGCGCCGCGACCACGCGGAGCGGTTGAAGGAGCTGCACGCGCTGGCGAAGAAGGCCGGGCACGCCGGTCTGCTCTGAAGCACCCCTCTCAAACTAAAGTTGGTGCGGCGCGTCAAACTTAGCGCCCATGACACCCCCGCCCCGCCTGTGTGGTAATACGCCCGCACGTTCTTCCGACCCGAACCCGTCCACGTATAGGCGAACCCCGATGAGAAAAAAGATGAGGCAGGCGGCGGCGGCCGCCGCGGTCTGCGCGGCGCTGCTGCTCCCGGCGCACGCCGCGGCGGCGCTGCGGCAGGCGGCGTCGGCGACCCTGCGCGGCGTCGTCGCCGACCCGAACGGCGCGGTCGTCGTCGGCGTGAAGGTGAAGGCTACCCACGCGGCGACCGGCTTCTCGCGCGAGACGGAGACGAACGGCGAGGGCGCTTACGCGTTCGCGAACCTGCCGCCCGGCGTGTACGAAGTGAGCGCGGAGGCGCAGGGCTTCAAGAAGTCGGTCGTGACGGGCGTCGTGCTCCAGGTCGGGCAGGGGCTGACGCTCGACATCGGCATGGATGTCGGCGAGGTTATTGCCGACGGGCCGGGCGACCTCTACGGCTACGCGCCTCTCATAGACGCCAACGCGTCGAAGGTGGATAGCGTCATCGGGCAGCGGGAGATAGAGAACCTGCCTTTGAACGGCCGCAACTTCCTCGAACTCGCGCTGCTCACGCCGGGCAACGCGCCCGCGCCGAACTTCGACCCGACGAAGACCAACACGGTCGTCATCTCCTCGGCCGGCCAGCTCGGCCGCGGCGGGAGCGTCACCGTGGACGGCGCCGACATCAACGACGACGTGGTCGGCGGCGCCGTGCAGAACGTCTCGCAGGACGCGGTGCAGGAGTTCCAGATGGCGACCAACCGCTTCGACGCGCGCCTCGGCCGCTCGGCCTCCGCGGTCGTCAACATCGTGACGAAGGCGGGGACGAACGGGCTGCACGGCTCGGCCTCCGCATACTTCCGCGGGAGCCTCTTCCAGGGACTGCCCGCGACCTTCGACCGCGCCGTGGGCGAGGAGCCGCCCTTCGACCGCGAGCAGTACTCCTTCACGCTCGGCGGGCCCGTGAAGGAAGACAGGGCGTGGTTCTTCGGCTCGCTCGAATACCGCAACCAGGACGGCGCGGTGCTCGTCGGCGCGCGCGACGCTGCGCGCCGCGCCGTCACGCGCTCCTTCGCCGCCGCGCCGCTCGACGACCTGCTCGCCACGGCGCGCCTCGACTGGCGGCCTTCCGACGCCGACGCCCTGAAGCTCCGCTACACCGCGCAGCGCGAGGAGGACGTGTCGGCGAGCACGCTCGTCCGCTCCATCGGCTCGGCCTCGCAGCGGCAGACGAGCCGCAACCGCGCGCACTCGCTCCTCGCCGGCCACACGCGCGTCCTCTCGAACGCCAGCGTCAACGAGTTCGGCTTCGCCTACGCGACCTTCTCGAACGCGACCGAGCCCGTCGCGCCGGGGCCGCAGCTCACCTTCCCGTCCCTACAGGACGGCGCCTCTTTCCGCGTCCCGCAGGCTACGACCCAGCGGCGCTACCAGCTCACGGACAACTTCACGACCGCCCGCGGCACGCACACCCTCTCGGCGGGCGGCGAGTTCCAGCGCGTGCTCTCAGCGTTCGACCTCGGCGTCTTCCGGCGGGGGCGCGTCGAGTTCGTCGAGGACTTCCCGGACTTCGACCGCAACGGCGACGGCCGCGTTGACGACGCCGACCTCCTCTTCGCCGTCACGCTCCGCAGCGCCTTCCCCGGCCGCGACTTAGAGATTCACGACGCCGACAACTCGCACGTCTCGGCCTACGTGCAGGACGACTGGCGCGTCTCGCCGCGGCTCACGCTCAACCTCGGGCTGCGCTACGAGCTGGACACGAACGTCAAGAACCTGAGCGGCTACGCCGACCTCAACCCGCTCGTCCGCCCGTTCCTGCGGGGCGACCGCACGCGCGACAAGAACAACTTCGCGCCGCGCGTCGGCTTCAACTGGGCTACGCCAGACGGGCGCACGTCGCTGCACGGCGGCTACGGCGTCTACTACGACCGCGTGACGCTCGAAGTCATCTCGCTCGAACGCGGGCTCGACGGCCGCGCGCTGCCCATCGAGGTGCGCGCCGGCAACGTCTTCTTCATCCCGCCACCGTGCCTCTTCGACCCCGCGTGCGGCCGTTTCCCGCCGCCGGCCCCGACGCTCGCCGACCCGTTCTCCGGCTTCCTCCTGCCCGGCGCGGGCGCGGGCGGCATCAACATCATCGACAACCGCTTGCAGAACCCGACGGTGCAGCAGTTCAACGCCGGGCTCCAGCGCCAGCTCGCGCGCGACCTCGTCGTGCGCGCCGACTACCTGCACAACTTCGGCACGCACTTCATCATCGGCCGCACGGTCGGACAGGTCTTCAACCCC
Organism: Pyrinomonadaceae bacterium; assembly: GCA_036389815.1. Classification (GTDB taxonomy): domain Bacteria; phylum Acidobacteriota; class Blastocatellia; order Pyrinomonadales; family Pyrinomonadaceae; genus QHXN01. The sequence goes on along the minus strand of DASVWB010000196.1, from coordinate 16,482 downwards.
GTCGTCGGCGGCCCCGACCTCGTCAAGAACCTTGAGTCGAGCGTCAAGACGAAGTACGACGGGCTGCTCCTGAGCGTCGAGAAGCGCTACGCGCGCGGCTTCCAGTTCCGCGCCTCCTACACGCTCTCGAAGGCTTTCAACTACGCGAACGACGACCAGATACCCTTCTCGAACGGCCCCGTAGACCCGACGAATCTGCAACTCGAATACGGCCCGACGCCGAACGACCAGCGCCACCGCTTCGCCTTCGCGGGCGTCTTCGACGCGCCGCTCGGCCTGCGCGTCGCGCCGCTCTGGACGGTCGCCTCGGGCGTGCCGATGGACATCCTGCTGCCCGACGGCAGCTCGCGCCTCCCCTCGCTCCAGCGCAACGCGGGCGGCCGACTCTTCCGCACGGGCGCGGAGCTGAACGCGTACGTCGAGCGCGTCAACGCGGCGGGCGGCGCGGGCGGCCAGCCGCTGCCGCTGGTGCGCGACGACGCGCGCTTCAGTGACTCGTTCAACTCGTTCGACCTGCGCGTGGCGCGCCCCGTCCGCCTCGGCGAGCGCGTGACGGTCGAGCCCATCGCGGAGGTCTTCAACCTCTTCAACGTGACGAACGTCCTCGGCGTCTCGAACGTCAACTACTCGGGCTACTCGAACGTGCTCGTGCGCGACAGCAACGACCCCGCGAGCCCCGGCTTCCTGCGCTCCTCCTCCTTCGGCCGACCCGTCACGACCGCGGGCGGCGTCTTCGGCTCGGGCGGCCCCCGCGCCTTCCAGTTCGCCGCCCGCGTGACGTTCTGAGGAAAATGATGAATGATGAGTGACGAATGATGAATCGGGGGCGGCGTGCCTTTCATTCGTCACTCGTCACTCGTCGTTCGTCACTTCTTTATGGCCGGAGAGCGCGCACAGACTGAGGCGGGGCTGAGGCGGCAGTTGGGGCTGTGGACGGCCGCGGCGCTGGTCGTGGGCGAGGTCGTCGGCGTCGGCATCTTCCTGACGCCGGCCGAGATGACGAAGTCGGTCGGCTCGCCGCTCGTCGTGCTCGTCGTGTGGCTCGTCTCGGGCGCGATGGCGCTCAGCGGCGCGCTCTGCTTCGGGGAGTTGGCGGCGCGCAGGCCCGAGGCGGGCGGGCAGTACGTCTACCTGCGCGACGCTTACGGGCCGCCGCTCGCGTTCCTCTACGGGTGGATGGCGCTGCTCGTCCTCGACCCCGGGCTGACGGCGGCGCTCGCCGTGGGCGGCGCCTCCTACGTCGCCTACGCGCTCGGCCTCCCCGACGCGGGGGCGAAGGCGGTCGCCGTCGCGTTCGTCGTCGCGCTCGCGGCCGTCAACGTGCGCGGCGTGCGGCTCGGCGGTTCGATAGTGCGCTGGCTGACGGCGACGAAGCTCGTGCTGCTCCTCTTCATCGTTCTGTGGGGCTTCGGGATGGGGCTCGGCGACTTCTCGCACTTCACGCCCTTCGTCGCGCAGCGCGCGGGCTCCGCGCCGCTCGCGGCGGCGCTCGCCGGCGCGCTCGTCTCGGCCTTCTTCTCGTTCGGCGGCTGGTGGGATTTGAGCAAGCTGGGCGGCGAGGTGCGCGAGCCCGAACGCACCCTGCCGCGCGCCTACACCTACGGGCTGCTGGCGGTCGTCGCCGTCTACGTCCTGACGAGCGCCGCCTTCGTCTACCTCGTCCCGCCCGAGCGCGTCACGTCGGGCGAGGCGTTCGCGGCGCAGGCGGGCGAGGCGCTGTTCGGGCCGACGGGCGGGCTCGTCTTCACGGCGGTCGTCGTCGTCGCGGTGGTCGGGAGCCTCGCGGCCTTCACGATGTCGGCGCCGCGCGTCTACTTCGCGATGGCGCGCGACGGGCTTTTCCTGCCGTGGGCGGCGCGCGTCCACCCGCGCTACGGCACGCCGGCGCGCGCCATCCTCATACAGGCGGCGCTGGCCGTCGTGCTCGTGCTGCTCGGCAAGTTCGGCGACATCATCGCCTACTTCCTCTTCGCCGTCGTCCTCTTCATCGGGCTCACCGTCGCGGCGCTCTTCGTGCTGCGGCGCGAGGGGCGGCCGGCGCGCTTCATGACGCCGCTCTACCCCCTGACGCCCGTCGTCTATTTGACTCTGACCGCGGCGCTGCTCGTCCTGCTCGCGAGCGGGAGGCCGTGGTACGCGCTCACGGGCACGGCCGTCGTCGCGGCCGGGCTGCCCTTCTACTACCTGGCCTTCCGGGGCAGAAGGCCTTCGGGAAAGGATTCGTAAGCATGACCTGGATCAAGACCGTCCCCTTCGAGGAGGCCGACGAGCGCCTCCGCCGCGCGATGGAGGCGCAGCGCGGCCTCTACCCCGCGGAGTACGCCGCGCCCGTCCACCCGACGCCCGACGGCGAGTCTTCGGGCATCGTGGCCTCGCACAGCCTCATCCCCGAGGCGCTCTACCACGCCTTCGCAACCTTCGGCGTGCTGATGTCGCCCGACCTGCCGCTGACGCGCGCGCAGCACGAGATGATTACCACGGTCGTCTCCGTGACGAACCGCTGCCACTATTGAATCGAGTCCCACGCAGAGTTTCTGCGTCGAGTGACCCTGGACGAAGAGCTGGTGAGGGCGCTGCAAGACGATTACACGAAGGCGCCCATCTCCGAGCAAAACCGCGTGATGCTCGACTACGCCGCGCAGTTGACGCGCGACGCCACGCGCATCTCGCCCGCCGACCACGCGCGCCTGCGCGCCGCCGGCTTCGACGACCGCGCCATCCTCCAGATAACGCTCATCGCCTCCTGGTTCAACTACATCAACCGCGTCGCCGACGCCCTCGGCGTGGGGCGCGACTAGCGCACGGCGTTTGAACCGCGGAGACACGGCTAAAGCGATTTCAGATTTGAGATTTCAGATTTGAGATTTCAAATTTCAAATTTCAAATCTCGAATGCTTCGAGTCGCGCCCGCGCGTCTCCGCGGTTCAAAGAGTGGCCCTGTCGTTGAAGAGCAGAGCCGGTCGTGATATAAGCCCCGCGCGCGGCCTTCACCTCCGCCGCGGGCAGACGCGTATGAGCGACGCATCGGCACACGCCGGGACAACTTCAAAAAGGGTCTTGACCGCGGCGGCGGCCGCGGCGCGGCGCGTGGCGTCCGCGCGCCCGCGGGCGCCGCGTCGGAAGGGCGCGGCCGGCGCGCGCCGCCCGTCGGAGGCCGCCACGCTCGCCCTCGCCGTCAGCCTCGCGGTGGCGCTCGGGGTCGCCTGCGGCATCTGGATAAACTCGGAGTTGACCTCGGCCGCTTCCGCCGGCACGGGCGCGCAGCCCCGCACGACGCCCGAGGCGCGCGCCCCCGAGGCTGCGGCGGAGACGCGGACGGCCGACCGCGGCGACGCGTCCGCGCCGGCCGCTGAGATTAAGACCCCCGACGCGCCGGGCGAGACGGCGGAAGCGGCCGCGGCGGGAAAGGACGCGGCCCGGGCGGCGGAGCAGGGGCGCGTGTTGAATCGCGCCGCCGTCGGCGCGGCGGCCGCCGCGCGAGACGCCGGCCCGCGGGAGAAAGTGGACGCACGCCCCGCCGCGGTGCCTTCCGTCGTGAAGAGTGCGACGCCCGGAAGGGCGCAGGGCGGGGCGGCCCTTTGCGGGCTCTACGCCAGCGCGGGCTCGCTGGCCGTGCGCGGCGGCGGCGCGGCGCCCCTCGTCGTCGGAGGCCCCGGCGAGAACGGGCGCGTCACCGTCACCACGCCCGACTGGTCGAACATCGCGGTGCTACAGGAAGGCCGAACCGGCAACGGCTGGGTGAGATACTCCGTGAGGTCGGTCAGCGGCAGGCCGGGCGTCTACGCCGTGCGCTTCGCCACTCCCTGCGGCTCGAAGACCATCCCCGTCACGGTCACGGGGGGGAAACAGTAGACAGTAGACAGTAGACAGTAGTTAAGAAACGGGCGGCGCGTCTCAGCCAACAGCCGGGACGCGCCGCCTATGTTTTTCTACTGTCTACTGTCTACTGTCTACTGTCTACTGCCTACTGCCTACTGCTCATCGTCCCCGCCGGGCTGCGGGCGGCGCGGCGGCGTCTCGGGCGCGCGCTCCGTGCCGAGCGAGTCGTAGTTGAGCGCGGCGTTGAAGACGAGGAAGAAGCTGCCCTGCGTTTGGTGACGCCACATCGGGTTGTTGGCGAAGAGGACGACGTGGCCGCGCCCCACGGGCACGTCCACGACGGCCGGCGCGTTCGCCAGCTCCGACCCGCCCGCGAGCATCCCGCTCACCAGCAGGCTCTTCTCGTCCTGCGCGAAGCGCAGCACCACGCGCGGCCGCTGCGCGGGCGGCGTGTAGAAGGGGCTGCGCTGCTGCTGGCGCTGCTCGTCGGTCAACTGCTCCTCGCCCGGCCGCGCGGGCTGTCGCTGCGGCGGCGGGCCCGCCTGCGGCATCGCCTGCACGATGTCTGGGTCGGTCAGCGAGCCGCGACCCGAAGGACGCCCGCCGCCCCCGCCGCCGCCTGGCCCGCCCTCCCCGCCTCCGCCGCCCCCGCCGCCCGCCGCGACCTGGAAGACCGGCGACTGGTTGAAGTAGACGGGAAGCTGCTCGCCGTAGCCGTAGGCGATGGGGCTGCTGCGGTCGGAGAAGGTCGCCCTGTAGACCGAGCCGCGCGCCTGCAACTGCTGCGTGTCGCGCACGGCGACGCCCGAGACCATCCCATAGTCGATGGGGATGCGCGCGTTCGACGTGACGGCGATGAAGAGCCCGCCCTCCTCGACGAACCTTTGCAGGTTGGCGAGACCCGTGAGCCCCATCCCGCCGCGCATGTCGTCCGTCTGGTCGGGCGACGTGCCGAAGTTCGGCGTCACGTCCGACTGCTTCCACGGTATCGGGTCTCCGCGCATCGGCAGCCCCTGGACGACCTGTTGGGCGGAGCCGCCGACGGGCGGGTAGATGATCACGTCGAAGCGCTCGCGCAAGTTCGGCGTCGTGCGCAGGACGTGGTCGGAGATGTACGTGTAGGGAATCTGGTAGCGGTCGAACTCGATGCGGAACCAGCCCTCGTTCTGCGTGTTGATCCAGCTATGGACGATGGCGATGCGCGGCACGGCCATCTCGTGCGTCTTGACGGCCGGCACCGCGCCGAGCGTGTGTGCCACGAGACCCAGCTCCTCGACGGCCTTCGCCAGACGCGCGCGCATGTCCGGCGGGCTGCCCTCCACCCTGATGATGAAGGAGCCGGCGTTGAACTGACGGCCGTCCGCCTTGAAGGGCACCTCGGCCGCGAGCATCCGCACGTCCCTGAGGCGGAAGCGGAGCGTGGCGAGCGTGTTGTCCGTGTTGTGGTTGATGACGTAGGCGGCGGGCGGGGCGGCCGGCGCAGGCGTGAGCTGGCCGCGCACGGCGGCGTCGGCCGTGAGCAGCGTCATCGGCACCTGAAGGACGCCCCTGTCGGTGACGCGCACCGTGTTGATGTTGCGCATCGCGCCGAGCGTCCAGCCCGTGTCGTCGTAGGGGCGCGGGTCGCTGACGTTGTAGTACTGCGTGTCGAGCAGCATGTCGGCCATGCGCGAGTAGGGCTGATCCATGCGGACGACGTAGGAGCCCGCGCCGTACTTCTGGTCTTTGACCGTAAAGTCATTCTTCGCCGCGTGCACCTCGACGCCCATCAGCCTGAGCAGGTTGACCGTGTCGGCCACCTCGACCGGGCGCGGGTTGTCGGCCGGGATGACGTAGGCGGCCGGCCCCTCGTTCGTCGCCTTCGCCACCGAGCGCTTGCCCTTGAGGTAGAAGTTCTGGAGGAAGCGCTCCTTGTGCTCGGAGACGAAGTGCATGGCGAAGAGGATGGCCGACTGCTGCATGTTGACGTTGTTGCGCAGCGACCAACGCACGCGCGGGAGCGGCGGGTTTGGCCTGAACCAGTCGCGCTGCGACTGCCCCGTCACGGTTCGGTCCATCGTGTCGGCGCCGCCGTTGCCGAACGTCTCGTAGAAGCGCCCGACGGCGTTGTGGCCGTTGGCGACGTAGAACATGTAGTTCGGCGCCCAGCCGTCGTAGAAGCCGTGCGTCCAGACGCCGGGCACGCCCCGCTTCGTCATCTCCTCGATCTCGTGGTAGGCGAGGAGCTGCCACTCGTCCACGACTATCGGGTCGAGCCACGCGTTGTAGGGGCCCGTCCCCGTCGAGGTGTAGAGGAACGGCACCGACTCGTGCAGGTCGTGGAGTATCGCCGGGTGCCATTCGAGGAAGGTCTTCATCATGTTGCGCGTGAGCGCGAGCGCCATCCCCAGCCCGTCGCGGTTGTTGTCGTGCGCGACGTACTTGCCCCAGTAGACGAGCGGCGGCACGGCCCGGCCGGGGTTCGCCACGCGGTAGTTGTAGAGGTCGACCATCTTGTCGCGGCCGTCCACTTCGAGGACGGGCGTGATGAGCACGACGACGTTCTTCCTGATGTCGCGGATGAAGGGCGACTCCTCGACGGCGAGGCGGTAGGCCAGCTCCATCAGCATCTCGGGCGAGCCGGTCTCGGGCGAGTGGATGGAGCCCGAGGCCCAGTAGAAGACCTTGCCCTCGCCGACGAGTCTCTGCGCGTCGGCGTCGGAGAGCGCGCGCGGGTCTGCGAGCCGGGCCGTGATCTCCCTGTAGCGGTCGAGGCGCGCTATCGCCGCCTCGTCGCCGACGGCCACGAGCAACTGCTCGCGCCCCTCCTCGGAGCGCTCGGGCGCGGTGAAGACCTTGACGCGCGGCGTCGCCCTCTCAAGCTCGCGGTAGTAGCGGTAGAGGTCTTTCGTGTGCGTGAGCCTGCCGGGCGTGCCGACGACGTAGCCGAGCACCTTGTCGGGCGAAGGCACGCTCGCGGAGGCGGGCAGGTGGTCTACGAGTTCGGTGAGGAAGTACTTCTCGGTCGTGTACTCCTTAATCTTCGCGGCGTAGTCGCCGTCATCCGTCGTCGTCGTCGGCGTGCGCGCGGGCTGCGGGCGCTGGCGCGAGCGCCCCTGCGCGGAAGTCCCTTGCGCCGAGGCGCGGCGCGCGGCCGTCTGGAAGGTGAAGGCGCAGGCGCAGGCGAGCGCGAGCGCGCAGAAGAGCCGCCGGCGGGCGGGCGTCCCAACGAGGTGCATGGTCTCCTCCGTCCGAAGCGTGTTGCGGTTTGATTTCCGAGGGCGTGCGCCACGCATGTTACGGCGGCCGGGGGCGGGAGTAAAGCCGCGGCGCGCGCAGGGCCCGTGTTACAATCGCCCGCGGACTCCCCGGCCACACCAGAGACGAGAGCACGCCCGGCCGGACGCCCCGGCGAAAGACCGATGAAGAGAACGCTGCCAAGGCCGCTCGCCCTCCTGCTCGCCCTCGCCGCCTGCGCGTCTGCGTCCGCCTCGGCGCAGGAGCAGCCCTGCCGGCTGGAGCGCGCCGTCGCGCCGGACTACGGCGGCGTGATGCTCGGGATGACGGCCGCGGAGCTTGCGCGGATGTTCCCGGGCTCGGACGAGCTGCGGAGGGCGCAGGCCGATGGGACGGCGGCCGGGTCGGAGCCGGTGGTCGCCTCGCTCGGGATGCTGGAGCTGGGGCTGAGGCGCGAGGCTTTCGCCGACGCGGCCGAAGTGGCGCTCACCTTCGCGGGCGGCCGCCTCCGGCGCGTGGACGTTTACTTCCGCCGCCCCGCGCCGTGGAAGAACGTCGCGGAGTTCTCCGCGCAGGCGTCGAAGCGGCTGGCCGTCCCCGCGAACGCGTGGGGCGAGGCGGCCTCCGACGCGGAGAGGCAGGCGCGCGCGCTCGACTGCCGCGGCTTCAGCGTCGTCGCCCGCATCGACCGCGACGGGCGGAGCACGCTCAGCATCGTGGACACCGCCGCGGCCGCGGCCCCGGCGACGACCGACGCCACGACGACGACGACCAAAACGCCGCCCGCGAAGCGCCGCCCGCGCCGACCCGCGCGCAAACCCTGACATGGCCGAAGAGAAGAAGAAGAAGAAGCTGACGCTCTCGCAGGCGTGGCGCGACGCGCGGGAGTTGGTCTGGGCGCACCGCGCGCGGCTCGCGCTCGGCATGGCGCTGATGGTCGTCAACCGCCTTGTGGGGCTCGTGCTGCCGGCCAGCTCGAAGTACCTGATTGACGAGGTCATCGTGAAGCACCGCGCCGAGATGCTCTCGACGCTGGCGCTCGCCGCGGCCGGCGCGACGGTCGTGCAGGCCGCCACCTCGTTCGCGCTCTCGCAGGTCTTGGGCGTCGCCGCGCAGCGCGCCATCACCGAGATGCGCAAGAGCGTCCAGTCGCACGTCGCGCGCCTGCCCGTGCGCTACTTCGACTCGACGCAGACCGGCGTCCTCATCTCGCGCGTGATGACGGACGCCGAGGGCATCCGCAACCTCGTCGGGACGGGGCTCGTGCAACTGGTCGGCGGGCTGCTGACGGCGCTCGTCGCGCTCGGCGTGCTCTTCTACCTCAACTGGCGGCTGACCGCCATCACGCTCGTCGCGCTGGCGGTCTTCGCCGCGGCGATGTCGCTGGCCTTCACGCGGCTCAGGCCCCTCTTCCGCGAGCGCGGGAGGATACAGGCCGAGGTCACGGGGCGGCTGGGCGAGACTTTGGGCGGCATCCGCGTCGTCAAGGCGTACTCGGCCGAGCGGCGCGAGATTCTGGCCTTCGCGCGGGGCGCGCACAAGCTCTTCCGCAACGTCGCGCGCTCGATGACGGGCGTCTCCGGCGTGACGGCCTTCTCCACGGTCGTCATCGGCGCCATCGGCTGCATCCTCACGCTCGTCGGCGGCCGCGCCGTCCTCTCGGGCCAGATGACGCTCGGCGACTTCTTCATGTACATCTTCTTCACCGCGCTCGTCGCCGCGCCGCTCGTCGAGATCGCCGCCATCGGGACGCAGATCACGGAGGCGTTCGCCGGGCTCGACCGCATCCGCGAGGTCAAGCGCATGGCGACCGAGGACGAGGGCGAGCGGGAGCGCGAGCCGCTCGGCGAGATAGAGGGCGAGGTCGTCTTCGAGGGCGTGACCTTCGAGTACGAGCCGGGCGCGGCCGTCCTGCGCGGCGTATCTTTCCGCGCGCCGGCGGGGACGACGACCGCGCTCGTCGGCTCAAGCGGCTCGGGCAAGTCGACGCTCATCGGCCTTGTGATGGCCTTCAACCGCCCGCTCTCGGGGCGCGTGCTGGTGGACGGGCGCGACCTCTCGGCCGTCAGGCTCAAGGACTACCGCGGCCAGCTCGGCGTCGTCCTCCAGGACAACTTCCTCTTCGACGGCACCATCGCCGAGAACATCTCGTTCGCCGACCCGCACGCGACGCGCGCCGAGGTGGAGGCGGCCGGCCGCGTCGCGCACTGCGGCGAGTTCGTCGGGGGCTTCGCCGACGGCTACGACACCGTGGTCGGCGAGCGCGGCGTGAAGCTCTCGGGCGGTCAGCGGCAGCGGGTCGCCATCGCGCGCGCCATCCTCGCGCGCCCGAAGATTCTGATACTCGACGAGGCCACTTCGAGCCTCGACAGCGAGAGCGAGGCGATGATCCAGGACGGGCTCCAGACGCTGCGCCGCGGCCGTACGACCTTCGTCATCGCGCACCGGCTCTCGACCATCCGCAGCGCCGACCAGATACTCGTGCTCGAAGCGGGCGAGATAGTCGAGCGCGGCACGCACGAGGAGCTGCTCGCCGCGGGCGGGCGCTACCGCCAGCTCTACGACAAGCAGTACAACTTCGAGCGCAACCGCTTCGTCAACCCGGGCGAGGACTTCACGCCCGAGCCGCCGCGCGCGACACCGCCGCGCCCGCAGCCGACGAGCCTTTGACCCGAGCTTAAGGAAGAGGGGGTAGAGAACGTGGCAGAAGTTCCCCAGACTTACGCCAACCACACGCGCTGGCACGCGCCCTTCCACTACTTCGTTGCCCCCGTGCTGGCGGCGAACTTCGTCATCGCGGGCGTGCAGTTAGTGCGCGACCCCGGCCTCGACCGCGGCTGGGCGGTCGTCGTCGCGGCCGCGCTGGTGGCGCTCGCCGGGCTCGCGCGGCTCAACCCGCTGAAGGTGCAGGACAGGGTCATCCGGCTCGAAGAGAGCCTGCGCTATTACCAACTGCTGCCCGAAGACCTGGCCGCGCGCGCCGCCGCGCTCACGCCCGCGCAGACGGCCGCGCTGCGGTTCGCGTCCGACGAGGAGCTGGAAGGGTTGGTGCGCGACGTGGTCGAAGGCAGGCTCTCGAAGCCCGACGAGATCAAGCGCGCGATTAAGGACTGGCGGCCCGACACGCTGAGGGTCTGAGGCCGGGGAGGCGAATCGTCATGTGTCTCGAAGACAACTGCGGCGAGGTGAGCGAGGGCAGGCGTTCTTTCCTCGGCGGCGTGTTCGGCGCGCTGGCCGCGTCGGCCTTCGCGTCGAAGGTGCTCGGGCGTCAGCAGCAGCCGCCGCCGAAGCCGGCCGAGCCGCTCGAACCACTCGCGCTCAGGGACGCGGGCGTCGTGCAGGGCGACCTTACCTTCAAGAGCGGCGCGGATTCTTTGAACGCCTACCTCGCGCGGCCGAAGGACGGGGGTCGCCACACGCCGGTCGTCGTCTTCTGGCCCAACCCGGGCATGACCGACGACATGCGCAACACGGCGGCGCAGCTCGCGCAGGGCGGCTTCGTCGGCCTCATCTTCGACGCATACTCGCGCGACGCGGGGCTGTCGGCCGCGCAGGCGCGCGAGCGCTTCGAGTATTACGGCAGCCGCGCCTTCGACGAGCTGAACCGCCGCGACATGGAGGCCGGGCTCGAATACCTCCGGCGTCAGCCCTTCGTCGGAGGCGGGCCCTTCGGCGTGGTCGGCTTCTGCGGCGGCGCGCGCCAGGCGCTCATCTACCCGACGACGCGCGCGGGCGTGGGAGCCGTCGTCGCCTTCTACGCGCCGCCCGTGCTCGCCGCGCCCTACCAGTCGCCGAAAGGCCCCTTCAAGCTCGACGTGATGGACGTGGTAGACCGCATCCGCGTGCCCGTGCAGTTCCACCAGGGCACGGCCGACCCGCTCATCCCGCTGGCTGACGTGCAGAGGCTTGAGCGCGAGCTGAAGGCGCAGGGGACTACGAGCGAGTTCCACTACTACGAGGGCGCGATGCACGCCTTCTACGACTTCACGCGCCCGCGCTTCCACCCCGAGGCGGCGAAGCTTGCGCACGGGCGGATGATTCAGTTCTTACAGAAGCACCTTCGTTGACCCTGCGGGAAGGGAGGCGGCGGGGATGATAGTCGGGAGAGTCCGGGAGGTCTGGCGCTACCCCGTGAAGTCCATGGCCGGGGAGAGGCTCGGGGCGTGCGACGCGGGCGCGCGGGGCCTCACGGGCGACCGCGGGTGGGCGCTGCGCGACGAGGAGGCGGGCGAGATTCGCGGGGCGAAGATGAGCCCGCTGCTCATGCTCTGCGCGGCGCGCTACCGCGAGGAGCCCGCGGGCGGCGAAGTCCCGCACGTGGACATCACGCTCCCCGACGGCTCGCGCACGGCGAGCGACGACGGGGACGTGAACGCGCGGCTCTCTTCGCTCGTCGGCCGCAGGGTGACGCTCTGCCCCTTACGCCCCGCGAGCGACCGCGCGCACTACCGCCGCGCGATGCCGGGCGCGCGGGCGGTCGGCTTCCTCAGCCGCTCGCGCGGCTTCCGCCGGCTGGCGCTGGCGACGATGCGCCTGACGGGGCTCGACCGCGACCTGCGCAAAGACTTCGGCCGCGAGCCGGGCGAGCCGCTGCCCGACCTCTCCGTCCTCCCCGCCGAAGTCTTCGAGTTCACCTCGCCGCCCGGCACGTACTTCGACGCCTTCCCCATACACCTCCTGACGACCGCCTCGCTCGACGCGCTGGCCCGCGTCGCGCCCGAGTCCGCATGGGACGCGCGGCGCTTCCGCCCCAACTTCCTCGTCGAGACGGCCGCGGGCGTCGAAGGTCTGGCGGAGGCGGGCTGGGGCGGGCGGTCTTTACGCGTCGGCGCGCTCCGATTGAAGTGCGAGGTACCGACCATGCGTTGCAGCATGACCATCCAGGCGCAGGACGGGCTGCCGAAAGACCCGCGCGTCCTGCGCACGATAGTCCGCGACGCCGGGCAGAACTTCGGGCTCTACGCGAGCGTCGAGTCGGCCGCACGCGTCTCCGCCGGCGACGAGGTCGAACTGCTCTGAGCGGCCGCGGTAATTTCGTGGGAAAGAAAGCACACCACAGAGACAGGGCTTTAGTAATTTCAAATCTCAAATTTGAGATTTGAGATTTGAAATCAAGCCGCGTCTCTGTGGTTAATTGTTCCCGTCAATAAGAGCAGATGAAGGACTTGAGCAGTATCCCGTTTTCCGTCCTCGACCTCGCGCCCGTGCCCGAGGGCGGGGGCGTGGACGCGGCGCTGCGCAACTCGCTCGACCTTGCGCGCCGCGCCGAGGCGCTGGGCTACCGGCGCTTCTGGCTGGCCGAGCACCACAACATGACCGGCATCGCCAGCGCCGCCACGGCCGTCCTCATCGGGCACGTCGCCGGCGGGACGCAGACGATCCGCGTCGGCTCGGGCGGCGTGATGCTGCCGAACCACTCGCCGCTCGTCGTCGCCGAGCAGTTCGGCACGCTCGCCGCGCTCTACCCCGGCCGCATAGACCTCGGGCTCGGCCGCGCGCCCGGCACGGATCAGTTGACGATGCGCGCTCTGCGCCGGAACTTCGCGGCCTCGGCGGAAGACTTCCCGCGCGACGTGGAGGAGCTGCGCTCCTACTTCGCGCCCGCGCGCGCGGGACAGCTCGTGCGCGCCGTGCCGGGCGAGGGGCTCGGCGTGCCCCTGTGGTTGCTGGGGTCGAGCCTCTACAGCGCGCGGCTCGCGGCCGAACTCGGCCTGCCCTTCGCCTTCGCCTCGCACTTCGCGCCCGACTACCTGACGCACGCGCTCGAAGTCTACCGCGAGGGCTTCCGCCCCTCGGCCGGGCTGAGGGAGCCGTACGCGATGGCCTGCCTCAACGTCTTCGCCGCGGAGACGGACGAAGGGGCGCGCCGCCTCTTCACCTCGCTCCAGCAGGCGTTCGTCAACCTGCGCCGCGGCCGCCCCGGGAAGCTCCCGCCCCCCGTCGAATCAATCGAGGCCGTCGCCTCCGACGTCGAGCTGGCAGGGGCGGGGCACGCGCTCCGCTACTCGGTCGTCGGCTCGCCCGAGACCGTGCGCCGCGGCCTCGAAGACTTCCTCGGACTGACGGACGCCGACGAGCTGATGGTGACCGCGCAAATCTTCGACCACGCGGCGCGCCTGCGCTCCTTCGAGCTGGTCGCCGCCGTGCGCGACGGCCGCGCCGCCGCCAACGCGCCGTGACGCACGCGTCACACGCGCGCGAAGAACCGCCCGGGCGGAGCGGCTAGAATAGGTCGAAACTCAAAGAGGGGAGTCGAACAGTGATTAAGGCAAACGGGTATGCCGCGCCGAGCGCGGGCGCGAGGCTTGAGCCGTTCTCGTTCGGGCGGCGCGACGTGGGCCCGCGCGACGTGCTCATAGAGATTCAGTACTGCGGGGTCTGCCACTCCGACATCCACCAGGTGCGCGACGAGTGGGGCGGCTCCATCTACCCGATGGTGCCCGGCCACGAGATAGTCGGCCGCGTCGCGCGCGCGGGCGCGGAGGTGACGAAGTTCAAAGAGGGCGACGCGGCCGGCGTCGGCTGCTTCGTGGACTCGTGCCGCACCTGCCGCAACTGCCGCGACGGCGAGGAGCAGTACTGCGAGAACCACCTCGTCTCGACCTACAACGGCACGGAGCGCGACGAGAAGACGCCGACCTACGGCGGCTACTCGACCACCATCGTCGTGGACGAGGCTTACGCGCTGCGCGTCCCCGCGGGGCTGCCGCTCCCGAACGCCGCGCCGCTGCTCTGCGCGGGGATCACGACCTATTCGCCGCTGCGCCGCTTCAAAGTCGTGGAGGGGCAGAGGGTCGGCGTCGTCGGCCTGGGCGGGCTCGGGCACATGGGCGTGAAGCTCGCGGCCTCGATGGGCGCGCGCGTGACGGTCTTCAGCACGTCGCCGCGGAAGGAGCAGGACGCTCGGAACCTCGGCGCGCACGACTTCGTCGTCACGCGCGACCCCGGGCGGCTCGAAGCGCTCGCGGGCAAGTACGACTTCGTCCTCGACTGCGTCTCGGCGCAGCACGACATCAACCCGTACCTGAGCCTCCTGCGGCGCGGGGGCGCGCTCGCCCTCGTCGGCGCGCCGGAGAAGCCGCTCGAAGTCTCCGCCTTCTCGCTCATCACGAGCGGGCGGACGCTCGCCGGCTCGATGATCGGCGGCATCCGCGAGACGCAGGAGATGCTCGACTACTGCGCCGAGCACGGCATCAGCTCCGACATCGAGCTGATACCGATTCAGAAGATAGAGGAGGCATACGACCGCACCGTCCGCGGCGACGTGCGCTACCGCTTCGTCATCGACATCGCGTCGTTGAATGAGGGTAGGCAGGAAAACGAGTAGACAGTAGACAGTAGACAGTAGACAGTAGGTAAAAGAAGGGCGGCGCGTCCCGGCTGATGGCTGAGACGCGCCGCCCGTTTCTTAACTACTGTCTACTGTCTACTGTCTACTGTCTACTGCTTTCCCCTACGACGCGGCGAACTGCGCTTGCAGGTCTGCGACGGCGGCGATGAGGTCGCCGGGGCTGAAGGGCTTGGAGATGTGCAGTTGGTAGCCGGCGGCGAGCGCGCGGCGGCGGTCTTCGTCGCGGGCGTAGGCCGTGAGCGCCGCGGCGGGCGTGCGGCCGCCGCGCTCGGCCGGGAGCGCGCGCACCTTCTCGATGAGGGCGTAGCCGTCCTCGCCCGGCATCCCGAAGTCGCTCATCAGGATGTGCGGCCGCCACGTCTTCAACTTCACCAGCGCCTCGCCGGCCGAGGCGCACGCCGTCACCTCCGCGCCCGACTGCGCGATGACGGTGCTGATGAGCCGGCGCGTGTCCTGCTCGTCGTCCACGACGAGCACGCGCACGCCCGTCAAGCCCTCCACGCCCGCCCGCCCCTCCGCCTCGCGCGGCGCGCAAGAGCAAGCGGGCGCGAGCGCCACGGGGAAGCTCACCGAGAAGGTCGAGCCCTTCCCCTCGCCCTCGCTCTCGGCCTGGACGCCGCCGCCGTGCAGCTCGACGAGGTGGCGGACGATGGCGAGGCCGAGGCCGAGCCCGCCGTACTGGCGCGTCGTCGCGCTGTCGGCCTGCCGGAAGCGGTCGAAGACGTGCGGCAAAAACTCCGCCGGGATGCCCTTGCCCGTGTCGCTCACGCTCAAGCGCGCGCGCCCGCCCTCGTACCCGAGCCTCGCCGTGACCTCGCCGCCCGCGGGCGTGAACTTCACCGCGTTCGAGAGCAGGTTCCACGCCACCTGCTGGAGCCGCGCCGGGTCGCCCGAGACGGCGTGCGCGCCCGGCTCGAACTCGTAGCGGAGCCGTATGTTCTTCGCGTTCGCCGCCGGCCGCACCACCTCGACGGAGTCGGCGACGACGCGCGCCAGGTCGACCTCGCGCGCTTCGAGCAGGAGCTTGCCCGAGATGATGCGCGAGAGGTCGAGCAGGTCGTCGATGAGCCGCGACTGGATGCGCGCGTTGCGCTCGATGGTCTCCAAAGCCTGCGCCTGCACCTCGCCCCTGACCTGCCCCGAGCGCATCAGGCTCGTCCAGCCGATGATGGAGGTGAGAGGCGTGCGCAGCTCGTGCGAGAGCGTGGAGAGGAACTCGTCCTTGACGCGGTTGGCGGCCTCGGCCTCGGCGCGCGCGGCCTTCTCACGGAGCAGTATCCGCTCGCGCTCGGCCTCGCTCAGCTTCAGCTCCGTCAGGTAGCGCGAAAGCTCCTCGACGTGCGCCTCCGACGCCTCGATGTTCTTCAGGTAGGTCAGGTAGGTGAAGTAGATGATGGCGACGATGGGGACGGTCGTCAGCACCGCGTAGAAGCCGACCGCCTGCACGAGCCGCGCCGTCACGCCCGCGGCCGAGGCGCCCGCGAGGTAGGTCACCGAAGTCCAGAGGTAGTAGGTCTTCCACGTCGGCCAGAAGCGCTCGCCGAGCTTCATGGACTTCTCGGCGGCGATGAGGCCGGTGTTCGCCGCGTACTGCACGAGCGCCATCACGAAGACGGCCGCCAGCGAGTAGGGCGAGTATTCGGCGCCCGCGAGGTCGGCCGCGCCGAAGAGCGCGCGCAGCACCGAGGCCGTCAGGAAGGTCGAGAGCCCGAGCACGGCCGAGTTGAAGAGGATGGTGAGCGGCCTGCGGCTGATGCGCAGGGAGGCGTAGACGCCTTCGAGCGCCGAGAGCATGACGGCCGCCGCGCCGCCGTAGAGCAGCAGCGTGAGGAAGACGAGCGTGTCCGAGACCGTGATGCGGCCGCTCACGCGCGGGATGCGCACGGCCACGTGCGAGCTGACGCAGACCAGCAGCCCCAACAGCAGGAAGCGCTGGTCGAGCCGCGCCAGGGGCAGCGACCAGGCCGAGAAGAGCAGGGCGCACGAGCCCAGAGCGACGACGGCCCACATGAAAGGCCTTGCGGGATTTCTACTGTCCACACCCCCTCCTGCTGCGCGAGGCTTGGTCTGTTGGTCGGGCGCGCAGCCCCGGCCGG